>NZ_DBLZAX010000003.1:266546-316156 GCF_057607445.1 Xylanibacter sp. | reverse complement strand
TCTTCAGTGCTCAGGGAGCGTCAGCTCTCAAAAGCGGATGCAAAAGTACGGGGTTTTCACCAAACCGCCAAATGTTTTCTGAAAAAAGTTTTAATTTTAGATTCATTTTAACAGTCGTTTACATATTGAGTGCGGATTTTACACCATTCACATTATTATATTTTACTAAAGAAATAGGCAGACTTATGACACAGGAACGGGAAAAAAGACCGGACGGGAAGGATGAAAATCATACGATAATGGCAAAAGCCAAAGGCTGATGGCAGAATTTAAAGGTGTTTGAATCCCAAAGGAAGAAAACAGCCGGCCGGATGCCGGTTACGACAGCCGATGCTACGGGCAGGCCTGTCATGGAGCAGATATATTCATGAACGGCAGGATAAATGCAAGGCTGTGCGGCAAGCCATACGGGCAGTCAGCAACGCCATAAAATGCTGACAGAATGGACGTTATAGGCTTTTAAAGCCGGCTATACGCCCGGCACAAAACATATATATCATACAGCCGTCTGCAAAAGGGCACCTTTTAGGGGACAAAAGCATACCTTTTACACGATAAAAGGATAACAAACGGAACGCAAAAGCATAACTTTTGAAAAAAGAAAGAAAAGCTGCCCTTTCTGAAACTTACGCAAACAGGAAAATGAAACGCCAAAAGTCCATGAACATATACAAAAAGAGCGCATCATTTAACGATGCGCTCTACATAATGTAACAGGCGGTTAAGTCCGTCAACAAGCGTTGCTCTCGGACAAGCTATGTTTATGCGGACAAACGGCCGGTCGGTTTCTCCATAAATATCTCCGCCGTTAAGCCACAGCTTTTCACCGTCCTTCAGTTCGCTGATAATGTCTGAAGACGTGCGGCCAAGCGCCGTACAGTCTACCCAAACGAGATAAGTGCCCTCAAGACGAAGCACCTTAAGCATAGGCATATGAGCAGCAAAGAAGTCGCAAAGGTAATCATAATTAGACTTGATATACGGCAAAAGCTCGTCGAGCCAGCCTTCGCTCTCATTATATGCAGCCTGAAGAGCCACCACGCCAAATGGACCTACATCGCACACCTCGTTGATATTTATCGCGCGGTCGATCTTCTTACGGACAGTGTCATCGGCGGCTATGATGTTGGCTATCTGCAGTCCGGCAATGTTAAACGTCTTGGTCGGAGCCGTACATGTGGCCGAATTTGCAAGAAACTCGTCAGACAGCGATGCAAAAGGCGTATACTTATAACCCGGCATCACTATGTCGCAATGTATCTCGTCGGCAATAACGAACACTCCGTGGCGCAGACATATTTCGCCCATGCGGCGCAGTTCGTCGGGCGTCCACACCCTTCCTGCCGGATTATGAGGGTTGCAAAGCAAGAAAGCTTTTACAGAAGGATCAGCCACGCGGCGCTCAAAGTCCTCAAAATCAACAGAATACGTTCCGTCGGAATAAACCAGCTTGTTCTCCTCTATTATGCATCCGTTATTACGGATAGACGAGAAAAAGCAGTTGTAGACAGGCGTCTGAACCAGCACTTTGTCGCCCGGCACGGTAACGGCCTTGATGACAGCCGACACTGCCGGCACCACTCCCGTAGTGTAAATTATCCATTCGGGACGGAAAGTCCAGCCATGGCGGCGGGCAAACCAGCCAACTACGGCCGCATAATAAGATTGAGGCACGTGCTCATAACCGAACACACCATGCGCGGCACGGCGCTGCAGCGCCTCGATTATGGCAGGAGCCGTGCGGAAGTCCATATCCGCCACCCACATCGGCAGCATGCCGTCGACATCTGTCTCGTCCCATTTAACACAGTCGCTCCCTCTTCGGTCGACTATCTCGTCAAAATTAAATTTAGCCATAACATATAATATAATAAGGTGTAAACTATGCAGGGGCTCCATTGTCAGACGCCCGAAACGGGCCACTGACACCCCTTGCGGCATGGCACCGACTCCGCCTGCATGGCAGCACAAACAGCCGGTGCCCCAAGAAAGGCATGCCATAAACGGCAAAGCCTTTTGTAAGCATTGTTCAATGCCGCCACAAAATTACAAAAGAAAAACCAAACCGCATATACCTTTTTTACGGCATAATAAGGCAAAATCAACGAAAAGTATACAAAAATATATAAAAACCAATAAATCATAAAAAGTTTTTATTACATTTGCACAATTCAAACGAAAGGAACTGATTATAAAAAACAATAATAAAAATTTTTAAAAAGAAACAGAAATGGCAAACGTAAAACCTGCAGAAGGTAAACTGGGTATTTTAGTGGTCGGTTGTGGAGCCGTTTCCACAACATTCATGACCGGTGTTTTGATGGCCCGCAAAGGACTTGCAAAGCCTGTAGGCTCAATGACACAGTATGACAAAATACGCGTCGGAAAAGGCGAAAACAAGAAATATCTCGCATACGGAGACATCGTTCCGCTTACTAACCTCAACGACATCGTATTCGGTACATGGGACGTTTATCCCCAAAACGCATATCAGGCAGCAATGTATGCCGAGGTGCTCAAGGAGAAAGACATCAACCCCGTGCGTGAAGAGCTTGAGCAGATAGTTCCGATGAAGGCTGCCTTCGACAAGAACTATGCCAAAAGACTCGACGGCGACAACGTGAAAGACGCTGCCACACGCTGGGAAATGGTTGAACAGCTGCGCGAGGACATACGCTCATTCAAGGAGAAAAACGGCTGCGCAAGAATCGTTGTTATCTGGGCTGCATCTACCGAAATCTATGTACCTGTATATGAGCCGGTACACGGCACGCTCGCCGCTCTTGAAAAAGCAATGAAGGAAGACGACCGCGAGCACATCGCACCGTCTATGTGCTATGCCTACGCCGCACTCGCAGAGGGCGCTCCCTTCATAATGGGTGCTCCTAACACAACTGTGGACATACCTGCAATGTGGGAAATGGCCGAGAAGACCAAGATGCCTATCGCCGGCAAGGACTTCAAGACAGGACAGACACTGGTTAAGAGTGGATTTGCTCCTATCATCGGCACACGCTGCCTCGGAATGAGCGGTTGGTTCTCAACCAACATCCTCGGCAACCGCGACGGTCTTGTGCTCGACGAGCCAGAGAACTTCCGCACAAAAGAAGTGAGCAAGCTGTCTACACTCGAAACAATACTCAAAGCCGACAAACAGCCTGACCTGTATGGCGACATCTACCACAAGGTGCGCATCAACTACTATCCTCCACGCAACGACAACAAGGAAGGATGGGACAACATCGACATCTTCGGATGGATGGGCTACCCGATGCAGATAAAGATAAACTTCCTCTGCCGCGACTCTATCCTTGCAGCTCCGCTGCTGCTCGACCTCTGTCTGCTCAGCGACCTGGCAGCAAGAGCCGGACGCTACGGCATACAGCGCTTCCTCAGCTTCTACCTGAAGAGCCCTATGCACGACTATACAAAGGGCGAAGAGGCCGTAAACGACCTGTTCAAGCAGTACACAATGCTGAAGAATGCAATCCGCGAGATGGGAGGCTACGAGGCTGATGAAGAAATCGACTAACAGAAAGCGAACATCACGTATAATCTTACAATCGCTGCCGGCAGTGCCGGTGGCGATTGTAGTTGTTATATACGTCATGTCATTAATGCCGCGCTCAACAAAAAAGATGGAACGCGGGGCTGCGCTGATTGAGCACAAGTCTTACTACGAACTCACGGTTTCGGGCAAGCCCGTGGCATGGTTCGACGCGCTGACAGACAGCTGCATGTCTGACAACATCATG
Source organism: Xylanibacter sp. (assembly GCF_057607445.1). Taxonomy (NCBI): domain Bacteria; kingdom Pseudomonadati; phylum Bacteroidota; class Bacteroidia; order Bacteroidales; family Prevotellaceae; genus Xylanibacter; species Xylanibacter sp. Next base: position 312,401 of record NZ_DBLZAX010000003.1, on the reverse strand, counting down.
CTTTCGGCCGACTCGTCGGTAACCAAGCGTAGCATAATCAACGGCTGCTGGGTGAACAAGTATGCCTTCATGCCGTCGTGTCACGGCATGATTCTGACAACCGCCCCAGACAGCATGGCCTACAAGACACTGGCAGCTGCAAACAAGAACATCGGAAACGTGATAAAGAACACGGCCGAAAGACTTGAAAGTGCTATAAAATCGCTAAGCAAAAAGGACGAGGAACTGAGATACTATCTGAGCGTCCACAACGTAAACGACGACGGATACAACACGATGGCCTATCTTGACGGACGGCTGAAACAGCAGAAAGAACAGGCAGAAAAAGCCCTAGAAATCATCAGGAAAGCCCAAACGGCCAAGAATGCAGCCATAAGACTGGTGAGCAAATACACCCTGCTGCATAAAGACACGGCAGGACACACCGTAAAAATAGCCTGCAACACGATAACTCCTGCAAGCGAAAAGCCATTCAGAATAATACAGACATCAGACAAGCAAACGCCCGACAACGTATCGCCGACGTATCTTCACCAGTGGTTTACGCCTGCGACAGATGCAGAAAGAGGCATCATCGTGGCATCATATCCGGGCTGCATGCTCAACCGCTATGACGTCAATGGGGCAAAGGCGACCACATTCAGCGGCAAGGCAACGGGCAAAAGCCGCCACGACATTCCGCCGATGCTGGCTCCAAACGGGGCTGCCATATATACGTCGGACGGCCGCATGATGGGCATAAGCTATAACGGAAGAATAACAGGCACGGGAAACTTCGGCCTAGCACTTAAAAACTTGCTGCCATGAAGAAACTTATTTATATAGCTACAACCGCAGCAATGCTGCTCATGTCGGCATGCTCGGTAAAGACTCCCGAGGGCACGGGCGTCGTGAAGAACGGCGACTACTGCTACCGCGGAGAACTTTCGGGCGGCAAATACAACGGCTATGGCGTGCTGACATTTAAGGACAGCATAGTCTACAGCGGACAATGGAAAGACGGAAAGCGCGACGGACTGGGCCAGACCACCGACTCGCTGGGACGCACAGTGACAAGTATGTGGAGAGCCGACTCGCTTGTCAGAGGCATCAGAAACGACTCGGCAGGCACCTACATCGGCGAGTTTAACGGCAAACTGGTGGAAGAAGGCCACGGCATATACTTCGGCAAGGACGGCAGCTTCTACAACGGCAACTGGAAAGACGGACTCTACAGCGGCTTCGGATGCTCCATGAGCGCTGCCGGAAAAGCCCGTACAGGCGAATGGAAGGCAGGAAAATTCCGCGGCGAGCGCCTGACCTACACGGCCGAAAGGATTTACGGCATTGACATATCGCGCTACCAGCACGGCAAGGGACGCAAGAAATATCCCATTCACTGGAACAAAGTGCGCATAACACACCTTGGGAAAATAAGCCGCAAGAAAGTGAGCGGAACCGTAGACTACCCCGTGTCGTTCGTATACATAAAGTCAACCGAAGGCACGAGCGTGCGCAATCCATACTATCTGTCCGACTATCAGCAGGCACGGAAGTACGGCATACACTGCGGCGCCTACCACTTCTTCTCGCACACTTCGCAGGCATCGAAGCAGGCATACTTCTTCCTGAAGCACTCGCGCTTCAGCAAAGGCGACTTCCCGCCGGTGCTCGACGTAGAGCCAACGCCGTCGCAGGTAAAGGCCATGGGCGGTCCGGCTGCCATGTTCAGCCGCATACGCACGTGGCTAAACATCGTAAGACAGCGCACGGGAGTGAAGCCCATACTGTATGTCAGCCAGCAGTTTGTGAACCAATATCTGCCCGAAGCGCCCGACCTCATGCGTGACTACATGGTGTGGATAGCGCGCTACGGCGAATATAAGCCCGAAGTGAGACTGGTGTTCTGGCAGCTGTGCCCCGACGGAAGGGTTAGCGGAATAACCGGTGAAGTGGACATCAACGTGTTCAACGGATACCGCGACCAGTTTAACCAGTTTCTTATTAACGAAAGAATAAAGTAAACTTGTGAAGCAGCGGCATGGAGATTCCTGCAGAAGAAGCCGAAAGACAAACGCCAGACCGGCTCCGAGAGCATGATATGTCATGGCCATAAGATGCCTCAACGACATAAACAGCTCCCGGAGCCGGTCATAAAGAAATCAGAATCTCTGGTCGAGAGTAAGACTAATCAGACTGTAACAAAAGCATAATAAGCATGCCACGCCGGCATGCCTGCCGCAAGACAGCGGCCAAAGAAACATATTCGCCCGCAGCAATTGGCCACGGGCGTTTTTTTATTTATACCTTATTATTATCGTAACCTTGGCGTGTCCGTAACTGCCGGCGTACGCACCGAAGCTGTAAGGCGAGTCGCATTTAAGCATATAGACACGGTTCTGACGCGGACGGCTTGTGGTAAGAATCATCGTGAGGCCCTTGCTGTCGCGCTTTTCCGTGAAGTCGCCGTTGGACGATTCAGCCTTGAACGCGTCAATGAGGGCCTTTACACCCTTATCGTAAAGCTCGAGCACCTTAACCACCTTCTGCACCCTGCGTGTGCGCGGATCGCGCTCCACTGCCGACGTAAACCTGCTCTGCCCTATCGCCGAATAGCGCTCCACCTGCCTGTCGATGCTGTTCTGGGCCATGGCGGCAAGCAGCGTGCCTAAGGTAAAAAACAATATTAGAATCAGTCTGCGTATCATGGTTACATTATTTTTAATCGTTCAACATCTCGCTTATGCGCCTGCGCTCTGACGGGTCGTCAATGCTGTTGAGCACCTCCTGCTCCGCATTATCCGCAACATTTGCCGAACTGATGCGGCGCTCTATGCGTCCGGCATCGTCGAGAGCCTTCTCTATGTCGTCCTTTATCTCGCTGAGATCGTCTATGCGGTGGCCGTTCTCTATGACATAACTGCCGCCGTAGAGCCTTGCCAGATGCCTGTCTTCACGATAGCCGGCATAAGCCACCACGGCAGACACCACTATAAGCACCACGGCCGCCGCGGCTGCCACACGCATAAGCACGCGGCGCAACTTCAGACGGCGGGGCTCTCCGGCCTGCATAGAGGCAAAGCCGGCAAACACTTCGCGATAGCCTTGAAGACGGGCGGGCACGCTGCGGCGGGCAAAAAACTCGTACAGCCGCTGCTCCTCCCTGAGCGTCGTCTCTCCGTCGAAGAATTTTCCGATAAGCCTTTCTATCTCTTTTATCTTACGTTCGTTCATATCCGTAGTTATGTATAAAGTCGTTACATATTATGCAAATACTGCTCTTTCACGGCCATTCGGGCCCTGCTCAGCGCCTTGCGCACCGCAGCTTCGGTTCCGCCCGTAAGCCTTGCTATGTCGGCCATCGACATGCCGTCGATATGGCGCAGGCGCAATATAATCTGCTGCGCAGGCGGCAGCATGCCCACTATGGCCATCATGCGCTCTATCCGCTCGATGTCGGCCGAGGCATTACTGAGGTCGGGCACGTCGGTAGTGTCTATGCTCAGCGTGTAATGATGACGTCGCAGATAGTCGATGCAGAGGTTATGCACCAGCACACGGGCCAGCGGAGCCATGGGGCTGCGCAGCTCGGCACACATTGCCCAAAGCTTCAGCATGGCGTCCTGCACGAGGTCTTCGGCACAGTCGGTGCCACCGAGCCATCGCGCGGCCATTGCCGTAAGTGCTGGTCTGAGGCTTAGGGCCTCTTTTTCGAATTCGTCTGCTGTCATCTAAACACTATTTTTGCTCAAACATTGCATCTGCCGGCATTGCCGGACATGCAGTCGCCATGTCAGTCGAAGTTGTTAAGCCGGCTCGTGTCTACCCTCGAAACACCTTTGCCATATATATCTGTCTTGTCGGCCGTGCCTGAAAGTGTTATACTCCCTTCACCGTTGACACAGGCACTGACACTGCGACAGTCGACGCCCATATTAATCTTAGCCTCACCATTGCATTCTACGCTAATAATGTCGCCATTGAACTTGCCGTCTATTTGCCCGGAGCCGGATATATTGAAGTCAGCATTTTTGGCCTTAATATCAACTTTACAATTATCAATAGCAGTAGAATTCCAATATATATTACGTGCGTCAATGCCACCGCTGATATCAACCGAACCGTTGTTGTTTAAATTCATATCATATGAAGCCTTCAAATCAGACTTGCTTTTGTATTCAGCGTAATTAATCATTGCAAACTTGTCTACTTCAAATACGCCGTTATTTGTCATGAATCCATTATTAATAATTGAATATGAGTCAGCCTTCAATTTATCAATAAACAAATCCATATTACCATTGTTGCATACAGCAAGGATGTGTGTCTTCAAACTTTTTGCATAAAAAGTTAAAAAGCCAGAAGTATGAAGCTGGTCAATATTCGGAGCTGTAATATACAAATTACATGATGAAGAGTTAAAGCTGTTAATACAAGTATCCTTCGAAAATCCTACAACAAGTATCCCGCCATGTACATCAAAGCTCAAGCCCTTCCACACACTCTCACGACCTTCAAACACGACCTTATATTCTGAACCTTGCGTATAGTACACCTGAGCATAACTTGCCACGTTTATTCCGTGGAAGTCTTTCAGCGGCAAGGTCTTCTTTATAATTCCGGAATCAGAATCTTTAAAGTTGTCATGCAGCTTAACACCGGTATTTTCCACTGCCATATTCTTGTTTGAACAGCCGCAGGCGATGAGCGGAATTGAGGCGATAAATGCCAAGAACAAATATAACTTAAACTTCATAATAATCTTATTTTAATGTTTCTATTCTGACATATGTACGCAAAACTATGCCGTTTGTGACATGAAACAACAAACTTTTTCTATCTTTTCTGCCGCATGAGCAGGCTATACGCTGCGCATACCGGCATCTGCCTGAATGACAGACAAGCCAGTCGACACGTCATTCGAAGTTGTTCAGCCGGCTCGTGTCTATCCTCGAAATGCCGCTGCCGCCTATATCTATCTTGTCGGCCGTGCCCGAAAGCGCTATGTTTCCGGTGCCGTTTACGCTGGCAGTTACGCTAAGACAGTCGACATCCATATTAACTTTTGCCGCGCCGTTGCATTTTATGCTCATCACGTCGCCCTTGAACTTTCCGTTAATTTTCCCTGAACCGTCAATATAGAAATCAACATTTTTGGCATTAATGCCAATTTCGCACTTGTCAGCGCCATAGCATCTCCAATACAGATTGCGCGCCTCTATGTCGCCACTGATACTGTTAGAGCCGTTGTTGCTTACGCTCATATCGCCTGAAACCTTCATCTGCGCGCTGCTGTTGTAGGCTCCGCTGTTGCTCAAGTCGAACGAGCCGGCGTCTATAACTCCGTTGTTTGTCAGCGCGCCGCTGTTTGACATGCGGCACGAGCCGGTTTTAAGCTGGTTAACATACAGCCTGAGTGCACCGCTGTTGCTTACGGTCAGGCTGCCGGTCTTCAGAGTTTTTGCCCTGAACGAGAACGAGCCGCTGCATGCTATGCGGTCGATGCGCGGAGCCGTGATGTAAAGTTTGCAGTTGAGTGAGCCGATGTCTTTCCAGTTGTTTTTCTTAGAAAAGCCAACAACAAGTATTCCGTCAGACACCTTGAAGCTCAGATTATTAAAGTCGCAGCTGCGCCCTTCGAACTCCACCTTATATTCAGAGCCTTGCGTATAGTACACCTGGGCAGCGCTCACAACGTTTATCCCGTGGAAGTTTTTCAGCGACAGGGTCTTTCTTACGGTCTTTGAATCATGGTTTGAGAACAGGCCTGACCACACGGTGCCGGCATCTTCGTATGACACATTCTTGTTGGAACATCCGCCGGAAATGAACGGCATTACGGCCAATATTGCCGAAAACAGATATAACTTAAACTTCATCATAATCTTATTTTTAATGTTTCTTCTGTTAGAAGTACGCAGAACGTTGCCATTTGTGACATGAAAAACTAACTTTTTTTCATTCCGGCATGAATTAATTTGCATCCGTCCATGATGCGCCTTGCAACGGGGTGTGCAACAACCTGACTGTCAACGTGTTGCAAAAGACCATCTTTCAGCCTGCAAAAGGGCACCTTTTAGACGGCAAAAGGCCACCTTTCGGAATCCAAAAGGTGGCCTTTCGTAAAACTTGATGCCATATGCCCGGCGTAAAAGCCGTGCCGCAGGCAGCGGATACCGGCAAGCGGCAGCATGCCTGTGGGCGCTTTAGCGTGTTTATTGAGATGTTTCTTTATGCCGTAGCTATGCCTGTCGCCGGTTAAAACCCAAAGGTCTTGACAACCTGACCGCCGTAAGTGGCAATGCTGACCTGCACCTCGTCGCCTGCCGACAGCTCTATGGGGATATACTCCACGGGGATGCTCATGTAGAGCTTGGCCGAATAGTATTCGGGCACTGATGCCTGGTCGTGATACAGCGTGAGGCGCACAAGGCGCGTGCCGTCGGTGCGCGTGTCAATGCCGTCGCATGCCATGCCCACCGTCTGCTGGCCGTACTCGCCGTCAACGGTGCCGGTCTTCACGCTCAGGTCGAGGTTGATGTATTTGCCGTTGTGGCTTTTCCATGCACTCTCGAACACCACGGGGTCGGTCTTCATGCCTCCCTTTATGTCGGCGGTTGCCGTAACCGCAGGCGTAAGCACCTGCGTCGCGCCCACCGGCTCGGCCACATACTGCCCGTTGCCGTCCTTCACCTTATTATAATATATAAGCGAACGGTAAGCCGTGTCGGGCTTTTCTGCCCAGTCGAGCTTCACGCTCCGCGTAAGCCAAAGCCTCTCGTCGCGGTCGGTTACGATGCTCACCACCTTTGCCGACGCGTCGGTCTCGGCCTCAACAAAGTCGGCCACCATATACGACAGGCTGCCGTCGCCCGTATCATAGCTGTCGCTGCTGCACGCCATGAGCAGTGCAACGAGCGGCATCAGCATAAAAAAACGTCTTATTCTCACTCTGAAGCCTTTATAAAGTTCCTGGCCGGATTGGCATACATCGTGAGCATCCGCTCGCGCAGATATGCCTCGTCCTTGTTCTCAATATTTATTTTGGCCATCTGTCCGTCAAGATATTTCTCAAAGGCAGCCTTGTCCTCGTCTGTATATTTGTCGGCATGAGCCGTGCCGCCGTCGAGCGTGTCGAGCGCCACATAGTTGAGCGGATAGAGCCTGTAGTTGCGGTGAATCTCGTGGTCGATGTGTGCCGCAATGACGTCAAACACCTCCGTCTTGGGCATTTCGGGGTCGAGCGTGTCGAGCCATTCGTCGATGCACGGCGCACAATGGTAATGCACACGGCCCTTGTTGCCTGTTATTCCGGTCTGCATGCTCACCACATCGTCCTGTGCCGACTTCTTCCAGCCTGCAATGTCGCGCTTAAGCTGAAACTCCTGAGCCTTCAGGAAGTCGCATGGGTCGAGCTCATACGATATTGCCATCGGCACAATGTGCAGCCTCTTCAGCTTTTCCACCACGCTGCCCTTGCCTCCGCCCATGGCCATCATCTTCAGAATGGCCGGCTGCGTGCGGTCGTCAGAGTCCTTGGCGCGGCCTTCGCGCTGTGCAATCCAGATGTTGTCGTGCTTCTGCTCCATCACGAAGTACATATAGTCAGACATCACCTTGCTTGCGGCAAGCGTCTCGCGGGGCGACAGTCCGCGCTTCACGATGAACGACTTTACCACCCTTACCAGGTCTTTCACCCACGGCAGCGACAGCAGGTTGTCGCCTATGGCTATCTCGCAGGTGGTCTTGAATCCGTTGTCGATAAGTCCCTTGCCGAGGAAGGCAGGGTCGATCACTATGTCGCGGTGGTTGCTCACAAAAGTGTAACGCCTGTCGACGCTTATGCACGAAATGTCCATAGAGAAGCCCTTCGTGAACGAATCGACAAGCTTCTGCAAGAAAGCATAGCAAAAATTCAACTGGAACTCAAAATTAGTCTTGCACGAGTACATCTTCTTCTCGATCATCTCAAACGGCACTCCGGGCAAAACAAACTCAATAACCTTCCTGAACTGCGGATTGGCCAGCAGCCTTTCATAAGCCTGAGGAAGCTCTTCCGGCTCAAAAGGCCGTATCTCGTCAAACTCAACCGGAACTTTCATAGTACGAAAAAATTTTATTGTTATTCTGTAAAACGGTTAAAAGAGCCTTCAATCCCGGCTCTCTTAACCGTATATTTAAAAAGTTTCAGAATTTTATCTGAACTGGTTTTCCACGATGTCTGTCAGCACATCCGTCATGTTAAGGCCGGCAGCCTTAACCTGCTGCGGAATAAAGCTGGTGGCTGTCATGCCCGGAGTGGTGTTGATCTCTATCATGTTCACCTTGTCAACCTCCTGTCCGTCGCTGCCCTTTCCGCGGCTGATGATGTAGTCGATGCGGATTATTCCGTTGCAGTGGAGTATGTCATAAATCAGGCTTGTAATCTCGTTTACGCGCTTTGTGGTCTCCTCACTGAGGCGTGCCGGCGTAATCTCCTGCACCTGTCCGTTGTACTTGGCGTCGTAATCGAAGAACTCGCGCTGCGTAACCACCTCTGTTGCAGGCAGCACCACGGTCTTGTCGTGAGTCTTGTAGCAGCCTATCGATATCTCTGTTCCTTCCATGTAACGTTCCACCATCACATCCTCGCTCTCGAGCATGGCCTTGCGTATGGCCGGAGCAAGCTGGTCTTTGTTCTTCACTTTCGACACTCCGAAGCTGCTGCCGTCGGCCGCAGGCTTAACGAAGCAAGGCATGCCGATGCGCTCCTCTATCTCGTCGTCGCTTACAATCTCCTCATATCCCTTGCGTATCAGCAGGCTGTCGGCCACTCTTACGCCGTAACCGCGCAGATACTGGTTAAGCACAAACTTGTTGAAAGTGAGCGCCTCAACAAGCACGCTGCTTGTTGAATAAGGCACATGCACAAGCTCAAAATATCCCTGCATGATGCCGTTCTCGCCCGGTGTGCCGTGTATGGTGATATAAGCATAGTCAAACTGCACCAGTTTACCATTCTCCATGAATGAGAAATCGTTGCGGTCAATGCTGGCTGTTGTGCCGTCAGGAAGGTTGACATGCCAGTCAAGGCTTCTCACAACAACAATATACACATTGTAACGCTCCTTGTCAAAAAAAGAGTAAAGGCCCTGTGCAGAGCGCAATGAAACCTCATACTCTGAGGAATCTCCACCGCACACGATGGCAATAGTTCTCTTTAAATTCTTCATACAATATTTTTATTTAAATTCATTTCCGTTTATATAAGTCCTCCAACGCCCTATCAGCTGCTCCATGTCGGCAGGAAGCTGCGAGGTGAAGTCGAGCTGCTTGCCGGTCTTGGGATGCACGAAGCCGAGCGTGCGGGCATGAAGCGCCTGGCGCGGACATATCTTCAGGCAGTTCTCTATAAACTGCTTGTAGCTGCCGCTGCGGTTTCCGCGCAGTATGACGGTGCCTCCGTAGCGCTCGTCGCCGAAGAGCGGATGGCCGATATGCCGCATATGGGCACGTATCTGATGGGTGCGGCCGGTCTCGAGGATACACTCTACCAGCGTTACATAGCCGAAGCGCTCTATCACGCGGTAGTGGGTTACGGCATGCTTGCCTATGCCCGAGTCGGGCGAGAACACCGCCATGCGGAGCCTGTCCTTAGGATCGCGGCCGATGTTGCCCTCAATGCGTCCCTCATCTTCGGTGAAGTTGCCCCACACCATGGCGTTGTAGCTGCGGTGTGTAGTCTTGTTGAAGAACTGTGCGCCGAGCTTTGTCTTTGCGTCCGGCGTCTTGGCAATGACCAAAAGGCCGCTTGTGTCCTTGTCTATACGGTGAACGAGGCCCACTTCAGGGTCGTTGGGGTTATACGAAGGCAGGTCGCGCAGATGCCATGCTATGGCATTGACCAGTGTGCCGTGATAGTTTCCGCAGCCCGGATGGACAACAAGTCCGGCAGGCTTGTTTATCACTATCAGCTCCGAATCTTCATAGACCACATCCAGCGGAATGTCCTCGGGCTCTATTGTGTTGTCATACTGAGGGCGGTCGAGCATCAGGGTTATGACGTCGAGCGGGCGAACCTTATAGTTGCTCTTCACCGGAACGTCGTTGACATGCACGAATCCGGCGTCAGCCGCACGCTGAATGCGGTTGCGGCTTGTGTGCTGCAGCTTCTCGAACATGTACTTGTCGATGCGCAGGGGCATCTGTCCCTTGTCCACGACTATGCGCAGATGCTCATACAGCTGTTGCTGCTCGTCGTCCTCAAGTTCCTCTATATAATTGTCTGTCATATAAATATCTCGTTTTACAGAAGGCCTGCGGCATCATAACCCGCACGGCCATGGCAGCCATCATCATTCCGGACCGGTGACCACCTCAAACTCGTCGACATCGCCTCCCTGCGTCTGCACGCCCTGAACCGACGGGTCTGCCATGTCGTGATGCATGGTAGAGTCGGCACTGCCGTCATAATAGAAATCTGGATCAGCGTATATTATCGAGTCGTTCATGTCGCGCATGCCGTCTCCCACCTGAAGCACGAGCACGTCGTTTACCGACACTTTCTGTCCGTTGCGCAGGCTCTTGCCCTTCGACTTCAGCCCGTACACCCAGTCTTTCTCGCCCGGGATAAACTCCGTCGGGCCGACCTTGAAGCCCATTGCCATCAGCTTGGCGCGCGCCTCGCGGTAAGAACAGTTGTCGATGATGTCGGGTATGGTCAGCATCGGCGAGCTCGAAGAGTTGATGACGACATAAACCACACGGCCAGACTTAACTTCCCTTCCTGCCTCGGGCGACTGTTCAAGGATACAGTCGGGCGGAAGCGTCTTGACGTATCCGGTGTCGCTGACAACAATCTGCAGGCCTCTGTCGTTGAGGATATGCTCGGCATCGGCAAAGAGCTTATGCCTCACGTCCGGTATCTTTATCTTCTCGCCATGATGGGTGTATATGTCGATGCCCATCTTCACGCCCCAGCACAGCAGGACAACGACCAGGAACATTGCAAGGAAGTTGGCCCAAAGCCTTAAACTAAAGATTTTTCCGAAGAAATCTTTTGTCTTCATCTATGTCGTAGGTTTTTCTGCAAAGGTATAAAAAAAAGAGAAAGAAGCAAAGATATTACTTTACTTCTTTCTCATTTCCCGTTTAATTTCTTTGGAACATTTGGTTATTTACCGTGGTTCTCGTCAGAAACTGTAAGCTTTTTACGCCCTTTTGCACGACGTGCTGCAAGCACGCGACGGCCGTTCTTTGTAGCCATTCTCTCACGGAAACCGTGCTTGTTCACTCTCTTTCTGTTGTGCGGCTGAAATGTTCTTTTCATCTTATTTAATTATTTATTGTTTATTTTATTCCTCGCTTTGGGCTGCAAAAGTACACATTTCTTTTTAAATAACCAAGAATTAAGCGTTTTTTAGGTCAAACTTTTATGTTTTTTTCTAAAAAAATCGTAACTTTGCGCCCTGAAAGCCAAACATTTACAACATAATGATGCTTTGGCACGGGGCAAAAGCCCGCAGCAAGAGACGAGGCGCCCGCCCGTCAGCAGTCAGGAATCAACAATAAATTCATATATTACGAACAATGATTAACTCACAGGAAATTAAAAAAGGAACATGCATCCGCATGGACAATCAGGTATGGATTTGCATCGACTTCCAGCACGTTAAGCCAGGTAAGGGTAACACCGTTATGCGTACAAAACTGAAGAACGTGACCGACGGCCGCGTTCTGGAGCGCACATTCCAGGTTGGCTTCAAGCTCGAAGACGTAAGAATAGAGCACCGTCCGTATCAGTATCTTTATGAGGATACAACAGGTCTTATCTTCATGAACCAGGAAACTTTCGAGCAGATTCCTATCGCCAAGGACGCTATCATCGGCGTTGACTTCATGAAGGAGAGCGACATCGTTGAGGTTGTAACCGACACTACAGACGGAACTATCCTCTATGCCGAAATGCCTGTAAAGACAAACTTGCGCGTAACACACAGCGAGCCGGGCATCAAGGGCGACACAGCTACCAATGCCACAAAGCCGGCTACACTCGAAACCGGTGTTGAGGTGAGAGTGCCGCTGTTCATCAACGAAGGCGACCTCATCCAGGTTGACACACGCGACGGAAGCTATCTGAACCGTGTAAAGGAATAAGCATGCTCAACCTGACGTTGAGAACATAAACAAACAAGGAGCCAGGGCTTCGGCACGGCGACCGCTGACACATCGCGATGCGGTTTCCTTACCGAAGGCTTGGCTCCTTCTCTTTTATAATCCTCCATGCTGAGGAGGTGCAAACATAAAGTAACCGTTAACCTTACAGGACAAATGAAATATTCTTTTATCATACCGGTGTTCAACCGCCCGGAGGAAGTTGACGAACTGCTGAAGAGCCTTACGGCACAGACCGTGAAGGACTTTGAGGTGATTATTGTTGAAGACGGCAGCACACGCACATGCAAGAGCGTATGCGAGGGATACAGCGGAGCGCTCGACATTCAGTATTTTATGAAGAAGAACAGCGGACCGGGACAGAGCCGCAACTATGGAGCGGAGCGCTCTAAAGGAGAATATCTCATTGTGCTCGACTCTGACGTGGTGCTGCCCGAGGGCTATCTCGCGGCAGTAGACGCCGAACTGGCCAAGACCGGGGCCGACGCCTTTGGCGGTCCTGACCGCGCGCACGACTCGTTCACCGACACGCAGAAGGCCATAAGCTACTCCATGACAAGCTTTTTCACCACCGGAGGCATAAGGGGCGGAAAGAAGAAGCTCGACAAGTTTTATCCACGCTCGTACAACATGGGCATACGCCGCAGCGTATATCTGAAGCTGGGAGGATTCTCAAAGATGCGATTCGGCGAGGACATCGACTTCAGCATACGCATATTCAAGGCAGGCTGCAACTGCCGCCTGTTCCCCGACGCATGGGTTTGGCACAAGCGCCGCACCGACTTCCGCAAGTTCTACCGGCAGGTATTCAACAGCGGAATAGCGCGCATAAACCTGTATAAGAAGTATCCTGAATCGCTCAAGATAGTGCACATGCTGCCGACGGTGTTCACCGTAGGCGTGACGGCCCTGGTGCTGACATCTGCCGTGGGGCGTGTGCTGATGGAATACGACAGCATAGACAAGTGGTATTGGCTGTGCGCCGGGCCCTGGCTTCCGATACTTCTCTACTGCCTGCTGATACTCATCGACTCGTCAATAAGCAACCGAAGCTTTAAGGTAGGACTGCTCAGCATACCGGCATCGTTCATCCAGCTGTTCGGCTACGGATGCGGATTCATCACTGCATGGTGGAAGCGCTGCGTGCTGAAGCACGACGAGTTTCATGCATTCGACAAAAACTTTTATAAGTGAGAATGGAGAATTGAGAATGGAAAAACAAAGTTCGGCGCAAGCCAATTATGATTACCTTTGAAAGGTATAATTTTGATGTAATCTGATTATTCATTCTCAATTCTTCAATTAAAGCAATTTGCTGACAGCAATCTGCTGCATATTTAATTCATGCAATCAGCATACGCATCATTCTTTTTACCTTTACAACCTTATTCTTTACCTTTATAACCTTAAAACAACACTAATGCTACAACGGAAAGAAAACATAATATTAACTAAGACCGAGGCCTTTTCTGCACGTATAGTCAACATGCACAGATACCTTGTTGAGGTGAAACACGAACACATTATAGCGAACCAAATACTTAGAAGTGGCACAAGCATCGGAGCCAATACAGCTGAAAGCAGAAACGCACAAAGCAAAATTGACTTTATACATAAGCTGAGCATTGCGCTAAAAGAAGCCGACGAAACGGAATATTGGCTGAAAATGCTTAACAGCGGCCATTATATTACGGACAGGCAACTGCAATCTATGATGAACGACAACGAGGAAATTATACGCATACTCACAAAAATTATAAAAACATCAAAAAGCAGTTTAGTGCCATAAGCAGAGATATTTACGTGCCCTGCTATTACCCCATTTCTACATTTTGTAACAATCTAACTTGTTTTTTACACGTCCAATCTGCAAACAAAGCAACACAATAATAATCAAAAAGGCAAATCATAATTTTCCATTCTCAACTCTCAATTCTCAATTAAAAACAATATGTCAAAACTAAGCATAAACCAATGGGCCGAGGACGACCGGCCACGCGAAAAGATGATGCGGCTCGGGGCACAGGCGCTGTCGAACGCCGAACTGCTGGCTATACTCATAGGCTCAGGCTCGCCCGAAGAAAGTGCGGTAGACCTCATGAAGAGAGTGCTCAACGACTGCAACAACAACCTTAACTCTCTCGGCAAGATGAGCATCGGCCAGCTCACCTCCGGCAACTACAAGGGCCTGGGACCGGCCAAAGCCGTAACCATACTGGCAGCCTGCGAGCTGGGCAAGCGCCGCCAGGCCGAGAAGGCTGAAGAGCGCAAGCGGCTCGACTCGGCAGCAGCAATCTACGAGTTTATGCACCCAAAGATGCAGGACTTGAGCGAAGAGGAGGCATGGATCTTGCTGATGAACCAAAACTGCAAGCTGATAAAAGACATGCAGCTGTCGCACGGCGGCATAACCGAGACGGCGGTGGACATACGCGTGGTGATAAAGAACGCACTGCTGTGCAACGCCACCATCGTGGTGCTCTGCCACAACCATCCGAGCAACAACCCCATGCCGAGCGGCGACGACGACAGACTGACGCAGCGCATGAAGAAGGCGTGCGAGATAATGCGCCTGCACTTTCTCGACCATCTGATAATCACCGACGGACGATATTACAGCTATTCGGAGGAGGGACGGCTGTAAGAAAACGCCGCCCTGCGAAGGCAAAGCGCGCAACCGCGCAACAGCCTGACATCCAGCACGTTACAAAAGGTCATCTTTTAGCTTCTAAAAGGTGGCCTTTTAGCGTGCAATATGTGGCCTTTCGGAAGGCGAAAGGCGGTCTTTTAGAAATCAGTCTCAATGGCAATGCCATACAACAGCCTAAATCGCCACAATCAAAGTCTATGCAACGCCGGTGAAAGGCAGCAGAAAAAGGCCGGCAGAAAAGCATTGACTACGGCAGATGATGACAGAGTTTTCAGTGTAGAAAATATATTTTTACAAGTTTTAACCATACCCCCATGCAAGTTTTCTGTCGCCGTAACATTTACAATTACGAGTACTCACAAACAAAATAACGTAAAATTAAAAACAAAAAAGCAATGAAATCTTTGAAATTAATATTTGGATTTATCATGGGCTTATGCCTCACAGCAACAATGACATCTTGCGACGACGATGAAGACAACGGCGTAAGCGTACCACAGGAAGTACTCAGCGCAATGCCCGGCACATATGTAAACAGCATGGAATACGGCGAAGCTACAGCCGACTCGGCTATGACCGTAACTCTCGGAACAGCCGACATGCAGTTCAACCTGCCCGTAAGCAACATCATAAAGGACGTTGTAGCAGCAGAAAACCTCGAGCAGGCGCTCAACACATACAAGGCCGACACATGCAGCGTAAGCTACAGAATAAGCGGATATGCCAACAACATTGTAAGCATGACAGCCGACAGCTGCATCTGCAACTTTGAATATCAGGCCGGCGAGAACACCGTGAAGGCTACTGCCGACGTGGCCGTTACGACAGCATCATACAACGGGGAGGACAACAAGCTGACGCTGACACTCAACATCAAGAACGTGAAAATCGACGGAAAACAAGTTGAAGACTACACAGCAACAACTGTCACTCTGCCTGCAACCGAAAAACAGCAAGACAATCAATAATTACTACAACTGAATCCGCCCGGACGCCTTCTGCCATACGCTTGCGTCCGGGCTTCTTTTTGCGCAAAGTCCAATCTCAGCCAACACCACTCCGCTGCACAGACAGGGCAACAGCCGTGGCACAACAGAGCGCCGCACGGCACAAAAAAACGGCATAAATTTTGTAATACGCTTTTTTTCACCTATCTTTGTATTGCCCTATTATGCAACAGGCACACAGGCACGGCACAAGCAGCGGCCTGCACACAGATGATGCAACTAATCATAACATAAGAATCATGACTCAAGAAGAAAAAACAGCTATAGAAGAGAGAATAGTAGATGTGCTCAAGACTGTATACGACCCGGAAATACCCGTAAACATATACGACCTCGGACTGATTTACAAGATTGACGTGAAAGACGACGCCACCGTGGACATCGACATGACCTTCACCGCGCCCACATGTCCGGCGGCAGACTTCATCCTCGAGGACGTAAGGCAGAAGGTTGACAGCCTCGACGGCGTAAAGTCGGCCACGGTGAACCTCGTGTTCGAGCCCGCATGGGACCAGAGCATGCTCAGCGAGGAGGCACGCCTCGAGCTGGGATTCGAATAACAGCATATCTTAAATACTAAAACATCTGCACCATGAGAAAGAATGTCTACATACTGTCCGACGCACACCTGGGCTCGCTGGCCATAGCTCACGGCCGCACACAGGAGCGCAGGCTGGTGCGGTTTCTTGACGAAATAAAGAACAAGGCCGCGGCAATATATCTGCTGGGCGACATGTTCGACTTCTGGTACGAATACAAATATGCCGTGCCCAAGGGATATACGCGCTTCCTGGGCAAGCTCTCCGAGCTGACCGACATGGGCGTCGAGGTGCACTTCTTCACCGGCAACCACGACATCTGGATGTACGGCTATCTTGAAGAAGAGTGCGGCGTAATCATACACACCAAGCCAACGACCGTAGACATATACGACAAGGTGTTCTACATGGCACACGGCGACGGCCTTGGCGACCACGACCCTAAGTTCAACTTCATACGCCGCGTGTTCCACAACCGCGTCTGCCAGCGCATGTTCAGCGCGCTGCATCCGCGCTGGGGCATCTGGTTCGGACTGACATGGGCCAAGCACAGCCGCATGAAGCGTGCCGACGGAAAGGAGCCGCCCTATCAGGGTGAGGACAAGGAAGCCTTGGTAAAATACACCAAGAAGTACATGAAGACCCATCCGGACATCGACTATTTCATCTACGGACACCGCCACATAGAGCTCGACCTCATGCTGTCGCGCAAGACGCGGATGATGATTATAGGCGACTGGATATGGCAGTTCACATACGTTGTGTTCGACGGCGAGCATCTGTTCCTCGAAGAATACGCCGAGGGCGAGAGCAAGCCATAAGCCTTCAGCAGCCCCTACGGCACGACAACGGCGGCATACTGCACTGCATCAGGCCGCAACAACAGCGACAACACGCACGGGGCGCAAGCCTCAACAAATAAAAAAAGGTGAGAAAGACGGCGTCATGACATATCAGACGCACATGCTTTCTCACCTTTATTATATGCTATCCGTGTGAAGCTTACAGCAGATTCATTGTGTCTGTTGCAATCATCAGCTCCTCGTCGGTAGGAATTACGCATACCGTAACCTTAGAGTCGGGAGTAGAGATGATGGCTTCCTCACCGCGGATGGTCTTGTTCTTCTCAACATCGAGCTTAACACCCATGTACTCCATGTTCTTGCATACATCCTCACGCATAGAAGCCTGGTTCTCGCCAACGCCTGCGGTGAACACGATGATGTCGCATCCGCCCATGGCAGCAGCATAGGCTCCAACGTATTTCTTTATTCTGTAGCTGTACATGTCGAGAGCCAGCTTGGCACGCTCGTTGCCCTCATCGTTGGCAGACTCTATCTCACGCATGTCTGAAGAGATGCCTGTTATGCCGAGCACACCGCTCTTCTTGTTGAGCAGATTTGACATTCCGTCAGCGTCGAGACCGAGTTTCTTCTCGAGGAATGTGATGGCACCGCCGTCGATATCACCGCTTCGTGTGCCCATCATGAGACCTTCGAGCGGTGTGAGACCCATAGATGTGTCAACACATTTGCCTCCGTCAACGGCAGCTATACTGCCTCCGTTGCCTATGTGGCAGGTGATGACCTTCTTGTCGGCAGGATTTACGCCCAGGAAATCGCACACTCTCTTTGACACATAGCGGTGGCTTGTTCCGTGGAATCCGTAGCGGCGCACGCCATATTTCTCGTAAAGCTCATACGGTATGGCGTAGAGATATGAGTGTGCGGGCATTGTCTGATGGAAGGCTGTATCGAACACGCCTACTTGAGGCAGACCGGGCATAAGCTCGCTGACGGCCTTGACACCCTTGAGGTTGGCCGGATTGTGCAGCGGAGCCAGGTCGATGCACTCTTCAAAAGTCTTGAGCACCTCGTCGGTAAGCACCACGCTCTTGTTGAACTTCTCGCCTCCGTGCACCATACGATGGCCAACGGCGTCGATTTCATTGAGGTCTTTAATAACGCCGATTTCAGGATCGGTGAGCAGTGAGAAGATGAACTTCACTCCCTCTGTATGTTCGGGAATGTCGTGCATTACAGTTTTTTTCTCTCCGTTAGGCAGCTTCACTTTAACGAAAGCGCCGTCGAGACCAACGCGCTCTGCACCGCCTGATGTCATGACAGACTTGTCGTCCATGTTGTAAAGTGCATACTTGATAGACGAGCTGCCGCAGTTTAATACTAAAATTTTCATGGTTATAAGTTGTTTATCGGGAGTTAAAGTAGTTATAGTAGTTAAAGTAGTTAAAGTCAATAGCCCTGTTGGCCATCATCAGCATAGCCATTATTTATCACACCCTTGCAATATGCGTTAAGCAGCCTGCTTGCATCAGACAGAGCTTCCATCAGTTCGTTGAAAACCGGAGCATCAACATACCCAAGGTCTTTCGACAAATAAACATAGCATCTGCATTCTTCAATGCTTCCTTGCGCGATGTTATAGAAGCGCAGCTTGTCTGCCTTGCTGAGTTTTTTATATCCCTCAGCAATATTGGCCGGAACAGAAACCGCAGCTCTTTTAAACTGAGAGCAGAGTCCGAAGCGTTCACATTCGGGAAAGATGTTGGCTACCTTATATGCCAGCAAGGTAAACTTGTAGGCCTTCTGCCATGCCACCACGCTCTCAAAGTTGTTCATCTGCAAGGCTATTGACTTTAACTTCTTTAACTACTATAACTCCTTTAACTACTTAAATTATTAATTATGCTTTTGCATCCATTGCCTGGCATGCCGTGATGGCTACCAGCTTGTAAATATCCTCTACTGAGCATCCGCGGCTGAGGTCGTTAACCGGACGGGCGATACCCTGAAGGATAGGACCTATGGCTTCGGCACCGCCAAGACGCTGAACCATCTTATAGCTGATGTTGCCTACCTCGAGGCATGGGAATACGAGAACGTTGGCCTTGCCGGCGATGTCGCTTCCGGGAGCCTTCTTCTCGCCAACTGAAGGCACGAGGGCTGCGTCGGCCTGCAGTTCGCCGTCAACCTTGAGAGACGGATCGAGCTCCTTAGCAAGTTTTGTAGCCTCAACCACCTTGTCAACCACCTCATGGCTTGCGCTGCCTTTTGTTGAGAAACTGAGCATAGCAACGCGGGGATCAGCGAAGCCTGCAACTGATTTGGCTGTCTGAGCTGTGCAAACGGCAATCTGAGCCAGCTGCTGTGCGTCGGGCATAGGTGTAACGGCAACGTCGCCTACTACGAGCACGCCGTTCTCGCCATACTGAGGCTGCTTTGTGATGAGCAGCATTGCACCGCTGACGCATGTGATTCCGGGGGTGCACTTGATGATCTGAAGAGCCGGACGCAGAGTGTCGGCCGTTGTGCTGAGCGCTCCAGATATCTGTCCGTCGGCTCCGCCAGTCTTTATAATCATACATCCGAGATAGAGAGGATTCTTAACCAGCTCGCGAGCCTGCTCGATGGTCATGCCCTTCTTCTTGCGGAGCTCTGCCAGCAGGGCTGCATATTCCTCGCTCTTGGGGTTGTTCTCCGGGTCAACGATAGTAGCCTTGTCGATATTTTTCAGGCCCCACTGCTCTGCCAGAGAGTTTATCTCACCGGGATTGCCGATAAGAATGATGTCAGCCACACCTTCGGCCAGCACCATGTCGGCTGCCCTTAAAGTGCGCTCCTCTGTGGCTTCGGGGAGCACGATGCGCTGCTTGTTGCTTTTAGCGCGCTCAATGATTTGCTGAACTAAATCCATAGTTTTGTAGTTTTTAAATATATATGTGTGTTTTGTAATTTCTACTTTGCAAAAGTAGAAAAAATAATTTGAATAACATTGGGCTATTCCTTTTTTTTGATTAATTAAACGATAATAATCAAAAAGCTCGCCATGCAGGCAGAAATCAAACTGCGGAGCCATGCCTAAAGGCCGCCGCAGGGCGTAACATGACGGCTGCAAGGGCTGGCTGAGGCAGCCTCATACGGGCACGGACAAAGGACCGAAAGGAGTCCACGGCACGGGGATAAGCCCTAACCGGGCATTATTCCGAACATAGTTTTATCTACCTTGTCCATTCATGTTTTCAGCAGTCTTCTTGTTTTATGTCGCCGTGTTTACGTCAACTTTTCTTTATAGAGTCTGCTATGCAGATGAAAATTATAACGAAAATCTGCTCAACATAAGGCAAAAATACAGGCTGAACACTGATGCCATATTTGAGATGAGAGCAGCGTCATGCTGATGTCATGGCGCATGCTCTGTGCAGCCGTAATGCAAAAGGCCATGTTTCAGGCTCTAAAAGGTGGTCTTTTGCATGATAAAAGACGGTCTTTTGGAGCGCAAAACATGGCCTTTTGCAACGCGCTGGATATCAATATGTTACACAAGCGTATTTTTCCTGCGTCACGGGAAGCAAAGAGGGGCGTCAGAATTCCACATAGGGGCGCAGGCGCTCGATGGCCTCGGGCGTGAAGTCCTTGCACAGCTTCAGGTCGTCGAGCGAATTTATTCTTCCGTGCAGGCGGCGGTATTCTATTATGGTCTTTGCCTGATAGAAGCCTATGTAGGGATGTCTGCGCAGACTGCTGAGCGGCAGCCGGTTGAGGTTGAGCCGGCTAACCACAGGATGCTTCACCACGAAATAGGCTATGGCCGACTCGGGAAAGTTGTCAATCTCGCGCAGCTGATCAACGCTGACATATCCGCCCAGCCGACGGCCGTAGCTCACTATGGCGCGGGCAAAGCCGCTGCCTATGCCCGGCACGCGCTTCAGCAGCGACGTGTCGGCCGTGTTCAGCACGATATGTTCGCCGGGCTTTATCTTCACGGGGTATCTCGTCGTGTCGCGTATGGTCAGGTCGGCTGTGCTGCCTCCATACACCTCAGATGCCGGACGATAGTCGCCCTCGATGCGTATGTATGGCTCCAGTTCCTTAAACTTCTGCGCCGTAAGTCCGTAAAGGCGTGCAAAGTCGGCCTTGGTGCGATATATTCCGCCCTTGGCCCTGTACTTATATATGTTTCTGACCTGCCACGGCGCCAGCCCGAGCCTCAGCAGCTGTGTGCTGTCTGCCGTGTTAGGGTCGAAGTATGACAGCTCTGTGCGCCGGCCGTCGGTATATTCCGCATATCCGTCCTTCTTACCGGCAGAGCCTTTTCTGCCGCCAGCCGCCACGGCAGGAGCATCTCCTGCCACGCCTGCAGGCGACTCACCCGCGCCGTAGCCGGCACAGAGCAGCAGTCCCGCGGCTGCTACGGCCACAAGGAGCACGGCCACCACAACACGGCGGTCGGTGCGGTTAAGATAAAAGAACCCGCGCATTTTTCTGTGATGCTAAATGAAACCGAACGGCATAGCCTCACCTATCAGATTATGCCAAACTGCTGAAGGAATATAAGCAATATTCCTACGGGACACACGTATCTAACACAGAACAGATAGATGCCGAACAGACGGCCGCGCAACGTGCCATGATTGGTAAACTCATCACGCACCAGCTTATGCGGCAGGAACCAGCCGAGGAAGATACATGTAAGGAATCCTCCCACGGGAAGCATTATTTGTCCTGTAAAGAAATCGAACACGTCGAACAGCGTACGGCCAAAAACAGTCAGCAGATCGTATCCGCCCAAAGACATCGAACATACAAGACCTATCACCGAGCAGGCCACGGTTACGATAGTGGCAGCACGCTTGCGGCTGAGCTTGCACTCCTCCTCGAAGAACACGGTGCTTGCCTCGTGCATGGAGATTATGGATGTAAGGGCTGCCAAAGCCAGCAACGCATAGAACGCGGCAGACACGACATAGCCCACAGCCGGCATGCTTGAGAATGCCTGCTGGAACACGTTAGGCAAGGTGATGAACACCAATGAAGGACCTGAATCGGGACTGATACCCACCGAAAACGCTGCGGGGAAAATCATGAGGCCCGCAAGCACGGCCACAACGGTGTCGATAAAGGCTATCTGGGCGGCCGACTTCATCAGGTCGGTATCCTTACTGAAGTATGACGCATACGTACACAGGCATCCCATACCAATACTGAGCGAGAAGAAAGCCTGGCCGAGAGCACCGAGAAACATGCTGCCGTCAACCTTGCTGAAGTCTGGTTCAAACAGAAACTTCACGCCCTCCATAGCCCCGGGAAGCATGCACGAAAGCACGACAATGACTATGAGAAGCACAAAAAGTATGGGCATCATCAGCTTTGAAGCCTTCTCAATGCCTCCGCGGATGCCGCGTATTATTATAAGGTGAGTAATAAGCATAAACAGAAGTGTCCAGAAGGCAGGCTTCCAGGGATTGGTCTCGAAAGACGAGAAATAACCTGCAAAAAAGTCGGGCGACCCGTGCAGATGGCCCGCAACCGAGGCATATATATAATGCAGGCACCAGCCTGACACCACGGCGTAATATCCCGAAATCAGAAAACCTGTAAGCACTCCGAGCAGGCCGACAAGCATCCACGGCTTTCCGCCGGACAAAATGCCGTAGGCCCGCGCCGTGTTGGATGCGGCACGGCGTCCTATCACAAACTCGCTGACGATGCAGGGAATGCCGAGCAGAAGCACACAGGCAATGTAGACAATAATATACACTCCTCCGCCGTGATCTCCCGCCATATAGGGGAAGCGCCAGACGTTACCTAATCCTACGGCAGAACCGGCCGTGGCAAGAATAATTCCAAGCTTACTTCCAAAACTTGCTCTCTCTGATTTCATAATAGTAAATTTTCACTTTAATGTCTTATGTTACCATTAACCACTTGCACCCGCCTGTTGCCAAAAGTCAAAGCCTGCATAAGAGACGCTTTTTGTTTTCACGGCAATCGATGTCAGGTTTTCACAGAAATATGCTACCTTTGCACAAAAAGACTGACATTGATGAGACTAAGACAACCGCAAGTAAAGAAATACCCGTTTTCATATCTGTTTCTGGCCACGATATGGATTCTGTGTTTCTGCTATCCGCCACGCACTCCGCTTGACAACGTGGCATTCATAGACAAATGGGTACACATAGTTATGTATGCCGGAACATGCACAACAATATGGATTGAATACCTCAGACATCACAAGACACCTGAGACGATGAAGCTTTTTATATGGGCATGGCTCGCCCCTGTGATGATGAGCGGACTGATAGAGATACTGCAGGAAAACTGCACCGGCGGCAGGAGAAGCGGCGACTGGCTCGACTTTGCGGCCAATGCCACAGGCGTAACGCTGGCTGCCGTTATCGGAATTCTTCTGGCAAAGAGTCGCGCCAGGCACTGAACGGCGAGCGGCGCAGCGATGAGTTGTAGAACCGGCGGTCGGCAGTTACCTCGTCGGCAATGAAGTCGGGCTTGACGAAAGGCTCGTCCTCGCTCTGCAGCTCCACCTCAGCCATTACCAGGCCCTCGTTCTCTCCATAGAACTCATCTACCTCGAACACATGCTTTCCGCTGGCAACGAGATATCGGGTCTTGTCGATAATGCCCGGCTCGCACAGCTCCATAAGATGCGAGGCCTCGTCGAGCGTTATCTCCTTCTCAAACTCATAGCGGCTCATGCCTTTGCCGTCAGACGGTCCCTTGATTGTTATGAAGCCGCGGCCGTCGCGAATACGCACCCTGACAGTGCGCCCGCGCTCGCTGCAGATATAACCCTGGCGTATGCGGCTCGACGATGTAGCCTGAGCCGCATACGGCCGGCCGGCCTTGTGAACCAAGAACTTGCGCTCTATCTCCAGACCACTCATATTACATCTGGCCTATCATTAGAACAACAAGATATATCACGGCAAAGATAACCAGTGCCGCAAATATCCATGTAACGACTTTCTTGCCTTGCTGTTCTTGTTCTGCCTCACGCTTAGCGCGGCGTAATTTTCTGTTCTGACTCATAGTTATTATCTTTAAAATTAAGGTTCTTCAAATATTTTCATACGGCCTGACGCATAGCCGAATGCCGCTGACGAGGCAGCAAAAGAAGCTGCAACGCCTGACGGCGAGGCGCAAATGCGCATGCCTGAAGAAAGCAACCGGACTGCATCCGGCATCATGTGCCGACGAAGAATTACTCCTCGTCGGTAACCGGAAACTCCATAAGGTATGCCTTGATGAAGCCGTCGATCTTTCCGTCCATCACTCCGTCCACGTCAGACGTCTGATAGTTGGTGCGGTGATCCTTGACGCGGCGGTCGTCGAAGACATAACTTCTTATCTGACTTCCCCACTCTATCTTCTTCTTTCCTGCCTCAATCTTGGCCTGAGCCTCGAGGCGTTTCTTCATTGCACGGTCGTAGAGCTGCGACTTGAGCAGGCGCATGGCGTTGTTGCGGTTCTCAAGCTGCTTGCGGCTCTCTGTGTTCTCAATGAGGATTTCCTCTTCTTCGCCGGTGTCGGGGTCGACATACTGGTAGCGCAGACGCACACCGGTTTCCACCTTGTTGACGTTCTGTCCGCCGGCACCTCCCGAACGGAACAAGTCCCAGCTGACCTTTGACGGGTCGACATAGACCTCGATCGTGTCGTCAACGAGAGGCGAAACGAACACGCTGGCGAAGCTGGTCATGCGCTTGCCCTGCGCATTGAACGGAGAGACACGCACCAGGCGGTGGACTCCGTTCTCGCTCTTAAGATATCCGTAGGCATACTCTCCACCCTCAATCTCCATGGTAACGCTCTTTATTCCGGCCTCGTCGCCCTCCTGCAGGTTGCTGATTGTAACCTTGTGGCCGTGAGCCTCAGCCCAGCGCATATACATACGCATGAGCATCTGCGCCCAGTCCTGGCTCTCGGTGCCGCCGGCGCCGCTGTTTATCTTGAGCACACAGTCCATGGGATCTTCCTTCTGGCGGAGCATATTCTTAAGTTCAAGGTCCTCGATGGCCTTTATCGCCTTGGCGTAGTCTTCGTCTACCTCCTCTTCGGTAACCATATCGTCATGATAGAAGTCGAAAGCCAGCTGAAGCTCGTCGGCACAAGTGCGCACCTCCTTATATCCGTCGATCCAGCGCTGTATGCCCTTCACCTTCTTCATCTGTTCCTGGGCGCGCTTAGGGTCGTCCCAGAAGTCGGGCGCCTGTGTGCGCAGCTGTTCTTCCTCAAATTCTATTTTCTTCTTGTCTATGTCAAGATAATGATGCAGTGCCTCGGCACGCTCCATCACATCTTTCAGTTGATCACTTGTTATCATCTGGGTTACTGTCGTTTTTTTCTGTTATTTAACGGGTGTTTCAGGCTGCACGGCGTCAGCGTCTTCATACATCTTGTCTATTACGCCGGCGTAGTTCTTGTTGAGCACCTTTCGCCTTATCTTGAGCGTATTGGTAAGCTCTCCGCTCTCCATAGTGAAATGTTTTGGCAGTATGGTGAAGCGCTTTATCTTCTCATAGCTGGCAAACTGCTGCTGAAGCGTCTCTATGCGGTCGGCCATCATCTTGTTGATGCGCGGGTCGGCGCACAGGTCTTCGCGGCAGCCAAACTTTATGTTGTTGTCGCGGGCGTATTCCTCGAGCAGGGCATAGTCGGGTATAACCAGTGCAGACACAAACTTGCGCTGGTCGGCTATGACGGCTATCTGGTCGATAAACTTGTCAACAAGCAGCTTCGACTCTATCATCTGCGGCGCTATATATTTGCCGTTGGATGTCTTGAAGAGGTCTTTTATCCTGTCTTTCAGGAAGAGTTCACCTTTACTTATATAGCCTGAGTCGCCTGTATGGAAGTATCCGTCCTCGTCGAACACCTCGCGGTTGAGCGCGTCGCGCTTGTAATATCCCCTTGTGATGGTGGGGCCTTTGAGCAGGATCTCGTCGTTCTCGCCTATCTTAATGTCAAGACCGCTTATCGGGCGACCTACCGACCCTACGGTGAAAGGCTCATTCTTATGGTCGCACGACACAGTGGCGAGGCTCTCGGTGAGGCCGTAGCCAACGATCATGTCGATTCCGATAGAATGCACGAAGCACTCCACCTCCTCTGACACCGTGGCTCCTGCCGTGGGGAATATGTTGGGATGCTCTAGTCCCAGCTCATTACGCACGATGCTGAAGAGCGTCCTGTTCATGAGCGCATACTTCATCTTCAGCGACAGCGGCGGACGCTTGCCGCGGCTGAGATATTCGATATTGTGCTTGCGCCCTACGGCCAGGGCCTTCATGAAGAGCTTGCGTCTCACGGGGTTGGCCCTGTCTATCTTGTCCTTTACGCCGGCATACACTTTCTCCCAGAATCTTGGCACGGAGCTCATGCACGTAGGATGAGTCTCGCGCATAGACTGCTGTATCTCCTTCGGGTTGGTGTTGATTACAATCTCTGCACCCTCGCTAAGACAGAGGAACAGCCATCCGCGCTCAAAGATGTGCGTGATGGGCAGGAAGTTCATTATGCGGTCTTTATCAGTTACCGGCACAACCTCGTCGTTAGCCTTAAGCGCGGCATGAAACTGACCGTAAGAAAGCATTACGCCCTTGCTGTCGCCGGTGGTTCCGCTGGTGTAGAGTATGTTGCAGAGGTCGTCTTCATTGGCCTCGGCATACAGTTTTTCCACTTCCGACTGCCGCGGACTGTTCTCACCGAGCGTCAGGAAATCGTCAAAATATATTGAGTTTTTATCGTTCGGACTGATGACAACACGCTTGTCGAAGACTATCACGCGCTCGAGCGAAGGACAGTGGGAGAACACCCTGAAGGCCTTGTCGTACTGCTCCTGCTCACCGACAAAGAGCACGCGCACCTGTGCGTCGTCTATCATATACTGTATCTGCTGCTCGCTGCTGGTGGCATAGAAGGGCACGCTGACGGCCCTTATGCCGAACGCTCCGAAGTCGGTGTAGAGATACTGGAGGGAATTCTGCGAGAACACGCCGATGTTCTCCTGTACCTTGACGCCGATGTTCAGCAGGGCGTTAGACACATGTCTCACCTTACGCGAGAATTCTTTCCACGACACCGACTTCCACTGCGTGTCGCCAAAGTCACGGTAAATAAGTACGCGCTTGTTTCCATACTTCTTTGCTTGTTCGTGGATTAGAACCGAAAGATGACATCTTGTCTGCATAAGCGTATTGTTTTTTGTTAGATGCAAAGTTATATTAAATTATAATAAAAACAAAATAAAAACGGCTTTTTTACTTTAAAAGGAAATCTAAAACACGCCACTTTAACTGACAAAACGGACAATGCTGCGCCGGCTGCACGCAAACATGCCTCTGAGACCGCCCGGCGCAGCACCTGACACGGCATGACACTTGTGCCGGCATTATTTTGTTTTTACGTCATATTGAATTAACTTTGCAGCAAATAATTGCATTATGAACAGCCAGACGGTCTGTTGCAGGCCATCTGGCGACAACTTTTTTGAATGATTATGACACAGAAAGAATATCTCAACGACGCCATAGAACTGCTTAAAGAGCTGATAGCCACGCCGTCGGTGAGCCGCGACGAGAGCGCAGCGGCAGACGTAATGGCACGCACGATAAGCGGATATGGCTACGAATACAGCCGCGAAGGCAACAACATATGGATTAAGAGCAGCGGATTTGACTGCTCGAAGCCAACGCTGCTGCTCAACGCACACATCGACACGGTGAAGCCGGTGAGTTCGTGGACGCGCAATCCCTTCTGCCCTGACGTATGCGGCGGAAGGCTGTACGGACTGGGCAGCAACGACTGCGGCGGCGGACTCGTTGCCCTGCTGCAGGCCTTCAGGCACATAACGTCGCGCCCGCAGAGCTACAACACCATATGGCTTGCATCGGCCGAGGAGGAAGTGTCGGGCGAGAACGGCATAAGGCGCGCCCTGCCGCTGCTGCCTGCCGCAGACGTGGCCATCGTGGGCGAGCCCACGGGCATGCAGCCCGCCATAGCCGAGAAGGGACTGATGGTGATAGACGCCACGGCCAGGGGCAAGTCGGGACATGCCGCCAGGGGCGAAGGCATCAACGCCATATATGAGGCTCTCGACGACATCTGCTGGCTGCGCGGCTACAAGTTCGAGAAGGTGAGCCCGCTGCTCGGCCCCACGGTGATGAACGTAACGATAATAAACGCCGGCACGCAGCACAACGTGATACCCGACGAATGCAGGTTTACGATAGACATAAGGACCAACGAATTCTACAGAAACGAAGACGTGTTCAGCTTTCTGTCATCCAAGATGAAGAGCGAGCTGAAGGCGCGCTCGTTCCGCCTGTCGTCGTCGCACATAAGCGAGGACAACCCTCTGATACAAAGGTGCAAGGCCATGGGCATGACGCCGTTCGGCTCGCCCACGCTGTCAGACCAGGCGCTGATGCCCTTCCCCTCGTTCAAGCTTGGTCCGGGGCAGTCGGCACGCTCACATTCTGCCGACGAATACATAGGCATCGGCGAGATAGAAGATGCCATAAACACATACATCAGCCTGCTCGACGGAGCCGACATTCTGCCCGCCGCAGCGCCTGCGGACAGCAGTTGCATAACGCTTTGACTTTCAGTAAGTTGCAAAAGGCCACCTTTTAGCGTGCGATTTGCCGTCTTTTACACGCCAAAAGGTGGTCTTTTGCAGCCCGAAAGCATACCTTTTGCACGGCAGCAATACAGCCGCGCCACAATCACCATGAAGCACCTACATTCAGGTCATCTGACACAAAAAGACTACACAACAACATTCAGACATGTTAAATTAAACTACAAACCATAAATTTTATTTGGAAATAAAAACCAAATTCGTTACATTTGCAAGCTAAATAATCCCAATAAAAATATGAAAAAACTTTTTTTTACCTTATCGATGGCACTGATGTCAACATTGGTGCTCGCCGTACCGGCCAAACGAGGCATGTGGAAAACGGTGAAAATGGCTGACGGCACTGAAGTCAGAGTAGAACTACGCGGTGACGAATTCTGCAGCTACTGGCAGGCAGCTGACGGCCGCAAACTAGTACAGAACAACACTACAGGCTTTTACGA
Source organism: Xylanibacter sp. (assembly GCF_057607445.1). NCBI lineage: Bacteria > Pseudomonadati > Bacteroidota > Bacteroidia > Bacteroidales > Prevotellaceae > Xylanibacter > Xylanibacter sp. The sequence goes on along the minus strand of NZ_DBLZAX010000003.1, from coordinate 283,171 downwards.
GCTTGCCGACATGAAGGCAATGACCGAAAGAGCCGACCAGATGAGGCAATCGGCACGCCGCAGCAAGAACAACATACAGACAAGAGGCTCGCTCGGAGGCGACCACCAGCCATACGTTGGTATGAAAAAAGGTCTTATCATACTCGTGCAGTTTGCCGACACCAAATTCTGGGCCGACCATACTCCTGCACTCTATCAGCGCATTGCCAACGAGGAAGGCTTCAAAGAGCTCGACTTCAACGGTAGTGTGAAAGACTACTTCAAGGCACAGAGCTACAGACAGTTTGAGCTCGACTTCGACATCGCCGGCCCTGTAACTCTGCCTAACGGATATGCATACTACGGCAAGCCTACAAACGGACAGAACGACAACAACACTGCACTCGGCGAAATGGTTATGGACGCCTGCAAGGCTGTTGACGAAAGCATAGACTTCACTAACTACGACTGGGACGGCGACGGAGAGGTTGACCAGGTGTTCATCCTTTACGCAGGACACGGCGAGGCTTCTTGGGACGACAGAAACACTATCTGGCCTCACGAGTGGAACTTGCACTCAGCTCTCGGCAGAATACTCACACTCGACGGCGTAACCATCGACACTTATGCCTGCAGCTGCGAGCTCGGCGTCAAGACAAGCCAGGGTTATGCTGAATGTATCGACGGTATCGGTACTATCTGCCACGAGTTCTCTCACTGTCTCGGACTTGCCGACATGTATGACACATCTTACAGCGGCAACTACGGCATGGGCGACTGGGACATCATGGACCAGGGAAGCTACAACGGCGACAGCTATCTGCCGGCCAACTACACCAGCTACGAGCGTATGTACGCAGGATGGATTGAGCCCACTGAGCTTACAGAAAACTGCCAGATAGACAACATGAAGGCTCTGGCTGAAACAGGCGAGGCTTACATCATATATAACGACAATGACAAAGACGAGTATTATCTGCTCGAGAACAGACAGGTGAGCGGATGGGATGCAGGTCTGCCTAACTCAGGACTGCTCATCCTGCACGTTGACTTCGACGCCAAAGTATGGCAGCAGAACCTCGTGAACAGCACATCACGCCAGCGCTGCACCATATTCATCGCCGACAATGACCCTGAAAACAACGACGCAGGCGACATCTATCCTTATCAATACAACAACAGCCTGACTAACACTTCTACACCGGCCGCTACACTTAACAACATGAACAAGGACGGTTCTAAGTTCATGAACAAGTCGGTAAGAAACATCACAAAGAACAATGACGGCACAGTGTCATTCTCATTCGAGAACGAGAACAACTCTGACTCTGACTTCGATCTGCCGCAGTCATACATCTTCTATGAGTCATTCGACAAGTGCAACGGTACAGGAGGAAACGACGGCAACTTCAGCGCAACGACATCAGGCTCTGTACAGTATGACAACACAGGATGGTCTTCAACAAGTTCTCGCAGCGCTTACCAGTGCGCACAGTACGGCTCAAGCATGATGGCAGGTAACGTTACAACACCTGAAATAACCGTAGACGGAACATACACACTGCAGTTCAAGGCTGCTCCTTACGCAAGCGAGGCTAACACTATCTACGTTGAGGTTAAGGAAGGCAACGGAACACTGTCTAAGCCTTCATTCGTACTGAAGAACAACAAGTGGTCTGCATTCAGCACAGAGCTGACAGCTAACGGACCGGTTAAACTCAGATTCTACGTTAACTCAGGCCGCTTCTATCTCGACAAGGTTTGTCTGAGCAACACATCTACAGGCATCAGCAACACCGTTACTGACAATGAGGTTAAGGACAACCGCATATTCAGCATCGACGGACGCTACATGGGCAAAGACCTTAACAGCCTGAAGAAGGGCATCTATATCATCAACGGAAAGAAGATTATCAAATAATCGTCATAACCTTCACCAAAAGGGCGGGCCAAGGCCTGCCCTTTTTTATTACCGCCACAGCCGCGGCCGGCAGCCACAAGACAGCCGAAAACGAGCTGAAAGCAACAGCATTCAACAACAAAACAAAGATATCATGAAGCTATATTACATCTTCCACAGCTGCTTTATGCTTGAGGCTGAGCAGTGTGTCATCATCTTCGACTACTGGAAAGACTCGCCCGACGGCGACGTCAAACACATGCTTGAGCACACAGACAAGCGCGTCTACTTCATGGCAAGCCATTTTCACGAAGACCACTTCAACCCCGAAATCTTTAGTCTGAACGTGCCAAACGGACAGAAACGTATAATTCTGTCGCGCGACATAGTAAGGCGCCGCAGAGCGAAAGAAACCGACGCTGACGTGCTTCTGCGCAGAGGCGACACCTACAGCGACGACATGATAAGCGTAAAAGCCTTCGGATCCACAGACGCCGGAGTGTCGTTTATGGTAGAAACGGACGGAAAGAAGGTGTTTCACGCCGGCGACCTGAACAACTGGCACTGGGAGGATGAGTCTACTCCACAGGAAGTCAAAAAGATGGAGGGCGACTTCATGGCAGTGCTGCGCGACATAAAAGCAGAATACCCGGCAGTCGACCTTGCCATGTTCCCCGTCGACCCGCGGCTCGGCACCGACTTTGCACGCGGCGCACGGCAGTGGATTCAGACGATAAAGACAACCTATATGGCACCTATGCACTTCCCGCCGGCAAGAGAGAAGGCCATGACCTTCGGCAAAGAGGCAGAATTCCGCGGCACTAAGTTTCTCTACATACACCGCGAAGGCGAAGAGATAGGAACACTGTAATATACACGCAAGAAAAATAAGCGCCTCAAACTGTATTATTGACAGCTTGAGGCGCAGTGATTATGAATAAAAAGGTTGGTTATAAAAACACATTAATGTTTCACCTGGAACTTCATTGTCTTACGTGCGTTTCCGGCCTGAACCTCCAGCACATAGATACCATTCTTAACCGAAGATATGTTTACAACATTGCTTGTGTCTGTCACCTTGCTGCTATAAACCTTACGGCCGGTAAGATCGTATAGATTAACATGGGCGTTGCCATCACTAAGCATATCAATATGAAGTTCGTCTGTTGCGGGGTTAGGATATACGGTAACGTCAGCTATACCTGTACCCTGCTCACGATCCTCAAGCCACTGCTTAAGATCAAGCATATAACCGAATACATTCTGGCCTTCCATACCATAACCTATCACAAAGCGTCCGTTAGGCGACATGTCGTAAGCCGAGCACAACGTACCGGTATACTCTGCACCAAGCACATTTCTTGCAAAGTCATTGATATCCATGATACCGTCTTCCTTTGTCCATATCCAGCCGCTCTCGCCTGTGCCATACCAGCCAATAGCGATATCACCTTCATTATTAATGTCAGACACAGTTCCGCCGACACCATTGTCTGTAAGCTCTACAATACCGGTTTCTATACTATAAATATACGGATTCTTTATCAGAGAACGCTCTCCACCTTTACCTCCCAGCCATTTACCATCTGAAGATACACATCTCAGTTCAAGGGCAAGATTCTGCATCAGGTTATTATCATCATTAAAATCCAAGTCCTCCTCTGATACACCTTCATGACTATATATAAATTCCTGAGTATACCCGTCTGCTCCTTTGCGCCATACAGAAGCATACCAAGGACCATTAAAATCCTGCCATCCTACAACGACACTTCCGTCATAACTTGCACCATTAGCGCGGGTTGCCTTGCCTTCAACACGTGTTCCAAGGTCAACAGGCACACCAGTTTCTGTACTCCATACCGTAGCATGACTACGGAATCCTCCATCAGACTCTTTCCACGGCGCCAAACCTACTACATATTTACCATCTCCAGAAATATCATACGCTGAACCGAAAGAAATATCACTCATATAACCCGTACTCTTCAGCGGTGTCCATTCTTGTGTTTCCATGTCATAAAGAGAGGATATTGCGCCATTCTTTGTTTCTGCCACAGGCTTGCGCATAAGGCATCCGTCAGTACCTCCTACCATTAAGGCTGTAGATGTTTGATTAATAGCATAAATGTCTGAACTTACTCCTAGATCTTCTCCTTCATTCACCCAGGTCTCTCCATAGTCTTCTGAAGAATAAATTTGCCCGTTGGCTCCTGCCACAACAAGTTTCTCTCCATCAAAAGCTACGGTATACCACTTATAATCTCCGCTTCCGTCGTCTACGCGCCTACGTTCCCAATAAGAGCTTCCGTCTGTACAAATATAGACATTGCCATTACCACACACAGCTGCAAGTTTTCCTTCACCTGAAACGGCTATTTTGGTAAACTTGACATTACTTCCACCATAATAGATACTTTCCCAAGTCTTGCCGTTGTCTGTAGACTTATATACACTACCGTCATTCGTTGCCATATAGAAATTTGTACCGTCATTGACTATGCTCGTTGGCATACCTGTGAGGCCTTTGACACCTTCTGTTACATCCGTAAACGAAATATCCATAGTATAAATGCCCTCACCATTATCGCATTGCCATACTCCTGCCGTTCCGTCTTCATACTCAACGGCAATAACTCCGCAATAAGGTGCCGCATCAATAAAGTTGATAGCATGATAACTCTTCACGTTTTTAGTAAGGCCTTCAGGACGCGGATCTACTTCATTCAACCACTGGTTGCCCAGGTTGCCCTGATAGCACAATCCGTTATCACCACCCAAGAGAATACTTCCTCTATAAAATACAGAGAAAGTATTTATTGCTCCCTGCTTCAGACCGTTCTGTATACAACTATTATCGTATATATACCAAACCTCACCTTCGTTAACGGTACGCAACACAACGCTGTTACCTGTCTCTGTGTCAACACCCACAGCAACACCATAGAACAAAACGTCCGGAGTAGTAAGATACATATCTTTTATTTGAACTGTAGGCATATCAATAGTTTTAGTCCATCCCTTACGTACTAATACATCAGCAAGAGTCACAGCAGAAATAATCTTTCCGTCATCTGAAAAGCGGCCATGTCCTCCAATACCATCACCTGGTCCGATACCGCCAATAAGCTCAAGATCTTCAGCACTCTGGTTTGGTCCTTTCTCAACTGCTCTCCACAGATAATAAGGAGTATTAAGGTCCGGAAAACCAACGGCAACACCGTCATTGTTAACACCCGTAAGGTTCATTTGTGTGTTCACCTTATAAATTGTCTGACCGACAACAGGTACACAACATGCAGAAAGAGCTGCTGCAAGTGTAACAATAGTAATACTTTTTTTCATAATATAAATATTTAGTTTAACTTACGAATCTGTGCGTAAAATTACAAATCTAAATAATATCTTTATACTTTTTCTACAGGACAATACGCCGGACACGAATGTTAAAAAAATTAAGATATAATATAACATTCTGATTTACAACACAATAAAGGGACCGGACAAATTTCAAAAAAAGTAAAAACCAATCATTATGAATTCTGACAAAACATTGTTTTGCAAAAAAGATTGTCGCCGCTTTTATGTAAACATGACAACCATGGCAATAAAAAAAGAAACAAGAAAAAGAACAAATAAGAATCTATACAACAGCAGGAACCATAAATCTGCCGATTAAAATCTAATCAGTCATAGACCTGCCAAAATATGATTTTGCAAAACAAGTACGTTGATGTTTCTGTCTTCTTTATGTTTTCTATTTCCATCAACCCTTTCTTTACATATCCATCATGGCAGCGAAAAAGCATGCAACGATTCTCTTTTAAATTCTGTAGGATTCTAATTACAGTTTAGAAAGACAGATATAATGACAGATTAGGAATAAAAAAATCCGCACGTAAAATCTAATTACGTACGGATTATATCTGAATATTTATTATTACGCCTTAAGCATCGATGTTTGCGTATGTGGCGTTCTGCTCGATAAACTGGCGTCGAGGTTCAACATCGTCACCCATAAGCATTGAGAATATCTCGTCGGCCTCGGCGGCATTCTCTATCGTAACCTGTTTCAGCAGACGTGTCTCGGGATTCATTGTCGTCTCCCAAAGCTGCTCCGGGTTCATCTCACCCAAACCTTTATATCGCTGAGTGTGTATGCTCTTGCCGTCGTCAACGCCGTTGCCGTACTTGTCGAGGAATGCCTGACGCTGCTGGTCGGTATAGCAATACTCCTTCACCTTGTTCTTATATGTGCAGAGATAAAGCGGCGGAGTGGCTATATAGAGATGTCCGTCCTGAATAACCTTAGGCATGAAGCGGTAGAACAGAGTCATTATAAGGGTGTCGATGTGTGAACCATCGACGTCGGCATCGGTCATTATGATAATCTTGTCATAGCGCAACTTTTCGATGTTTGCCTCCTTGTCGTCCTCGCCGTCAACGCCGAAGCGCACGCCTATACTCTGTATGATGTTCATAACCGACTCGCTCTCGAACACCTTGTGCCACATAACCTTCTCCACGTTAAGAATCTTTCCGCGCAGCGGCAGTATGGCCTGTGTGTAGCGGTCGCGTCCCTGCTTGGCAGAACCGCCGGCCGAGTCTCCCTCGACGAGGAATATCTCGCACTCCTTCGGGTCTTTGTTTGAGCAGTCAGCAAGCTTTCCGGGCAGACCGCCTCCGGTCATAGGATTCTTGCGCTGAACGCTCTCGCGCGCCTTGCGTGCCGCGATACGTGCCGTTGCAGCCAGTATCACCTTGTCGCATATCTGCTTTGCCTCCTTCGGATGTTCCTCGAGATAATATGTCAGAGCCTCTGACACAGCCTGCTGAACGGCTCCGGTAACTTCGCTGTTGCCTAGCTTTGTCTTTGTCTGACCTTCAAACTGCGGCTCAGCCACCTTTATCGAGATAACGGCCGTAAGTCCTTCGCGGAAGTCCTCGCCTGCAATCTCTATCTTTGCCTTCTCGATCTGCTTTGATATAACAGGGTCGTTGTCGGCATATTTCTTCAAAGTACGTGTCAGCGCCATGCGGAAACCTACGAGATGCGTACCGCCTTCGATGGTGTTGATGTTGTTCACGTATGAATGGATGTTCTCGCTGTAGTCAGTGTTATACATCACAGCCACCTCGATAGGTATGCCCTGCTTCTCTGTCTTCAGATAGATAACGTCATCGAACAGATGTGTGCGGTGACGGTCGATATAGCGCACAAACTCCTTCAGTCCGTCCTTGGCATGGAACACTTCCTGCCTTGTCTTGCCTTCCTCGTCGGGACGAAGGTCTGTAAGCGTAATCTTTATGCCGGCGTTAAGATATGCCAGCTCGCGCATACGCTTGGCTATTATGTCGTATTTATACAGTGTCGTGGTGAATATTGTAGGGTCCGGCCAGAACTGCTGGCGTGTACCGCGCAGCTCAGTCTCGCCAACCACCTTTACAGGATACAGCGGCTTACCCTTCTCATACTCCTGCTGATATATCTTTCCGTCGCGGAACACCTGTGACAGCATGTGTGTAGAAAGCGCGTTGACGCACGACACACCCACACCGTGCAGACCTCCTGACACCTTGTATGAGCCTTTGTCGAACTTACCGCCTGCATGCAGCACGGTCATTACCACTTCAAGAGCCGACTTATGCAGTTTTTCGTGTTCATCCACAGGGATACCACGACCGTTGTCCTGCACGGTTATAGAGTTGTCTTCGTTTATCGTAACTTCAATATGGGTGCAGTATCCGGCCATGGCCTCATCGATAGAGTTGTCCACTGTCTCGTTCACCAAGTGGTGAAGACCCTTCTCGCTGATGTCGCCTATGTACATTGCCGGACGCTTGCGCACGGCCTCAAGGCCTTCAAGCACCTGTATGTTACTGGCTGAATAATTATTCTCGTTGATTTGATTTTCTGCCATTTCGCTTCAATGTAAATTAACGTGCAAATATACAAAAAATCTGCGACACGGCGAAGGCTTTTAACTATAAAAAAGTGAAATGACGGTGTTTAACTACACCATAAGCACCTTTGCCCACAATATTACGGCAAAAGCCCGAAACGGCAGCCAAAGCGGTGCCACACGCTGCCATGCACCATGCTTCATGACGCTCATGACAACAATAAAAACGCAAGAAAGGAAAGAAGCAAACCGGCAAACAACAAAAAAGGCTGCAATCTTTGTTGATCACAGCCCTTATTGTCTCTTATTTATAATTTAATTTATCCCAATTTGCTGATGTGGCACGCCAACTTTGACTTAAGATTAGAAGCCTTATTCTTGTGGATGATATTGGTCTTAGCCAGTTTATCAAGCATCTTCTGTACACTAGGATACAGCTTCAGAGCTTCTTCCTTATCTGTTATAGCGCGCAGCTTACGCACTGCATTACGCATTGTCTTTGCATAATATCTATTGTGCAATGTTCTTTTCTTCTCCTGACGGATTCTCTTAACTGATGATTTGTGGTTTGCCATCTTTGTTATTATTCCTTTTTATTTTGTTAGTAGTCCCTAGGAGAGTCGAACTCCTCTTTAGAGAATGAAAATCTCTCGTCCTAGCCGATAGACGAAGGGACCATTTGATAAATTTGCGGTGCAAAGGTAGTGGTTTTATTTTAAACCTCCAAATTTTTCTGCAACTTTTTTCTCAAAAACCATAAAATTCTTGTATTTTTGCAGATATGATAACAAAAACAAGGGCTTTAGTGCTGCATTCGTTCAAATATGGAGAGCAACAGATGATTGTTGACTTTCTCACCGAAACATGCGGCAGAACGTCGTGCATTATAAAGATTCCGACATCGGCAAGGGGCAAGCTCAAGAAGCAATACTTCCAGCCGCTGTTCATTCTCGACACCGACATCGACATAAGACAGAACGCCAGACTGCAGCGGCTGAAGGACGCACGCATAGCGGTGCCCTTCACGTCGATACCGTTTAACCCATACAAAACGGCCATCTCGCTCTTCATGGCCGAATTTCTGCGCTGCACCACACGCCGCGAGCAGACCGACCCAACCACATTCTCATATATAGAGAACAGCATCAGATGGCTCGACGGATGCGGCGAGGGCTTTGCCAACTTCCACATAGTGTTCATGATGCGCCTGTCGAGATTTCTCGGATTTTATCCCAATACCGACAACTACGAGCCGGGCGACTGGTTCGACATGAGGAGCAGCTGCTTCTGCCGTCAAAGGCCGATGCACGCCGACGTGCTCAGTCCTGACGAGGCGCGCAAGATAGGACTGCTGCTGCGCATGAACTATGCCACGATGCACCTTTACCGCATGTCGCACTTTGACCGCAACAGGATGGTGGACACCATAATAAGCTATTACCGCATACACATGCCCGAACTGCCAGAACTGAAGTCGCTGCAGGTGCTTAAGGAGCTGTTTGCTGATTGACAAGCCAAATTAGACATAGATTTAAATCATACGACACCTTTAGATTCTTCACTTACGGAACATCACTTCGTGGTAAAAACTTAGGACAAAATATTTTTCCAATCTAGAAAAGCAGAGTATAACGGATGTTAATTAATTCAGACAAAAGCGGCGGAGCATTAACATACGTTCACAGACAAGACTGAATAAAAGGCTTAAACATGAATTTTTTGAGGTGTAAAAGCATGGTCTACGGATAAAAAACAGGCATGTCTTGCAACGGAAACGGGCCACTTTTGCACCGTAAACGGCAAAGTAATATTTTTTAACTGTTAAGCTTTTGTCTTTAAAACAGCATAAAGCACTGAACGACAACAGGTTAGCAAAAACACGCATTTTTCGCCGTTTTTCACGCCAAATCACGGATTCGTGACGAGCATCGCCATTCTGAGAGCGTTAAGTGGACTGGTTCATGTAAGAAAAGCTGACAAAAGACCATAATGAAGCTGAGCGGAAAGAACTAAAAAACAATGTGCGGCATTGCACTAACTGAAATTATGAATTGCGAAACGAAGTTAGGCGAAAGCCGATCGTGAATTATGAATTATGAATTGTTAATTATGAATTATAAATTAAGATTCGTATATTTGCATGCTCCCCTGCCCTGCCTAGCCATACGGCACGAAGAAGGCAGGCATGAGAAAGCCGACATGCAGACGGAAATATGCTTGCGGACATAACGGCTGAAACATCACTATGCACAAATAATATAATATTATGGAAAAACATTTTAAAAGGACTTTTATGGCATTATGCCTGGCCGCGTTGCTCATGCCGGGCATGGCGCATGCGCAAAAGGCAGGCTACGTGCCGGCGCCCGAAAACCTGAAGGCGCGCAAAGAGTTTAGCGACAACAAGTTCGGGATATTCCTCCACTGGGGCATCTACAGCCTTTTAGGACAGGGTGAGTGGTATCTCAACAGCGGCGGGCTCAACTGCCACGAGTATGCCAAGGCCGCATCGGCTTTCTACCCATCGCGCTTCAACGCGAGCGAATGGGTTAAGGCCATCAAGGAAGCAGGAGCGCGGTATATATGCATCACCACACGCCACCACGACGGCTTCTCGATGTTCGACACAAAATATTCCGACTATAACATTGTTGACGCCACGCCCTTCGGACGCGACGTGATAAAGGAGCTGGCAGACGAGTGCCACAAGCAGGGCATAAAGCTTCATCTGTATTACTCTCACCTCGACTGGACGCGCGAAGACTACTATCCGCTGGGCAACACGGGCCACAGGACGGGCAGAAAGAACCACGGCAATTGGGAGAGCTACTATGAGTTTATGAACAACCAGCTGACCGAGCTGCTGACCAACTACGGCGAGATAGGCGCAATATGGTTTGACGGAGTGTGGGACAAGCCCGACTTCGACTGGCGCCTTAGCGAGCAGTATGCCATGATACACCGCCTGCAGCCGGCATGCCTCATAGGCAACAACCACCACAGGGCGCCGGTTGAGGGCGAAGACTTCCAGATGTTTGAGCGCGACCTGCCGGGCGAGAACACCGCGGGCCTTTCTGACGAAAGCGAGATAGGCAGTCTGCCGCTGGAAACATGTCAGACGATGAACGGAATGTGGGGATATAAGGTGAGCGACCAGAACTACAAGTCGGACACAACGCTCGTAAGACTGCTCGTAAGGGCTGCCGGCAAGGGTGCCAACCTGCTTATGAACATAGGGCCGCAGCCTGACGGACAACTGCCGGCAGTGGCTCTTGAGCGCCTTAAGAGCATGGGCAAGTGGCTGTCTGAATATGGCGAAACGGTGTATGCCACCACGGCAGGCGACGTGATGACAGCAGAATGGGGCACCACGACGCGCAGCGGCAACAAGCTTTATGTGCACATCCTTGCCGACGACATGCCGAAGATGATATTGCTGCCGCTGAAAGGCAAAGTGAAGAGCGCCGTATTATTTGATACAGGCAAAAAGATAAGTCATGAAAACGTAAGCGGCGGCGTAGTGCTGCACACTGCCGACCTTACGCCGGCGATAGACCGAATAATAACACTGACGGTGAAATAAGTGAAGAGGAAAAAATTAAGTGAAGAGTGAAGAACGAAGAGTGAAGAATTCAATAGCATATAAAACTGAATAGCATTATAGCATTGACGACGTTCTATAACACAAAACCGGCTATTGAATTCTTCACTCTTCGTTCTTCACTCTTCACTTATACTTATATTCCCACTCCCAAAGTAAAGAATGCGCCGTTGTATGAACCTATTCCGGCTGTGCGCGAACTCATGTGGCGGAAACTTACGCCGAAATCAAACTTCAGAGGACCTCGCCCAACCCTGAACATTACGCCAAGATCGTAAGCAACATTCTTCCAGTCGGCATGACCGACGCTCGTCGACACCGTGCCGCGAAGGTCTATGGCCGTAACGTCGTCCTTATAGAACGTATAGCCCAAACCTCCACCAAGATTCTGCGAAGTGACGTAAGTCTTCAGTCCGTCGGCATCACAATGGCCGTAAATGCTCTCGCCATGAACAAAGGCATACATACGCGGAATAAACCTGTAGCCTATGTCGGCATTGAGGGTAAGCGGATGCATGTTGTTGCAGCCTGTTCCTGCACTCACTCCGAGATTGATAACAATTTTATCGAAAAAACACTTTTCGTTCGACGCGTTCTGCGCTCCGGCTGTAGCCATGGCCATAAGAAGGGCCAACAAGAACAATAATTTCTTCATAGTAAAAAACATTTTTAGTTTGTGCTTTTTACTTTAACACGTACAACACGCCGTATTGTGACATCGTTTTTAGTAAATTAACATTAACGGCAAAAAAGATTCACAACATTTTTTCATCTTGAACACGTGGGGACTACGGAAATGAAGAATGAAGAATTCAATAGTATATAAAAGCTGAGCAATCACAATATTGACAATCTTGATTGCGCCTTACAATATAAAACCGGCTATTGAAATCTTCACTCTTCGTTCTTCACTCTTCACTTATTTAGCTCCTTTGGGCGCCGGCAGGAAATATGCAATGACTGTAAGGACAAGCATTAAGATCCAGAAGCTGCTCATACCGGCATCTACCGCATAGCTCACAGCCACGCCTATCAGACAGATAACGATGTCTAAGACCGAAAGGACCGACCTTGACGTATAACGCGAAAGGAAGCCGCGCGCATCCTTAACCAAATCTTTTATCATCAGCACAACCATCAGGACAAGACACAGAACTATTAATCCCCAGACGGCATAATCTGCCGCAGGCACGCTGCCAAACAGCGGCTCAAGTGCAAACAGAAGAAGAAAGATGCTGAAAATAATTTCAAGCTTGCCGGTCTTTAAATCTACTTTTCTCATAGGCTTGTTGTTAAAAATAATATTTATAGGTTTAAATCACAAAACATCAAACTTAAACAGCTTTTTCCGCATGGAGGAATATCTAACACTCGACACAAAGATTATCAGCGACAAAGCCGTCAGCATTATCATGCCGGCACAAACAGACATTCTGTAATGCCGTATTATAACGTGCTGATATGGTTCAGCAGCTCTTGTAGCCTTATGTTCACAAAGTTAGGAAAAATCCTGGACATTTTCAACTTTCTATAAGTTTATTTCGGTTCATCACCGATATCCATTGAAATATAAGCGTTCAGAGCAGCGCGACAGACACAACGCAATAACCCGGCCGAATAATAACCGGTCGGGTTATCACATTAAATTATTAATACTGCTCAAATTTTTCACAACGCTTTTCCGTAACCGTCAGAAAGGAAGCAGCATGAAAACAGTAAAATACACCATAGCCAGCAGAGCCAACACCTCTAATGCCAGTTCCAGCTTGTCAAAGCGGGTGCTTTCATTGTTTTTCAATAAAGACGTCAGTGTTACAAGCACCAGCGGCAAAATCATAAAGGAATACCTCAGTTCTATTCCAAACAACACAAAGCCCCACCATACAAGACCTATAAGGAGTATGAGGGAAAGAATTATTACTTTTGCTTTTTTCATAAGGCACTAAAATTAAATTTAACCACCATAATCATTAAAAACTTCAACGAAGTTAAAGAGAGAGAGTAAAGCAACAAATGTAATTTTCTACAGATTTATACTCACAAAGAAGATGCGCAACAAACCATTATCATGCCTAAGCACGCAGGGACGTACCCCAGGTGCGTCCACCTTTACATTATCAATCATATATAACGCTTTCGGACGCACCTGGGGTACGCCCCTGCAATATCACGTTGTTTTCGTTCCCTTTGGTGTCGGCAGAAAATATACAGCAACAAAACAGATAAACAGAAAAATCCACCAGCTACCTGAATTTGAGCTGAACGCATAGCCTACAGCCAGGCCTATAAGACAGATTACGGCATCAACAATCCAAAAGACCGACCTCGATGTATAACTCGAAATGAAGCCGCGCGCATCCTTAATCAGATTTTTCACCAAGAACACAAGCATCAACACAGCGCACACTGCCATCAACCCATAAATTAGATAATCTATCACAAGTATGTCTCCAAACACAGGCTCTACAGCATATAAAAGCAGAAGAGTGCTGAAAAGGATATCTAACCTGTCTTTCCTAAAACTTATTCTACTCATAGCTTATGATTTTAAGATTATTGCTCAAACATTTTTATATCACGCAAGACAAATTGTCAATGCAGTCAGAAATATTTTTATCGTTATGCTAAATAGTCCGTATATTTGTTTGCAAATGTAGGCAAAAACTAAAGTCGTTATTTATTTTAGTAAGTTCTTTTCGGTTCATTTCTAATAAATTACAGTTTACGTAGGATTTATTCAGAGCCGTATGATACGGCGTAAAGTAATAATCCGACACGTTTCAATTTAGTCGGATTATTACTACTATTCAAAATTTTCACAACGCTTAATCTTATCAATAAGAATCAAAAAGGAAGCAGCATGAAAACAGTAAAATACACCATTGCCAGCAGAGCCAACACCTCTAATGCCAGTTCCAACTTGTCAAAGCGGGCGCTTTCATTGTTTTTCAATAAAGCCGTCAACGTTACAAGCAAAAGCGGCAAAATCATAAAGGAATACCTAAGTTCTATTCCAAACAACACAAAGCCCCACCATACAAGACCTATAAGGAGTATAAGGGAAAGAATTATTACTTTTGCTTTTTTCATAAGGCACTAATATTTAATTGCCATACTTATAGTAAACGCTCCAACCTTTACCATCTGCATCTGGTACGATTTTAAGATATACAACTCGACCACCTTCAATCTTGTTTGCAAGTTTTGTTGCCAATGTTACTGCTGCAACCCTACCAGATGCATGTCCTCCATAAATCCAACCAGAATCAAGACCATCACCTCGAGTTGACATTATCACCTTAGCACCAGTGGATGATGTATACGACACATAAACTATACCATCTTCAGAATTGTTATTCTCAACTATTTCTCCTACCAAATCAGGTAATGATTTGTATGAAGATTCTTCACAATCATAATCATCATAAGATGAACATGAAGTAACCATTGACAAAGTCAATAAACACAAAACATAAAATAACTTTTTCATAATTAAAAAATTTTAGGATTAAACATAAGTTATAATTTTCACGTGAAATATCATTTATATTTTATTCTTTATAAAAAGAGCCCAAAACCTGCATAGAACCATCCGTTACTACATAAACGACATATTCTCCTTTCTTACATTCAGACATATCACACTCTATACCCTCATCTTCATTTACATTAAAAACATCCAATGCCACAGTTTCTCCATCCTTAGTTATTATTATCTCTGCATTTTCTTCACTGCAACAAAACCATACAATAAAAACTTTTCGAGTGGTATCGTAAAAAGATATCACAGGCTCTTTTTGAGAAGGAGCTTTATTTACAATAAGACCTTTTCCAATTCCTACTATTTTTCTAAAAACAGGTGCAAAATCATTATTTGCAAATACTTCTCCAAATGAGAATACCATCACCAATAATAAAAAAATTTCTTCATAGTTTTGATAAATTTAATAACTTTCTGTTCTCAAAATTAGAAAAACAATAAAGTCTCTCCAAATTTTAAAGCAATTATTATTTTTAAATGTCACAATCATAAAACAATATAACAAGCTAAAAATCAAAAAGTTACACAACAATATATTATTTTCTATCTTTGAAAATTGTGACGCTTTGAATAAGTCTAAGGACAAAAACATCTTAAATCCATATGCTTTTCAACATAAATTGATTAACTTTGAAACAACAAAAAACAAGACATTAATGAAAAGACTTTTTCTATTCTCTATAGTAACAATACTTATCCTTTGCAGCTGTAATTACAACAGAGAAACACACAAAAAACTCGTTTTGGCAGATACATTATTGTACCAAACAAAAAACGATTCGGCAATGAAAGTGCTTAAAAGCATCAATACTGAGGATCTAAAGGACGAAAGCAACAGGGCATATTATAATCTTTTGATGACGCAGACACGTCACGTTTTGTATATGACGCCTATGCCCGACTCCATCATAAACGGATGCATTGAATATTACACAAAACACTACGATGCAGAGCAACTCGCAAAATCTTATTACTATAAAGGTGCAATACTACGCAACAAAGACAAAATAAAAGAAGCCATATTAACACTGAAGGCAGGTGAAATACATGCAAAAGAATCTGACAATAAAGTTCTTTTACATCACATAGCCGAACAAATTGCTTTCATTAACATGAAGGCAGACAATCTTAATACTGCCTTAAAATATGAATATATTGCGCTACAAAATTCCAAATTAACAGGCAATAAAGCATGGATTGTAGAGGATCTGTTCCAAATGGCGGCTATATTTAACAACAAAGACATGGACGACAGCTGCGAACACTATATGAGAGAAGCATTAAAATACACAAGTTATCTTCATAAAGAACTAAAAGCCGACTTCTATGCTAATGCCGGAGCTTACTATTATAATTCAAACAAGCCAGACTCTGCCGAGAAATATATATTAATGTCCATAAAAGCCAAGCCGACGGCGAGGGCGGAATTTATACTCGGAGTGATATATATGGACAAAGGACGAAAAGCCGAGGCATGGAGACTATATGAAAAGGCTGTAGCAGACGGCGACTTCGACATCAAGGCTGAAGTGCTGGCGTGGATGTCTGACATAAAGAAGGAGCAGGGCGAATATAAGGAGGCCATGAAGCTGGCGGAAAGAAGCAAGGCAGCTGAAGACAGCATGAAGGCAAGACAACAGACTGAAGATATGCTCGCGCTGCAGAAAAGCATAGAGAAAGAAGAGGCCGTGAAGAATGCCG
>NZ_DBLZAX010000003.1:0-266446 GCF_057607445.1 Xylanibacter sp. | reverse complement strand
GAATATGCCGAAAAGGCAAGAGAGGCTGAAAGCAGATACGGCAAGCTGACAACAAACAGTCTGTTTGCACTCTCGCTGATAACCATAGGCTTCAGCGACAAAGACATTCAGCGCATTATGGCTATAACACCGGGAGCGCTGAGAACGATCAAATACAGGCTGAAAAAGCAAATCAGAATTGAAAATTGAAAATGAATAAACGAAGTTCGGTGTAAGCCAATTATGATTACTCTTTTTGTGTGAGGGATATTCTGACTTTATAAAAAAGGATTTATGTCATGGCAACACATTAACACCAGGAAAAATATCTTGAATGCACATGCTTTTCAACATAAATTGATTAACTTTGAAACAACAAAAAACATGACATTAATGAAAAGACTTTTATTATTCTCCATAGCAATAATACTCATTCTTTGCAGCTGCAACTACAATAACGAAACACGCCAGAAACTCGTTTTGGCAGATACATTGCTGTATCATACAAAAAACGATTCGGCAATGAAAATACTTAAAAGCATCAGCGTTGAGAATCTAAAGGACGAAAGCGACAAAGCATATTATAATCTTTTGATGACTCAAGCAAGTCATGTTTTATATATGCCTCCTATGCCCGACTCCATCATAAACGGATGCATTGAATATTACACCAAACAATACGATGCAGAAAAACTTGCTAAAGCTTATTATTACAAGGGTGCGATTTTCTATGAAAAAGGAAATAATGCCGAAGCTATCACAGCTTTAAAAAATGGAGAAATATTTGCAAAAAAAGCAAAAAATAAAAATGCTATACATCATATAGCAGAACTACTTGCTTTCATTAATCTAAAAAATGGGAATTATAATACAGCACTAAAATATGCGCACATCGCACTAAACAATTCAATTGCAACTAACAACAAATCTTGGATTGTTGAAGACCTAAACAGGATATCTGCAATATTCGCAGGACAATCAAAAGCAGACAGTTCTGACTACTACATGAACGAAGCATTGAAAAAAACTAAAGACCTGCCTCAAAAATTAAAAGTTGAATTTTACACAAATGCAAGTATCTACTATTTTAACACCAACAAACTTGCAGAATCAAAAAAATATGCATTAAAATCATTAAATATCCAACAATCAGAAAGAGCCCAAACAATACTTGGTGCTATATACTATTCAGAAGGTGAAACTGAAAGGGCATTGGATTTACTAAAAAAATCAGCTTCAAGCAATAATTTAGAACATAAAGCAGAAGCTTTGTCCCTAATGTCTGACATAAAGAAGGAGCAGGGCGAATATAAGGAGGCCATGAAGCTGGCGGAAAAAAGCAAGGCAGCTGAAGACAGCATGAAGGCAAGACAACAGACTGAAGATATGCTCGCGCTGCAGAAAAGCATAGAGAAAGAAGAGGCCGTGAAGAATGCCGGACAATGGATGCCGGCTGCAGCAGCAGCCATCGCAGCGCTCGCAATTATCATCATAGCTGCAGCCGTATACCACAGAAAGAAGATGAGCAGGGCAAGAAACCTGATGGAGGAAGACAGGGAGAAGATAGAGATGTACACGCAGCAGATGGAGAGCATGGCGGCATCTGGAAAGGACAGGGAAAAGGAAATAAAGAAACTGAAAAAGAAGATTGAAGACATCAGAAAGCATGAGGCTGAAACTGTGAGCCGCGGAAAAAGACTGCACAAAGAGATTGCCGAGGGCGGAACGACCGTAAAATGGAGCAAGGACGACTTTGAGGCATTCATCGAATACTTCAGAATTGAATATGCCGAAAAGGCAAGAGAGGCTGAAAGCAGATACGGCAAGCTGACAACAAACAGTCTGTTTGCACTCTCGCTGATAACCATAGGCTTCAGCGACAAGGACATTCAGCGCATTATGGCCATAACTCCAGGAGCGCTGAGAACTATCAAATACAGGCTGAAAAAGCAAATTAAAATGGTGAATTGAGAATGGAGAATTGAGAATTTTATCAGCAGAACTTATCATACTGAACTTACAAAACACGACAAACTATGATGCAAAAGGTATGCTTTTGCATGCTGAAACGTGGCCTTTCAGGGTGCAAAAGTATGCCTATCGGAAAAATGAAAACGGCAATAATAAAGAATGTTGACTATTTACTGACTTAGGTTGACCGAAACATGGATTATCGCTGATAAAAGTTGACTCTTCGTGATAAGTCATGCAGCATAACATAAGGATCAATTTTATTTTTATAAAAAACTCATCACTCGTCACAACCGTGCATAACAAGCTGTAAATCAAGATGTTAAAGTGTGACGAGTTGCCGGCTAAATTCATCACGGCTGATGTGTGAGCCACGAGCGTGACGAGTTGAAAGCGCAACTCGTCACACTGTAACGCCATGTGTATCAGTGCGTTATACGCCATTGTGACGAGTGACGAGTTTTTTATTAAAATAGTTAGAGGAGAATGTTCTGTTTTAGGAGTTAAAGTAGTTAAAGGAGTTAGAGGAGTTAAAGTCATATGCTTTGTTTTTAGGAGTTAAAGTAGATAAAGGAGTTAGAGAAGGTAAAGTCGTATGCTTTGTTTTTAGGAGTTAAAGTAGATAAAGGAGTTAGAGAAGGTAAAGTCGTATGCTTTGTTTTTAGGAGTTAATGACACTGTCCAATATTTTGTGTAAATGGAAACAGGGTTCAGTATGTAAACACGACAAAAACAAATCAGCCTGAGCAGACTGTTTAGTCCGTTCAGGCTGATTTATTATTTTATATCAGAAAGAAAATGCTTAGGCAAGCAGTTTCTTTACGATGCCGGAGATAATGCGGCCGTCGGCCTTGCCAGCCATCTGCTTTGAAGCCACGCCCATAACCTTGCCCATGTCCTTCATGCCTGCGGCACCTGTCTGGGCTATAATTTCCTTTACGGCAGCCTCAATCTCTTCCTCTGTCATAGGCTTCGGCAGGTATGCCTCAATGACGCTGACCTGTGCCAGCTCGGCGTCTGCAAGGTCCTGACGGTTCTGCTGCACGAATGTGGCAGCCGACTCTTTGCCCTGCTTGGCAAGCTTGGCAAGAATCTTCATGGCGTCGGCATCCTCAAGAGTGTCGTTGGCTCCGGGAGCAGTCTTTGCCTCAAGAAAAACTTTCTTAATGTTGCGCAAGGTCTCAAGACGCACCTTGTCGCGGGCCTTCATGGCCTCCTTTATATCGTTGCTTATCTGATCGAATAACATTTTAATTATAAATTAAAAATTATGAATTATGAATTGTCAATCATCCAAACTTTATTGTTCCCTGTATCTTGCTGTCCTCGCTCTCGGCCTTCTTTACCTGTCCCATAGACTGGTTGCGTATTTCCTCAAGCTCCTGACGTGTGCGCTTGTATGTAGGCGTCGACTCAACAGAAGATATCACGTCGTCGTTGTCGAGGTCTTCCTGGCGGAAGATGTATATGTGCGGACGGCGCTTGTATTTAGAGCTTTTTCCGTCGGTGCCGTAGTAGTGTTCACGCTTTGCGCGGCGCTCGGCAGCCTTCTCCTCCTCCTCAGCACGGCGTTCATTCTCCTCCTGAGAGTGCTTCTTGTAGTGCTCGTTCATGCCGTCGACATTCTCTATGCCGAATCCTGTGGCGAGGATGGTAACCTTCACCCTGTTGCCCAGTTCGGGGTCGGTGGCAAGTCCCCACTTTATCTCGAAGTCGTTGCCAAACTTTGCCATAAAGTCGTTCACGTCGTTCATCTCCTCCATCATGAGGCCGTTGTTGCTGTTCTTGTCGCTGCAGAACGATATGCTGAGCAATATCTTCTTTGCGTTGAACACGTCGTTGTCGTTGAGCAGAGGTGAGTTGAGCGCGTCCTCAATGGCACGCTTAACGCGGCCTTCGCCTTCGCCGTAGCCTGTACTCATGATGGCCACGCCGCCGTCCTTAAGCACGGTCTTCACGTCGTTGAAGTCGAGGTTTATCAGTCCGTGAACGGTGATAATCTCGGCTATGCTCTTGGCAGCAATGCTCAGGGTGTCGTCGGCCTTACCGAAGGCATCAAGGATAGACAGTTCCGGATAAATTTCGCGCAGGCGCTCGTTGTTGATTACGAGCAGGGCGTCGACGTGCTTCGACATCTCTTCAACGCCGTCGAGGGCCTGGTCGATCTTGCGTTCGCCCTCAAAGCGGAACGGTATGGTAACGATGCCGACAGTAAGTATGCCCAGATCCTTTGAAACGCTGGCAATGACAGGAGCCGCACCGGTGCCGGTGCCTCCGCCCATTCCGGCTGTGATGAATGCCATCTTGGTGCCGTCGTTGAGCATTGCCTTAATGTCTTCAAGGCTCTCCTCGGCTGCCTCGCGCGCCTTTGCAGGCTTGTTGCCGGCTCCGAGTCCTTCCTTGCCGAGCTGCAGATGCACGGGTACGGGCGAGTCGTTGAGTGCCTGGTTGTCAGTGTTGCACAGAACGAACGACACGTCGTGTATGCCCTCGCGGTACATGTGGTTAACGGCGTTGCCTCCACCGCCGCCTACTCCGATCACTTTTATTATGCTCTTCTCTTTTTCGGGCTCACCGAAATCCACTATTCTATGTGTATCAGCCATATCTCTGTCTTTATTTTTTTTCGTAGTTATAAGTTTGTAGCAGCGCAGCCATGTCTATATTATTCGTCCTCAGAGACAAGGCTTCTGAACCAGTTCTTGAGCTTTGTAACATGAGGCTTCATGCCCTTCTTTTCCTTGTCGGCATCGTCCTTCGGCTTAACTTCAGGCTCGCTCTCCTTCCTGGCAGCCTCTTCGGCAGCCTTGCGGCGCATCTCCTCAATCTTCAGCTTCTCGGCTTCGGTGAGCACTACGCCCTCGTTGTTGCGCTGCTGTACGTGAGTTCCGCCCTGCATGCCGGCAGCCGGCTTAGGCTTGTCGGCACCGAAGAGGTCGCTGTGCTCGCTGTACTCTTCGCCGGCGCAGTTCATGTCGCCCTTGGCCAGGATGCCCAGCACGGTGTTCATCATGCCGTTGTGGGCGTTGATGTCGTTGTTGTTAGAGTTGATGGTCTGCGTAACAAACTTCGCAATACGTATTTTCTCTATATGCGTGTGGTTTCTGAAGGCCATGTCGATGTTCTTCATGTTAGAGCCTCCACCGGTAAGGATGATACCGCCCAGCAGCCTGTCGGCATACTCGGCAGGAACCTGATACCACACGTTCTCGATAATCTCCTGAAGTCTGCCCTCTACGATCTCGATAAACTTGCGGCTCTCTATGCTGCGGTCGGCATCGATGGGGAACATCAGGGTGTTGTCTATCTCGTTGTTGTCAGTATAAGCATTTCCGTATTTCAGCTTCATCTTCTCGGCGTTCTCATCGTCCATCTGCAGCGAAGCGATATCCTTGGTGATGTTGTTGCCGCCGAGAGGTATGACAGCAAGATGGCGAAGAATATTCTTATAGTAAACAGAAACAGTGGTGGTATCGGCACCAAGGTCAACGAGCACGCATCCTGAACGCTTCTCAGAGTCGGACAGCACGCTGTCGGCCAGCGCCAGCGGCGCCAGATACATCTCGGCAATGGCAATGCCGGCAGTGTCGAAACACTTGTTGAGGTTGCGGTAGAAGGTCTTGCGCCACAATATGTTGAGGAAGTTGCCCTCAAGGCGGCTGCACTGTATGCCCACGGGATCGAGCTGCAGCTGGTTGTCGACCTTATACTCCTGTGTGGCCGCGTCAAGAATTTCCTGTTCAGGATAAGACATATTACGGTTGGTGTCCATAAGCTCGTTTACCATCTCCTGCGTAACGATGGTGTCGCCCAATAAGTCTTTGCCTATCACGTTCTTCTCGCTTCTGATAGACTGACCTCCCACGCCCACATACACCTGAGCTATCTCAGACTTGAGGGCGGCAGACAGTTTCTTGACGATGTTGGACACACACTGAACGGTCTGATTTATATTGTAGACGACGCCCTTGCGTATAAACGACGAAGAGTCTTCCTTCACAACGGCGAGCACAGAGATGCTGCCGTCAAGATTCTTCTTGCCCGCAATGCCCGTAACCTTTGATGAGCCTAATTCTATTGCTACTATAAAATCCTTTGCTGCCATACGTTATCAATTTGTTGTTTCTGTTTTATTTAAATATCTGCCTTTTTCTTCTTTTTGCATATTATCTGGTTGTCAAACTCCAGATCTATATAAGAATATTTGTTCCATCCGGCCTGACTGAGTCCGTATTTGTAAAACTTCTTCAGACGGTCCATCTTCTTCTGCACAAAACCTTGCACAAGAGCCTTGCGGCGGTTGACATATTTTGTCTGCGGGATGTTGCCCAGATAAACTATATGCTCGCCGACGCGCGGAACAAGCTCAACGCCAAGGTCGGGCAGTATGTTTATCTGCACTATCTGATTCTTCCAGAAGTCATCCTTCATCAGCTCGATGGCCAGATAAGAGAGATAGTTGCGGGCATACCAGCGGCTTATGTTGCCTGTAGCTATTATCAGGTCTGACGTGTACTTTGAGTTGGGCATTATGCCGCCCTGATCGTCAAGATAATAGTCGTCGCCACGCGAGTTTTTCACCCTTACGATAGGCAGACGCTGCGTGATGCTTATAAAGACGTTGCCGTCCTTTGTCTTATAGCACTGTGCAGTGTTGACAAAGGGCGTGTCCTTCAGCTTGTCCTCGATGTCGCGAGGGTTGATGTCGGCAAGTTTCTTCTTAAACGGATAAAGGCGGCTCCGCTCAAGAATGCGCTTCACCTCCTTTGCACTTAGGAATCCGTTTGTACTTTCATCCTCAACATTAATGGTAACCTTAGTACACACGCTATGTGTCTCTGCCGGATGATTGAACGATGTCATCGCCATCACCAGGTAAACCGCAAGAAACACGTCGAGCGTTATGAATATGGTTCTTTTAAGTTTCTGATGCATTTACTTATACTTGTCTTGAAGTATTTTCTCTATCTGTGGCACATAATTGTCGAGGTCGCCGGCACCGAGCACCACGAGCACCTCGAAATCATTGTCTTTGACGAACGAGAGGACATCCTCCTTGTGTATCATCTTCTTCTCCACGCCTTCCTTCAGGTTGTCGTAGATAAGCTGTGACGTAACGCCGGGGATAGGCTCCTCGCGTGCGGGATATATGTCGCAGAGCACAACCTCGTCGAGCATGCTCAGGCTGTCGGCAAAGTCCTTATAGAAGTCGCGCGTGCGGGTGTAGAGATGGGGCTGGAAGATTACGGTTATCTTCTTGTCCCTGTAAAGCTCGCGTATGCTCCTTGCGCTCTGGTAGATTTCCTTTGGATGGTGTGCGTAGTCGCTGAGGAAGACAATCTTGTCGTTCTTTATCTTGAAGTCGAAGCGGCGGTCAACGCCACGGTATGTCTTCATGCCATACTTCAGTTCCTCGCTTGAGCATCCGTTGAGCTGTGCCATGGCCATGGCCGCAATGCCGTTCTCGATATTGATGGGCACGGGCTGACCGAGCTGCACTCCGCGTACGGTTTCTATGGGCGAGATGAAGTCGAACGAGATGTTGCCGTTCTCAATCACGATATTCTCGGCATGGAAGTCGCCGCTGTCAAGACTGTATTCATACACCTTAACACCGGGCTGCACCTGAGCTTTCATCTCGAGGCCCTTGTGTATGATGAGCGCTCCGCCGGGCTGAATCAGCGAAGAGTAATGGGCGAAGCTCTCAAGATAGGCCTCCTTGGTGCCGTATATGTCGAGATGATCGGGGTCGGTAGATGTTATGACGCTCATCCACGGACGGAGCCAGTGGAAGCTGCGGTCGAACTCATCGGCCTCGATAACCACGAAGTCGCTCTCCTTGCTCAGTATGTAGTTAGAGCTGTAATTCTTTGATATGCCGCCGAGAAAGGCGTTGCAGTCGACGTGGCTCTGATGCATAATGTGGGCGCACATGGTAGACGTGGTGGTCTTGCCGTGCGTGCCGGCAAAGCAAAGGCCCTTGTGTGAGCGTGTGAGCATGCCCAGCACCTGGGCGCGCTTCTCAACGTCGAAACCGTTCTCACGGAAGTAAACCAGCTCCTTGTGGTCTGCCGGTATGGCCGGGGTATAGATCACGAGCGAAGACTTCTGGTTTCTGCAGGCATGCGGTATCTCGTCGATGTTTTCTTCATAATGAATAAGCATGCCTTCTTTCTCGAGCTGCGTTGTCAATGCAGAAGGAGTTTTGTCGTATCCGGCAACGACAACGCCTCTGTGCAGGAAGTAACGGGCTATGGCGCTCATGCCTATGCCGCCTGCTCCTACAAAATATACAGCTTTAATCTCTTTCAGTTCCATTATTTTATTATTCTCTACAGAAACGGACTTTTGTCCGCCAGGGCTGATTGCAGCCCTGCATCTGCTTTTGCAATTTATTTTAGTATTCTATATAATTATTGTCTGTGGTCTACTTACCCTCCGCATCAGTGTCCGCGGCGTGCGAGCTTAACCACTTCGTTGGCTATTATGTCGGCCGAGTCGGGAAGCGCGAGCTTCAGTATGTTCTCGCTAAGTTCTTTCAGTCTGGCATCGTCTTTCACTGTCTGCAGCGCCAGCTTAACTACCTCAGCAGGAGCGTCGGCGTCCTTTACATACAGAGCAGCGTTCTTGTTGACCAGGGCCATGGCGTTCTTTGTCTGATGGTCTTCGGCCACATTGGGCGAAGGAACAAGGATTACCGGCTTGCCTATGAGGCAGAACTCTGATATGCTGCTTGCTCCGGCGCGGCTTATCACCAGGTCGGCGGCCTTGTAGGCAGCGCCCATGTCAGAGATAAAGTCGGTTACGTGAAGCGACGGAACCGTTCCGCGCTGCTTCAGTTCAGCCATTATCGACGCGTTATAGTATTTTCCGGTCTGCCATATAAACTGCACACCTGACTCTTTTATCATGTCGAGATTCTGAAGTACGCTCTCGTTGACCGTTCTCGCGCCAAGGCTTCCGCCTACGATGAGGATGGTCTTCTTGTCTTCAGACAGCCCGAAGCTCTTAAGGGCCTCAGCCTTTGTCAGCTTTGTGTCGAGCAGGGCCTGACGCACGGGATTACCGGTCTTGACAATCTTGTCTGCCGGGAAGAATCTTTCCATGCCGTCGTAGGCCACGCAGATACGGTCTACCTTCTTCGACAGTATCTTGTTGGTGACGCCTGCATAGGAGTTCTGCTCCTGAATGAGGCACGGTATGCCCATCTTCGTACACTGGTTGAGCATCGGACCGCTGGCATATCCGCCCACTCCGACGGCTGCCATTGGATTGAACTTGCGTATAATCTTCTTCGCCATCTGCTGGCTCTTCCATATTCTGTAAAGAACCACCACATTCTTAAGCATGTTCTTTCTGTTGAAGCCGCTTATAGGAAGTCCTACAATCTCATAACCGGCAGCAGGCACGCGCTGCATCTCCATGCGTCCTAACGCTCCGACAAACAGTATTTTAGCTTCGGGATACTTTGCCCTGATTGCGTTAGCTATCGAAACAGCCGGAAATATATGGCCTCCGGTGCCGCCTCCGCTTATAATTATTCTAAGTTCATCTTCCATATGTCCTTACACCTTATTATTTCGCAAAAGTAATCAAAATTTTTCTTTTCAGATAATTTTAAATAATATTTTTCTGGCTTATTAAAAAAATATCCGGACACTGCGCACGGCGGCAAGACCGACAAGCCGACACACAAACGCCAGACAGAAAATTATCTGACAAAAATGTGTCTCGGCTTTGTTGGCAGACCGTCGCAGCGGCCGTGTCTTACTAAATATTATCGCATTAGTACGATGGCTATCTTCCGAGCCATGACTCAGGATTCAGCTTTGCCGTTCCGCGCCTGAGCTGGAACTGCAGTATGTTGTCCTCGCCTACCACGCCCAAGGCCTGACGGGCGCTGACGTGCTGTCCGCGGTGTACGCTTACGGAGCGCAGGTTGCAGTAGACAGAAATATAACTGCCGTGGCGCACCATGACAACCATCGTTCCGCCGAAGCCGAACACGGCACTGACTTCTCCGTCGAATATAGAGCGTGCCGAAGCTCCGGGACTTCCGAGGATATTTATTCCCTTGTTGTCGAGCTTAACGTTCTTAAGTCCTTCAACATTATATTGTCCGAAATGACTCACAATGCGGTAAGAGCCCGTGATAGGCATCGGCAGGCGGCCGCGGTTGCGCTCAAAACTGCCGCTGAGCTTGCGGTCCTGCGAATCGAAGGCGACGGCCTCCTTGGCCTCCTTCTTGGCACGAGCCACCTCGTTCTCATGCCTCATCTCCTCCACCTTGGCCTTGCGTTCTGCTGCAACGCGGTCGGCCTCAGCCTCACGTGCGGCCTGTTCTGCCCTGGCTTTCTCCTCGGCGCTCTTGCGCTCGGCTGCTCTTGCTTCGGCTTTCAGGCGCTCCTCGCGTGCCTTAGCCTCAGCCACACGGCGTGCATTCTCGCGCGCTGCTGCCTCGGCGGCAGCCTTCTTGCGTGCCAGTTCCTCTGCCCTGCGCTTTGCGGCGGCTGCAGCGGCAGCGGCTTTTCTGCGGGCTTCAGCCTCAGCTCTTGCCTTGGCTTTAGCCACTTCTTCGGCTATGAGCTTGTCGATCTGCGCATTGAGGGCTGCGTCCTTCTTGCGCTGGTCGGCAATGATGGTCTGTATCGTCTTCTGCTGCTTCTGCAGTGTGTTCACCACCTGCTGCTGCTCGGCCTGCTTGCCTTGCAGCGCAGCCTGTTCCTGCTGTCCCTTATAGAGCAGGTTGTTCTTCTGTCCCCTGACCTTCTTCAGCTCGTTGTTCTTTGCCTCTATCTGGTTTTGCTTGGCTTTTACCATCTCGCCCTGGGCACGCTGATAGGCGGCATACTCGCGGACGAACCTCAGACGGCGGTACATCTGGGCAAAGTTCTTGGCGCTGAAGATGAACATCAGCTTGTCCTGTATGGTGCGGTTGCTGGCCATGTACCGCATCGACTTTATGTATTTGGCCTTGCGGTCCTGCAGCTGCTGCTCGAGCGTAGAGAGCTGGTTCTTGAGCAGCTGTATGTTTCCGTCGATGTGGGTAATGTCTTTCTGTATTCCGTCGATAGACTTCTGCCGCTGGTCGATTTCGCTGTTTATCATCATCAGGTTGTTGAGCCGTTTCTTTACGTCGGCCTTATTGGCACGCAAGAGGCGCTCCTGCTCCTTTATCTTGCGCTGAACGCTCGCGCGCTGGTTGCGGAGTCCCCTGATAGAGGCGTTCGAATAGTTGGCTGTCTTGGCCGACTTTTTCGTGCTGCGCTTCTTCACCACGCGCTTCGTCGTGGTCTTTTTCTTGGCTGTCTGCTTTTTCTGAGCCAGCGAAGGCGCCACCAACGACAATGCCAGCAGAAATATTAGTATTCTTCTCATTTATAACTTTAAGATTCTGTTAATTACGTCCTGCGGATCCACCTTTTTATATTTATCCGACACAGAAGTGCGCGTCTCCCAGTCGGCCGACGTGTCGAGTCCGCTCATTGATATGTTCACGGCCACGCCGTTGGCTCTCTTCACCGCGCTGCTCTTCATCATCAGGGTGATGTCCGTAGGGAATTTCTTCGTACCGAGCGGCTTGAATGTTCCGTAGGTGCATTTCACTGATGTGCTGCCTGTAGACGGGCTGCTGTATGTTACGTCCACAGCCTTGATCTGTCCGCTCGTCTTGTCGGCCTGCCACACATAGTTCATGCTGCCGCGCTTCAGCGTAACGAGCGTGTTGGCCACGGCATCATTGAACGTAACGCCGAAATTCTTGAGGGCCGAGTCGGTTATCTTCTGCTGTCCGGGCACGAAGAGCTGATTCCACAGCAGTGCCTGCAGGGCGTAGAAGTCGAGCCCGTTGCGCTGCAAAAAGTCTACATCGCTGTATGAAGCCTTGATATATTCCTTGTTGATGCGGTCTACCACGAGCACGTAATCCTTTGTAAACTCAATGCGTCCGGCCTCCATCAGTCCGAGCGGAGTGAGCTGTATGCGTATCACGTCGTCCTTCTTCATCTTCAGCGAGCCCGACACCGACAGATCTTTTGAACCGGTGTTGATGCTGAACTTTATCTTAGCCGAGATGGCCTGTGCATACACTTCATTGTCGTAGACCTTGCGCAGGAAGTCTGTCTTGCGGGCCAATATGCTTTCAACATCGTTATTGCCTGACGACGAAGACGAGCCGCCGGACATGGCGGCCTTCTTTGTGCCGCACGAAACCACGGCGAGGCACACAACCAAAAAGACGAGGCTGCGTAACAGCCTGCTGCTATTTCTCAACATATTTCTTCAGTTTTATTTTTCTTATAAGCACCTTATTCTCTTCGTCACTGTTCTCAAGCGCCTCGCGCCAGTATTCGAGGGCCTTGCCGGCGTCGCCGTTCATGTAGTAGATGTCGCCTGCATGCTCGAGAAGCACCGCACTCTTTGTGGTGTCGTTCTTGATGGCCATGTCGATATACGGCTGCGCGTCTTTATATTTTTTCTGCTTGAACAGTATCCATGCATAGGTGTCAAGGTATGTGCAGTTGTCGGGTTCGGCCTGCACCGTGCGATAGCTCATCTGCTCGGCCTTGTCGAGGTTTTTGCCCGTTTCCGACAGATAGTAGGCATAGTTGTTCAGACAGCCGAAGTTGTCGTCCTTCCACTGCAGGCAACTGTCATAAGCGGCATAGGCTTCCTGCTCCTGCCCCTTGCTGTAAAGGATGTCGCCCATGATGGCATAAAAGTCTGACACGATGTCGGGGTTGCTCTCGTCGTCAATCTGGCTGACGCCCTTCCTGAACACTTCGAGGGCGTTGTCGTCATCGTCTTTCTGCACATAGGCAAGTCCGAGGAAATAATAGAAGGCCATCTCGTCGGGATTATAGTCGAGCGCCTGGCGCGACAGTTCTATAACCTTGTCGAAGTCTTTCTCGTTCCACACTGTCTGTATCAGCTGCAGACGGGCAGCCGCGTTGTCGGGCGAGATGGTCAGCACGGTCTCCAGCACCTTGGTGATAGAGTCCTGCGGCATCTTCTTCAGCGTCATGTATGCTGCATACAGCTCGGCCATGTCGGATGTTTCCTGCGGCTGTTTCAGTATTCTCTTAAAGAGGTTGAGCACCTGTGTGCTGTCGCCTCCGTTCTTCTCGTTGTCTGCCACCACCTGCCTCATCAGTATCATCTTTGTGCTGACGGGCGTCTTGGGATTCACGAGCATTGTCTCCTGTATCGAGTCGGCCTGCGCCGTGCTGCCCGTAGTCCTGTAGTAGTCTATCATCGACATGCGTGCCATGGGGTTCTCGGGGTCTTGCTTCAGCACGTCCATATACTGGCTGTATGCCTCGTCGGGCTTGCCGTTCTGCAGAAGCCAGTTGCCCATCATCACCCTGTAGTTCATGTCGTTGGGATATTTCTCCGACATCGACTTCAGCTCATTGAACTCTTCCTCCTTCTTGCCCTGCAGCGAGTACACCTGCATCTTCGACAGGGCTGTCTGCTCACTGCTGCCTTCAAGGGCTTCGATGCGTTCAATGGTCTTTATCACATTGTCGTAGTCTTTCTTTCTGAGATACAGCTGGTTAAGGATGTCGAGCACGTCTGAGCGCTCCGGACTGTTGTGTGCCAGCTTCTCGTATGCCTTTATGGCCTCGTCGAGGTTGCCTATACGTATGTAGCCCGTGCCGAGACGCTCAAGATAGGTGTTGTTCTCGGGGTCGAGCTCGGCAGCCTTCTTAACGTCTTCAAGTGCGGCGGTGTCACCATAGAGCACTCCGCTGTAAGACGACATCATAAAGTAGGCCTCTGCTGCATTGGGGTTTATGTCGAGACAGTGGCTCAGCAGGTCGTAAGCCGCGTCGTAGTTGCCGGCCACCTGCTGCTTGACGGCCTCAAAATAGAATATCTTGAAGCGCATACTGTCGTTATGGCTTATGGGCGGAACCACGATGCCGCGCGACGCCGTGCCGCCTGCGCCTGTCTTTGTTGCCGTGCCGTGGCTGCAGCCTGTGATGACAGCCGCCGCCGAAAGCAGCACAAGGATGTATGATGTTAGTCTGTTCATCTGAATTGTTGAAATGCGAACGTTGCTGTTATTTCACTCCGGTGTGGCCGTAGCCGCCTGCGCCACGCTCTGTCTCGTCGAGCACGCTAACCTCGACAAACTCTGCCGTCTCATGGCGAGCAATGACCATCTGGGCTATGCGTTCGCCGTCGTTGATCACGAAGTCGGTGTCTGAAAAGTTTATCAGCAGCACCATCACCTCGCCCCTGTAGTCGGCGTCTATCGTTCCCGGCGTGTTAAGCACCGTTATGCCGTGCTTCAAGGCCAGTCCGCTGCGCGGGCGCACCTGTGCCTCGTAGCCTTCGGGCAGGGCTATGTAGAGGCCCGTGGGTATCAGCCTGCGCTCCATGGGGCGCAGCGTTATCGGGGCGTCGATGTTAGCCCTGAGATCCATACCTGCACTCTGTGCCGTGGCGTATGCCGGAAGCGGCTGGTGCCCTTTGTTGATTACTTTTACGGGTATCATAGTCTTATTCTGCTTTTTAGGTTTTAACGGCGCATGCCTCGGCCTGACGCCACATGCCGACATCAGCCAGCCCACAGCTGGCATGCTGCCGGTTACGTTATTTTAATTTGTGTGCAAAAATAGCTATTTATATTTACATAATTGTATTTTTAGCGCTAAAAAGAAAGAATTTAGCCATTTTTAGATTACTTTTGCGCAGCTAACCGCCGTATTGTGCATACGGCCTTATTTTGCAGAAAGATGATGAACTGGAAACAACTTATATCGAACAAAAGACTCGGACAGGAGTCGCGCCACGCCATAAGGCACGACGACCGCTCTGAGTTTAAGCGCGACTACGACCGGCTGATATTCTCTGCGCCGTTCCGCCGCATGCAGAACAAGACTCAGGTGTTCCCGCTGCCGGGCAGCATTTTCGTACATAACCGCCTCACTCACAGCCTGGAGGTGGCAAGCGTGGGCATGTCGCTCGGCAACGACGTGGCTCACTGCGTTATGAAGACAAGGCCCGAACTGGCCGACACGCTGTTCACGCAGATTGGCACCATAGTAAGCACGGCATGCCTGGCGCACGACATGGGCAACCCTCCGTTCGGACACTCCGGCGAGAAGGCCATTCAGACGTTCTTCACCGAGGGCAAGGGGGCTTATCTCAAAGACAGGCTGAGCCCCGAACTGTGGAACGACATCACTCACTTTGAGGGTAACGCCAACGCGTTCCGCCTGCTTGCTCACCGCTTCAAAGGGCGCCGCGACGGCGGATTCGTGATGACTTACACCACGCTTGCGTCTATCGTGAAATATCCTTTTGCGTCGGCTCTGGCGGAAAAGGGGCACGGTAAATTCGGATTTTTCAGCACCGAAGCCGACATATTCTGCCGCATTGCCGACGACCTCGGCATCATACGCAAGTCGGCCGACGGCTGTCCTGCCGAGTATGCGCGCCATCCGCTGGTGTATCTTGTAGAGGCTGCCGACGACATCTGCTACGAGATTATGGACATTGAGGATGCCCACAAGCTGAAGATTGTAACGTACGAGGAGACAAAGCGGCTTTTCTTGGATTTCTTCGATGAAATGGGGCAAAATCATATCATGCAGAGGATTCACGACGAGGAGATAACCGACGACAACGAGAAGGTGATATACATGAGGGCCTGCGTTATCAACGCGCTCGAAAGGGCATGCGTTGACGCGTTCATGAGGCACGAGGACGAGATCATGAGGGGCGAGTTCAGCGGCCGTCTTATCGACAGCATCGACGACAGACTGGTTAAGGCTTACCGCAACTGCACAGAACTTTCGAAAAAGCGAATCTACAAGAGCAAGCCTGTGCTTGACGTCGAACTGAGCGGTTTTAAGATTATGGACAGCCTGATGGAGGTCATGACCGAGGCGGCAGTCAATCCGCAGCGGTTCTACTCGCGCCAGCTTATCAGCCGCGTGAGCAGCCAGTATGACATCAGCGCGCCCGACCTCGAAACGCGCATCATGGCTGTTATCGACTATATCAGCGGCATGACCGACGTGTATGCGCTCGACATTTATCAGAAAATCAACGGAATAAGTCTGCCGATTGTCTGATTTTCCCGGGAAAAACAAGAAAGTAAAAAAATAAAGACACACATCCTTATTACACTCATCCACAGGAAATTCCACGCACAGACGCCTCACCCACTTAACAGGCTTATCTTCAACGCATTACAAAAGGCCCCTCTTGAGGTGTAAAAGGAAACCTTTCAGCGCGTAAAAAATAAGCTTTCGCACGCTGAAAGGATAGCTTCCACAAAATGACAACAATCCTGCTGCAGCATCAGCACATGCGCAGCGGACAAAAGAATATCTTTATAAAAAGAGGAACAAGGCACCCCTCCGTCAATATTCCACACCCACTATCTCTATGTGCTCGATGTTTCTCATATTCAGCGGTTTACCGCCCTTCTCCGTGTATATGCTGCCAAGAACCGTATCTATCGCCTTAAGGTCATCGATATACAGCTTGTCCGACAGCGATGAGTACCTGAGCGTCTCCGTACATTCGGTCATCTCTGTGACATTGCCCATGAATTTTACCATCACGACTTTTCCGCTTTCATCGGTGTACTCGTCCCTAATGGACGCCATCTTGTCTATAAGCACACTCGTAATGCCTCCGTTCCTCGTCACGACACCTGCGGCAGGCCTGATCTGTCCCCACAGCTTCCTTTCCTTTACCTTACGCGTGGACAGGAAAGTGTTTTGGGGTTCGGATGTCATGTCTATGAACTTATCCGCCAGCGCGGCAGCATTCACATCTGAAGTCTTTTCTTTCTTCGTCACCTTACGCTTTACACTATAATTCCCCTTTACCTCCTTTACGGTATACTCAACTTCCCTCTCCTCACGGTAAACCTCTACTCCCTCATGCTCCTGCACAGATATCTCACGGGTGATTATTTTCAACGCCGAGTGTTCCTTGCCAAGAGGTGTCCTCGTGGCAAGAAAACTTTTACCCAACGGACTGCCCGTCACGCTGTCGCCTGACACGATGATTTGCGAACACAGCGGCGCAGACACAAACATAAGCAACAAAACTAAAACGACTTTATCTGCACTCTCGCGTATATTTCTACAAGAGAACGCATATTGTGACATTGAAAACATAAACACCTAATTTTTAAATTTATAAATGCTCTTACATCTATGCCTCTGTCCAAAAGGGCAGATTTACATATTCAAAATCCCATGACATTGTTTTTAACTTGTTATACAACAACATAACTACTCCTCACATTTCCATAGTTTAGAACTTGCATATCCTACCGTCACTCCTGCCTTTAAAGACTCTTTGTCGCGTTCCGAAAGTCCGGAATTTGAGATCAGATCAATTACATCCTTACAATACTGTTCCCATTCTTCATCTGTCTCAACAAGTTCCATCCCCTCAAAATACAAAGATATGACATTTAAAATCTCTTCAAGTTCCGGATATTTTACTTCTGCCACATTAATAAGTTCCTTGTAATTCTCACATTTTACTGATTCCTCACCTATAAAAGAACAGAATTGTATTGTCTCGTCACTAATAGAGACATCACTATAACAACTTACCGGAATTGTACTGATAATCTCTTCATTCAACTTCAAGACACACGCCTCGTCAGAAACACTTTTCCAATAATTAACACTATTATTTTTTTCAAGCGTGTTATATATGATAAGATTATGATAAAATCCCAAACTGTCATTTGCCGTCGCCAATAATGGATTTTGTACCAATACAAGATTATTCAAAGCGTCTTCTCTAGGTTGTACACATGAAGTAGCAAGAGTATCCCCCAACATCGCTACTCTCCTTGGAGCATTCCCAATAATTTCATTCAAAACATAAACACCTGTTATAAAACCTTGTTTTTTAGCAGAACTGAACGAAGAGCCTTGAGCCGACTGCCATATATTATCGCCTGTAAAAACACCTTTTACCGCTCCAACTACATCTGCTACAAAGACATTAAGCACGCTCTTAAAAAGTCTACCAAGAAAACCTCTGGTCTCTTGCTGGGACAATTCCAAATTCAGCACAAGAATATCATTATTCAATCTGGCATAACTTTCCTCAACACAAACTTCACTATCATCTGCATTTTCCTCATAAATATCAACAGATGCAGTACTGCAAGAAATCAGTGCCATAATCGTCATGACACTTGAAAATACGAATAACTTTTTTTTCATAATATAAATTATTTAAGGGTTTATAATATTCCGTTTAAACAACAAGACACATAAATTCACACATATATTTTAAAATGCGTCCATGGTATACCAATAATTTTATGAAATCCGATTGCTAATATACAAAAAATTACTAAATGCTACAAACAAAAATCAACAGAACAGACAAAAAGAAATAGATTTTAACAAATAGACAAAGACAGTACGACAATGCAAAGAATACAAACATCCAACATATAAGCAATAAGGGATATGCATCATACGGTTTAACAAAAAGACATACTTTTTGTTTGTATTACGATAATCACCCTCAAAGAAAAAATAAAATAAAGAAAAATCCGAAACAAAACCATAAAACCACATAAGTGGCTGCCTAACGACCAAATACCAACATAGGCTCATCGGCTTGAAATGTCATGAAGAAATTGTTTTTCACAAGCCGTAAAGTCACTTGCCTTATCAGTGAAAATCTTCTCACTTCTCTTTATAAATAATGTTGTTAGTGCCCGAAGTTATATTGAGTGCATCAGGATTTTCCCTTACGAACGAGTCGATATGCCATATGCGCTTCACCTTCAGAATTTCGTCGACCGCAATAAGTACGCCAGTCTTCTCGACATCACCGAAGCCATAGTTGATGGCCGTAC
This sequence comes from Xylanibacter sp., assembly GCF_057607445.1. Lineage (NCBI taxonomy): Bacteria > Pseudomonadati > Bacteroidota > Bacteroidia > Bacteroidales > Prevotellaceae > Xylanibacter > Xylanibacter sp. The sequence continues at coordinate 247,632 of NZ_DBLZAX010000003.1, read as the reverse complement.
CAAACAACTTCATCGTAGGGTTCAGTCCCATGTATGCATTCACCTGCGGCGGGATGTTATATACAATCTTGCGCAGCTCCCGGTTAAGTATACTGCAGTCGTCCTTGAATGATTTCTCTCAGAAAAATTGCCCTGTTACTTCTCGTCAGTCTCTATTTTCAGCGGTTTCATCAGAATAATGAGGCCGTCAGGGGCATTGAAATGCTTTTTGAGAAAATAAAGAATCACGTCGCTCTCCTCGTACACATACGATGGCTACATAGTCATCTTGCAAAAAGCATGCTTTCATCTTGCAAAAGGCATGCTTTTACAAGACAAAAGGCCACGTTTTGCAAGCCAAAAGACGGTCTTTTGCAACGCACTGAATATCAAGTTGTTACATAGCATAATAAAGACAGAGAAAAAGCTGCACTACATACGGCAGACAGCCGACGAAAAATTAGACAAATGTTAAGTTAATATAAATATCTGTATGCGTTGCCTCTCCATGTAGCCAAGCGGCTAAAGACTTATCTGCGCGCTCAATATTATCTCGCGAGGGCGCAGGTTGTAGTATGTGGTCGACGACGACGCACTGCCGTAATACGTAACGGCATAGTTGCGCCTGTTAAAGATGTTGCGCAGCTCGGCTTGCAGCCTTACCTTCTTCAGGCGCCACACAACGCCTGCATCGGCAAGCAGTGTGTTGACGGTCTGTGCCGACTGCAGTTCGTTGCGGTAGTGAACGGCCGATAAGGTTATGTCTACGCTGCCTATAGTCTGCGTGTAAGAAAAGTTCTGGCGCCAGCAGAACAGCATATTTTGTGCGGTTTCATCGGTATTCATTCCGTTCACGGTGAATTGTCCCGCGTAATAAAATGTGCCGAAAGACGGCGAGAAAGTTACTTCGGGCGACATGGTAAAGGTGTGTGCCCTGTAGCCAGTTATGGTCGACATCGACAGCTGTCCGCCTTCCGAATAGGTATACTGCAGGGCAAGGAGCGTCTTTAGGTGCAGACTGAAAAAGCCCTTTGACACCTGCGCTTTTACGAAGGCCGACTGCCGGCTGTTGTCTCTTTCGGCAACATAATATCTGTATCGGCCGTCGGCTATGGTCATGTCGGTCATCAGGTTGCTGCGTGTATGGCTATAACTAGTCGTAAACGACCAGAAGAGTTCTTTCACGGGGCGTTTGTAGTCGTAAGTTATGTATGCGCTCAAGGTGCGGTCTACGGGCACAACGCCGCACATTGCGTAAGTTGTGCGGTAGTCAAAGGCGTATTCATCGAGCGCGAAACTGTTCCATTCTCCCGGTTTCATCGCATATCCGCCCCACGCTGTCAGTTCGCTGCGCATGCCGGTCTTGAGGTTGAGATAGAGCGACGGCGACGCATAAAGCAGGTTTCTGTTCTGCTCCGTAAGCCGCTGCCATCTTACGGGCACGCTTAAATTGAGTCGCATGCTGCCGCGTCTGTATTCGACTCCGGGCGTTGCGTAAACTTCCACTGAGGTGTTGCGTCCGCGCAGGTTGAGGTGTTCTATGGCGAAACCCACCTTATATTTCTGCGTGAAATATCTGCCGGGCAAAACCGTTTCAGCGCTGTTGTCGGTATGCCAAAGCAGATTTTTCAGTTCTTCCGTAGTGCCGTCAACGTTCAACGAGAACGGAGCGTAATGAAAATCGGCCGTCGAGCGCACCGTAAGAGTGTTGTCACCGAGCGTAAAAAGGCGCGAAAAATTGTTCAAAAGGCGCATTTCGGGCGTTTTCACCGTCTGCGCTATGACGCCTTGTGCTGTCCCTTCAATGTGCGAAACGCCCTCACGCCTTGTGGCTTCTGCAAGGAAATACTCGTTGCCGTAGACTTTTTCGTTGTTCAGCGTACTTGTAAAATCCACGTAGGCATTATCGCGTTTTATGCAAGAATAGTCGGTTTCATCGGTAGTTTCAACGATGGAACCGCCTAAATAGTATGACGATGTGTTTGAGGTTGTCTGTTCCTCGTTGCTGTGTGCGTATCCCGCCGTGATGCGCCGGTCGCTTCCCTTGGCCGTCTTTGCCGTGTGCTTCACGTTCAGGCTATATGAACGGTTGAAGCGCAGGCGGTCGTCGTCGATGGGTGCGGCAAGCTCCGGCTGAGCCAACCACTGCGGAACATCTGCCCCTGAGCCATATCCCGTGGTGCCGCCAACGGCAAGCACGTCGTTGCTGCGGCTGAGGTCGCGGCCCGAGCGGTCGTATTCGGCATCATACAGGCTCTGCCGTTTCCGTCCAATCTGCAGCACATCGGCCCCGCCCATAGGTTCAGTGCCCTTCAGCGGAAATGCCACGTCTGCGGCAGGCCGTAGCGTTGCCATCCATTTGTCGCGTGCTCCGGGCTTGAGCTTTATGTTCATTGCCACGTCGTCGGTGAACACTTTGTCGCGCAGAGCCTTCACGGGCTGGTCGTGCTGTATCACCTCCGCGCGGTCAACATCTTCGGGCTTCAGCGTCTCGTTCAGTCTGTCGTAGCGTCCGCCCGTCAGGTCTAAGTCTTCAACGGTGAAACGGCTGATGTCCTTTCCGTTGAAACTTATCTTGCCGTTTTTATCGACATCCACTCCGGGAAGTTTCTTCAGCACGTCCTTCAGCGAGTTGTCGCGCTTGTCGGCAAACTTCGACAGGTCGTAGCTTATGGTGTCTCTCAGTCCGGCTATGCGTCCGCTCTCCACCTGAACTTCTCTAAGTTCAAACGCTTCGGGCGCCATCTGTATGCTTACATGCTGCCCCGGACTCACCCTTACCGTGTGTTTGCGGTAGCCGAGAAAGCTCACCGAAAGGCTGTCGCCGGCTTTTACGGCAATGGAGAACGCTCCCTTGTCGTCTGCATTGGTAAATGCCACCGGCTTTCCGCCACGCATAAGCGTTACCGCAGCCATGGGCAGCGGATCATGTGTGGCTGAGTCGGCAACAACACCCGTAACCGACTGCTGTGCCGAAACATACAGACTGAACGGCAGCAACAGCAATGTAATAAACATTCTGACTATTCCTTTCATAGCAAACAGCTTTACAACGGCTGACAGCAGACGCCCTTTGGCAACCTGACTATCGCTCTATCGGATTATACGGAACGCCCTTAGGCGGAGCAACTGACTTGCCGCTACGGTCTTGCATCTTTACCGTCACCTTGCCGCCGGCAGTCATATATCCTACAGGATCAGAATAATAACGTCGATAAAGGCCATCCAAATCTTTACGGTTAACCTCCTCATAGCCTTCACCTTTATAGTATATGAGGCGCGGCTCATCGGCAGTCTTTATCCCTATCGCATCAAACACATAATGACGTTGGCTGTCGTAAGCGCGCAATATGAGTCCGGGTAGTCCGCAGAGTTTCCACGGCCCATGGTAGAGAGGTATGTCCTCGGCATACCATGCGCTCCACAGGCGGCCCTTATAGCTGGCTGTGGCAAGCCTGCAAGGATAGCCAAGAATGGTGGCGGAGCTGTCGGGGCAAAGCTGCCACTGCGGTTTTTCCACGCTTTCAACGCAGACAAAGCGGTCGAGACCAAGTTTTTCGGTGAACGACGAGCGCCCCGTTTCGGGATAATTGGCATACAACCGCCACGGTATGCGGCCGAGAACGCTGTATTGCGTGGCGCCACGGCTTAGAAGTTCGGCATTGATTGAGTCGCTTCTGAAGGCGTCGTAGCTGTAGAAAGCCGTAACCTTGCGCCCCGTTTCGAGCAGCATCGTTTCGTGAGCCGCCTTCATCGGCACTTTCAGCGTGTCCTCAACATAGGCCATGTCATAGGTTATGACGTAGCGCAGAGTGTCGCACGGCTTTCCGGGCTGAAGGTCTTCAGGCGTAAACACATTGATGTTAGTCTGTGCGCTGCCCAACATTGCGCTGACGGCGAGAAGAGATATGGATATAATTCGTCTCATAGTAACAAAAGTTTTGGTTAATGCCGCAAAATTAACAAAGGCAGACCGATGAAAAGGCACATTTCTATTACTTGCGTATTACCGGGAATATTACTAAAATATTATCGCAGCCACGCAGTTCACCTTTATTTACTATATTTGCATACACATTGCCACGCCATGACACGGACGGCAATATGGCGCAAGGCTCGAAGGCAAATCCGTAAACAAAACATAACCGCAAGATGAACCGAAGGATAAAACATGTCTGGACTATAAGCATCGTGGCGATGACTGCAATATTCGCCATGCAGGCTTACTGGCTCTACAACCAATACGAATACAGCAGCACGGTTAAGGCCGAAGAGCTGAAGCAGGCTTGCACCAAGGCGCTTGAAGAAGAAAAGGACATAAGGCTTGACAAACAAGAGGACGGCAAAGACGACAGCAGCTACGTTAGAATGCAGATTGTGCTGAAGATTGACCAGAGCACAAAGAAGACAAAAGAAAAAGACAGACAGGTGAAATCTACGATAAGATACACCCTGCCCGACACAAAAAAGCAGCTGAAGGTGAGGAACATTGACATGACTGAAGGTGTGGAACTGACATCGAGATACATGGCCTCTCAGGAAAAGCGGTTCGACCGCAACATATTCGACTCGCTGCTGTATGCTGACGAAGGCATAAAAACAGACAGCTTCAGGTTTCTCAAGACAAACCGGTGCATGATAAAGCCGGCATTCAGCGTGAGCGGCGGACTAAGCAAGACGCTGCACGTGAGATATTCGACCAATCCGCTTGAAATGGAGGCCGTTGAAATGACCGTCCACGTACCGGCATCGCATATACTCATGCTGATGAGCCGGCAGCTTGCCGCAAGCATCGCATTGCTCGTCATACTGGGCTTCTGCATGATGTATCAGATCAAGACGATAATGATTCAGCGCCGCATAAATGCCATAAGGCACGAGTTTATGAAGAACATGATCTACGAGATGAAGCAACCGCCCTCCAAGGCAGCCGACGACGCCACGGCTATAAAAATAGGCTCAACGCTGTTTTTCTACGAGCTCAACGAGCTTCGACACGGCAACGAGAAGGTGATTATCACCAGCCGGCAGGCAGAACTGCTGCGCATTCTTGCCGACAGCCCGAACAAGGTTGTAGGGCGCGAAGTGCTGCTGAAAGAAGTGTGGGGCGACGATTCCTACTCTAACTCCATGGCGCTCAACGTGCAGATAACATATCTGCGCAGGGCTCTGAAGAGCGACGCCGCACTAAGTATAGAGGCAATTATAAGAAAGGGATATGTGCTGAAGACCATGCAAAGCCAATAATAAGACAAAGACGTAAGCCATTATTACAAGAACGAGCAGGCCCGAAAGAAAGAGCTATACGCCCAACAGCCTAAAACACAAAACAGCCAACAGGCACAGCGATGCATGCAGACTAAATAAAACAAGACATAAAAAAATTCCGCCGTCAGACTGCCTAAACACGGCTAAAGTCTCACGACAGGAATTTTAATGTGTATGTATAATATCAGATTTTATTTCTCCTTATATATTATCTTGTTGGCTCCCGAAGTAATGTTCAGAGCCTCAGGATGCTCCTTTATGAACGAGTCGATGTGGCGTATACGCTTCTCCTCGAGTATCTCATCGACGGCAATAAGTATGCCCGTCTCCTCAACATCGCCGAAACCATAGTTGATGGCTGTGCCAAACATCTTCATCGTAGGACTCAGACCCATGTATGCGTTCACCAGCGGCGGGATGTTATAGCCCATCTTGCGCACCTCGCGGTTGAGTATGCGGTAGTCGTCCTTGAACGATTCCTCACAGAACAGCTGCTCCAGTTCCTTCTCGTCGGTCTCTATTTTCAGCGGTTTCATCGGTATGATGAGATTGTCAGGATCGTTGAAATGCTTCTTAAGGAAGTACAAGATCATGTCGCGTCCCTTGCGCACGTATGATGGATACATGGTCATTTTGCCGAAGAAATACTTCACATTAGGCATCACCACGGTGAGCGCTCCCAGTCCGTCCCACAGGTTGTCGAGCGCAAAGAGGCTCTTTGCCCCCATCTTAGAGCTCTGATATTCGAGAGATACGAACGAACGTCCCAGCTCAATGGTCTGCGGCATATAGTCCTTCATGAACTTATCAGAGAAATGGAACATGTGTCCCGTAGCAAGTATGGGCTGCCCGTTTTCGTCAAGTTCAACGTCAGTTCCAAGCAGATAGCGGTATCCGCCGATAATCTCCTCAGCCTCGGGGTTCCACACGATAAGCTGCTTGTAGCAGTTGTCCATCGTGTCAAACTCGTCGATGTCCATGCTCTTGCCTGTGCCGCCGCCTGCCTCGCGGAACGCAATCTCGCGCAGACGTCCAATTTCCTTCATAACGTTGGGCGAGTTGTGAGCCGTTATAACATAAATCTCATTGTTACTCTTGTTAGTCATTCTGAGTTGACGCTCAGGCGTAAGCTCACTTTTAAGCAGTTCTTTGTCAATCGGCTGGATAATCTCTTGTTCCATCTTATAAAAAATTAAGAGGTTTATTTGTTGAAGTATCTCTGTTTTAAACCTGTTTCATTATAGTTTGTAGACCTCGTCCTGCACATACTGCGCCCACTGCGCCGGTGTTCTGGACTTGTCGAAAGTCTGCCATGGAATAGGCTTTCCGATGGCTATGCGGAACGACTTGTGCACATTTTTGTACATCTCGTCGACCAGAAACAACATCGCTATGTTGAACTTTATGCCAAGAGCCTTGCAGACGTTGGCCAAGGTGTAGAAGAAGTCTGAGTTGCGCCCGCCGAAATGTATGGGCACCACGTCGCGGTGGGTCTCCACACTCTTCGTTATGAACGTCTTCTTCCATGGCAAGTCGCGTATCTCTCCGTTGATCCTGCGCGAGCAAAGGCCCGCCGGGAACATCAGCATGTGGTTGTCGCTCCTGAAGCCGGCCTCGACCATGGCCGGGAAGCTGCGGCTCTGCGAGCCGGTCTTGTTTATAGGTATGCACAGCGGAGCAAGCCCCGGAAGGTTCATCAGCAGGTCGTTTACCAAATAGCGGAAACGTCCGTCATAATGGCGGCCGATAACGGCACCCAGCGCAACACCGTCTTCTCCGCCGAGAGGGTGATTGCTCACAAAGGTGTAAAGCTTTCCGTCATCCTTGTCGGGCAGGTTCTCCTTGCCTACAATCTCGAGCGTCATGTCAAGATAACGCATGCAGTCCTCGAGCCATTCTACTCCGGTGAGATGTCTGCTGTCCCAAAGATATTTGTTGACTTCGTCCTGATGTACGATATGCTTAAGCCATTTTACCAGCGGCGAGGGCACAAACTTAGCCTTGCTGCCCATTTTACCCCTAAGAATATCGCTGATGTCAATCGTTTTCTCTGTGATACTATTCATGCTTTCGATACTAACTCAATGCAAAAATAATTCAAGTTTTTCAAAAACACACTTATTTTATGGAAAAATATTGGTTTTTTCTCACTTTTGTAACAAAAAACGTATAAAAATCAAACAAAAACAAAAACAGACGTGCCAAACAATGTAATATATATGACACAAAAAACCGTGCGCCCCACCCTCACAACAGGCGCACTTGCCTACTAAATAATGTGGCGGAAGCATACAAGAGCACACGCAAGAGCAACTAAGCATGGCAACGCAACCCACCATAGCGCATCAGAACAGCCACAACGAATGACTGCATTTTGTAAAGAAAAACTACAGAACGCATTATAGTTGACGCTCTCAGAACAGCGATGCTCTGCGCTGACACGTGATTTGGCGCAGAAAACGTCAAAAATCGCGCTTCCACGATAATACACTGACACACAGAAACTTACACCATTTAAACTAGAAAAGACGGAGAGTTAAAAAATATTACTCTGCCATTTACGGTGCAAAAGTGGGCCGTTTACGACTCAAAAGCAGTGCATCTACAACATAAAAACGCTGCTTTTAGACACAAAAATCAGACTTTTCAGGCTATTCTAGCCGTCCAATTACAAACAAAAGTTAACGGACATATTTGTTCTATGCCATAAATTTAACATCCGTTATACATTCATTTTCTAGATTAAAAAAATATTTTGTCATAAGTTTTTACCTGCACCGACAATCTTACATCGCTAAGAATTAAACCCCAATCGATCATTAGACCGCACATAGCTTTATCAATTTTGTGTATTCATGCTTTCTGCCCGCCTTTTTGTTTCTATTGGCGTCTTTTTGTTCGCTTTTTCTTGACATAGTCCGCTATGCCTGCAAAAAGCCAACAAAAAGACGCTCAACATAAAGCAAAAACACAGACCGAATCATAACAACCGATTGGGGGTAAAAGCGGAAATGAATAATTTGAGCATAATGTGCATATCCTTCTTTGCTATAAAAACATAAAGTGCGACAAGGGCTTAAGCCACAGACATCAACACAGATGCGGCCTTGCACCTGCTAATGCGCAAAGCCGCCTGAACGTTATAACCGTCCACGGTAAATCCCAACGCCTCTATCCATATCAGAAGCCGAAGCCTATCGTCCCAAACACGCCGTTATAATTGTCGATGCCTGCCGTGCGCGAGTTGATGTGGCGATAGCTTAATCCAAAATGTATCTTCTGTTTGCCAGATCCAATACGATATTTAACCCCGATATCATAACAGACGAACTTCCAGTCTGAACTGCCTACAGACGAAGTAATTTTACCATTAAGGTCGAAATACATATTTCCGGTATTAAAAAGCGTATAGCCCAATCCTCCACCAAGATTCTGGCTTAAAGTGTATTTCCTTATATTTTCATCCTTGTCATAATGCGCGTACAAGCCTGAATACGACCCGAACAGATATAATTTACGCAATACGAAATAACCAACTTCCACTGTCGGCTCCATAGGGGTAATATCATTGTGTTTCGTTCCTACAGCAAGCCCTAGCTGTAAATAAAGCCTGTCAAAAAATGTTTGCGAACCTTGATTAATAGCAATTTTCTCCTCTGTTTGTCCATGATGCTCCGATTGCGCTTTTACATAGACAGCAGACATAACTAAGCAAATAAATAAAATAAAGTTTTTTTTCATAACTAATAAATTTTGGTTTAACATTGATATTTTAATCACAAATATATTTATGACAATTATAAATTACAAGAATATAGCCTTTTGATTTTATGCATGACGTTACATAACGTTTAAGACATTAATAGCTGATAATCAATGAATTACGACACACAAACATTACCGGACAAGCCAAAAATGTAACGCATTAAACAAAAAGGATATAGTATATTTTGTTGTTATGGAGTTTATTTATACATTTGCATAACACAAGAAACAAATATTATTATGAAATACATATACTTCATTTTATTGCTGATAACCGTAACAGGTTGTAAAAATTGGAATGGAGACAAAACCATTGACAAGTTGAAAAAAATAGACTCTTTAGTTATATCCGAACAATATGACACTGCATTTGCCTTAATTAAAGGCATAAAATTAAAGGATATAAAAAACGATAAAGAAAGAGCATATTACGGCATCATTAAAACGCATATCAACATAGGTAAGGATATTGAACAGAAAAACGATTCTTTATTAGATAACAGCATACGATATTATGAAAAAACAGGAGCTTTAAACGAACTCGCACGCGCTTACTATTATAAAAGTATAAATGCCTTTGAGAGAGGTAATAAGGAACAAAACATGTATTACATGAAAAAAGCAGAAAATTTAGAAGAACGAATAGGCATTCCTTGGCTTCGTTATTATATATACATTAACATGTCTTACATAAACTTGGAGGCAAATGCTTATGACTTAAGTATGAAATATGCTAAAAAAGCTCTAGGACATGCACAAAAGCACAACAATGTAAACTGGAAATGCTTAGCATATAATCATATAGGAACAATATTCTATTACAAAGGGAATAAAGATAGTGCGTCATATTATTTTACAAAGATTCTTCGGCACTTAAAAAGAATTACGTCAAAAGTTGAACGTGTTGCATACATGACCAACATCGGATATATTTTTTATGAATATGGAGAATATAAGAAAGCTGAACCGTTGTTTAGACAGGCTTTCAATCTGCTTGATGTGCCTACTACCCGTATCAACCTGGCAAAGGTTTGCTATGCTAGAGGGAAAACAGAAGAATGTGACACCATCTTAGCCAAGGCTTTAGAAGGAGCAAACTTCGATGAAAAGGCTGAAATTTACCAGTTTATGGCGGAAAAAGCGGAAGAAGAGAACCGCCCGGAAGAAGCCAACATATTTCATAAAAAAGAAAAAATCATGCAGGACAGTGCACTGGCAAGAAAAAAGACAGAAGAAATGCTTTCGCTGCAAAACGAATACGACAACATGAAAAAGGATGAAAGAACAGGACACCGTATCGGAATGATTATCGTCATTTCCGCATCAGCATTGCTGTTTTTCGCCATTTCATCGGTGGTTTTGTTTCGCAGACGCGCCAATAGGACGCGCCGTCAGATAACAGAAATACGCAAGGAGACGGACAAATATCAGCGCGAGCTTGAGAATGCGGAGCGCACGAGCCGGGGCGACAAAAAGGAAATTGAACGGCTTAGAAAGAAGCTTGAGCAGGGAGAGGCACGCCTAAGCGCGATACTAGACCGCGGAAAAGATCTGTATGACAGCGTAAAACTCGATGGAAACGTGTCAAGATGGAGCAAAGACGACTTTGAAGCCGTTGTAGAATATCTTAGGGCTAAGATGCCCGACGAGGTGAGAATGATAGAGGAAACCCACACAAAGCTAACTGCCTATGCAACATTTTTCCTGCTTCTATCAGCCATAGGTATGGACGCAGCAGACACGGCACGCATTATGGGCATATCGCAAGGAGCCGTCAGAACCATGCGCCACAGACTCAAGAAGAAGGAAAAAGGTGGAAATAACAATTAGAAATGCCACAGAAATGAACTGCCGAAACAGGCATCAGACATGCTCGAACGGCTATATCAGCTCATGCCCCTTAAAGCGCAAATAATGCCGTTATGGCAGTTGATGTGGAGGCATTATTGACTTTAACATATTAAATTTGCATTTTTGTGGTGAATTGTGGTGAATTGTGGAGGAAAATACTTACCTTTGGCACCGGATTCCTATTATAGATGTACGCATGCGATTTTTGGGAAGTATAGAAGCCAAGACCGACGTAAAGGGACGCGCCTTTTTGCCGGCGATATTCCGCAAGGAGCTACAAGACTCTTATGAGGAATATCTCGTCATGCGCAAGGACGTGTTTCAGCCCTGCCTCGTGCTTTATCCCGCATCCGTATGGAACCGTCAGACCGAGGCCCTGCGTTCGCGTCTTAACCGCTGGGACAGCAGGCATCAGCAGATATTCCGCCAGTTTGTGGCCGACGCAGAAATCGTTTCGCTCGACGCCAACGGGCGTTTTCTTATCCCCAAGCGCTACCTTAAGATGGCAGGCATAAGCCAGGAGATAAAGTTTATCGGCATGGACGACACCATAGAGATATGGAGCCGCGACAACGCCGACAAGCCTTTCATGGAGCCGGAGGAGTTTGGCGCGTCGCTCGAAGAGATAATGAAACAGGACATCAACGGCGGACAGACCGTATGATGCATGCTGCCAAGGGATCTTTTTTGTAATTCAACTAATCATCACTCAAATATAACGCAAATGGTGACCACCGCAAAGACATACCACATTCCTGTCTTGATGAAAGACAGCGTCGACGGTCTGAACATAGGTTCGGCCGGCATCTATGTTGACGTAACCTTCGGAGGCGGCGGACACAGCCGCGAAATTCTGTCGCGTCTCGACGCCGACGGACATCTGTACAGCTTCGACCAGGACGCCGACGCCGAAAAGAATATCATAAACGACAATCGTCTGACTTTCGTTAGGAGCAACTTCAGGTATCTGAAAAACTGGATGCGCTATTACGGCGTCAACCACATAGACGGCCTGCTGGCCGACCTCGGCGTGTCGAGCCACCACTTCGACGACGAGTCGCGCGGATTCTCGTTCCGCTTCGACGCCCCGCTCGACATGCGCATGAACAAGCGCGACGGCACAACGGCGGCCGACGTGGTGAACACATACGACGAGGAGCGCCTGGCAGACATTTTCTACCTGTACGGCGAACTGAAAAACTCGAGAAAGATAGCTGCTGCGCTGGTGAAGGCGCGCGCTGCACACAAGATAGAGACCACACAAGACTTTATAGGCGCCGTGGAAAGCCTGTTCAGGCGTGAGCGCGAAAAGAAAGACATGGCAAAACTCTTTCAGGCCCTGCGCATAGAGGTAAACAACGAGATGACAGCCCTGAAGGAGATGCTAAGGTCGGCAACGGAGCTGCTGAGGCCCGGCGGCAGACTGTCGGTGATAACATATCACAGTCTGGAAGACCGCATCGTGAAAAACGTGATGAAGACAGGCAACCCTGAGGGGAAGATGAAGCAAGACTTCTTCGGACGCATTGAGACGCCATTCACCCTCATAAACAACAAAGTGATAACGCCGGACGACGAGGAGCTGGCAAACAACCCGAGAAGCCGAAGTGCAAAACTTAGAATAGCTGAAAAGAAAGATGACTGAAAAAGAAGATTTGGAAAAGAAGATGAACGGAGTGGCCGGTGACGACGGCCCCGGAAAGAACGAGAATGAGGAGAAACCGTCACTGTTTAAACAAGTGATGAGAGAGCAGGCCATAGAGGAAGAAAGGCCTCAGTCGGCCAACTTTACGCTGCGCAAGATTCTCGGAGGCGACTTCCTGTCTACCGAGATGCTGAAAAAACAGATTTGGGTGATAGTGCTCATAGCAGCCTTCACGCTGGTATATGTGTCCAACAGATACAGCTGCCAGAAAGACATGCTCGAGATAAACGAGCTGAACGAGCAACTTAAAGATGCAAAATTCAAGGCACTGGCAAGCTCGAGCGAGCTGACCGAGATGTGCCGCGAGAGCAATGTGCTGGAGATGCTGAAGAACAACAAAGACAGCATACTGCACATAGCCAATCAACCACCTTACATAATAAACGTACCCGAAAATGAGCAATAAGTTCGACAGAAAAAAGATAATTCCGAGATATAAGATCATAGCCTACGTGATGGTTGTGATAGGAATAATAATCATAGGCAAGGCCATGTGCATTGCCACCGTGGAGCGCGACTATTGGCTGAAAGTAGCTTCACGACTGAAGAAAGACAGCGTTGACATGAAGCCCGTAAGAGGCAACATCCTCAGCTGCGACGGCCGCCTCATGGCAAGCTCGCTGCCCGAATACCGCCTGTTTATGGACTTTAAGGCCGGCGGCGAAGAGAAAGACTCGCTGTGGCAGGTGAAACTAGACAGCATCTGCATGGGCCTGCACGAGATATTCCCCGAGAAATCGGCAGCCAAGTTTAAGGAAGACCTCGAGAAGGGACGCAAGAAGAAGAGCCAGCACTGGCCTATATGGAAATACCGCGTAAGCTACGACGTATATTCCGAGGTTAAGAAACTGCCGGTGTTCAACCTCTCTAAATATAAGAGCGGATTCCATGTAGAGACATACAACGCACGTCAGCGTCCGTTCGGCTCGCTGGCACAGAGAACAGTTGGCGACATGTATGGCGACAAGGACTCGGCACGTTGCGGACTTGAGCTATATTACGACACCATTCTGCGCGGAAAGATGGGAAAAATAAGCCGCAGGAAGGTGATGAACAAGTATCTTAGCATCACCACGCGCGAGCCTGTCAACGGCGCCGACATCGTAACCACAATAGACGTGGGCATGCAAGACCTTGCCGAGCGCGCGCTTATCGACGAGCTGAAAGAGATCAACGGCAACGTGGGCGTGGCCATTGTCATGGAGGTTAAGACGGGCGACGTGAAGGCCATCGTGAACATGACGAAATGTGCCGACGGCGAATACCGCGAGATAAAGAACAGCGCCGTGTCAGACCTGCTCGAGCCGGGCTCGGTGTTCAAGACGGCATCAATAATGGTTGCGCTCGACGACGGAGTGGTTGACACTACATACAAGGTGGACACAGGCAATGGTATATGGGACATGTACGGAGCAAAGATGCGCGACCACAACTGGCACCGCGGAGGCTATCAGATGCTGACGCTGCCGCAGACACTCGAATACAGTTCTAACATCGGCGTAAGCCGGATAATAGACAAGTTCTATCATGACAAACCGGAGAAGTTTGTTGAAGGCATCGACCGCCTCGGCCTGCGCACCGACCTGCATCTTCCGATCGTCGGATACGCAGCACCGAAAATCCGCATGCCGAAGAAGAACGGCAAGGGCCAGTATGTCAACTGGAGCAAGACGGCGCTGCCGTGGATGAGCATCGGCTACGAAACTCAGGTGCCGCCGATATCTACGCTCACATTCTATAACGCCATAGCCAACAACGGCACAATGATGCGCCCACGCTTCGTAAAGCAGATTGTAAAAGACGGCGAGGTGATAGCCGAGTTTCCGCCAGAAGTGATAAAGGCGCGCATCTGCAAGGAGAAGACGCTGCGCGAGATACAGACCATACTTGAGCACGTGGTAAGCCAGGGCCTCGGCAAGCGCGCCGGTTCTACATCGTTCAAGGTGGCAGGCAAGACAGGTACGGCACAGATATCTAAAGGCGCCGGAGGCTACAAGTCGGGCAAGGTAAACTATCTGCTCAGCTTTGCCGGCTACTTCCCCGCCGACGATCCGCGCTACAGCTGCATCGTATGCATACAGAAATCAGGACTCCCCGCATCGGGCGGCGGCATGAGCGGTCTGGTGTTCCACAACATAGCCGAAGGCATCATGGCACAGAGCCTAAAGCTGAGTGTTGAAGACGCACGCGACTCGCTCTCTATACTCATGCCCGACGTAAAGAGCGGCAACATCCTTGCTGCCGACTATGTGCTCAGCCATCTCGGCATCAACACCAACAAGAACTGGAGCGGAAGCTATGCCAACGGCAATCCTATATGGGGCAGCGCTAAAAGAGAGGCATCATCGGTGATGCTCACCAGAGGTCCTCACTATGAAGCCAAGATAGTGCCCGACGTAATAGGCATGGGTGCACGCGACGCCGTGTACATCCTCGAGAGCCGAGGCGTAAAAGTAAGACTCAGCGGCCGCGGAAAGGTAACGCAGCAGAGTCTGCCTGCAGGACATATAATAAAGAAAGGTGAGGTATGCTCACTAAAACTCGAAATATAAAAACAATAAAGATATGACACTAAGTGAACTGATAAAGAACATTGATACGGTTAACATAACCGGAAGCACAGACATAGAAATAAAAGGCGTGGACATCGACTCGCGCCGCGTAGCCGAAGGCCATCTGTTCGTAGCCATGAAGGGTACACAGGTAGACGGCCATACATTCATCGGCAAAGCCGTGGCTCAAGGTGCAGCCGCAATACTCTGCGAGGACATGCCGGCAGAGGTTGCCGAAGGCGTAACCTACGTTCAGGTAAGTTCTACTGAAGACGCCGTCGGAAAGGTTGCCACACAATTCTACGGCGACCCGTCGAGAAAGCTCAAGCTGGTGGGCGTTACCGGCACCAACGGCAAGACAACCATTGCCACCCTGCTCTACAACATGTTCTGCAAGCTTGGCTACAAGTGCGGACTGCTGTCTACGGTGTGCAACTATATTGAGGAAGAGAAGATTCCTGCCGACCACACCACCCCCGACCCTATCGAGCTCAACGCGCTGCTCAGCCGTATGGTTGATGCAGGATGCGAGTATGCCTTCATGGAGTGCAGCTCTCACGCAATAGCACAGAAGCGCATAGGCGGACTCAACTTCACAGGCGGTATATTCACCAACCTTACACGCGACCATCTCGACTATCACAAGACTTTCGAGAACTACCGCGACGCTAAGAAGGCCTTCTTCGACGGTCTGCCAAAGACTGCTTTCGCCATAACCAACGCCGACGACAAGAACGGCATGGTGATGGTGCAGAACACCAAGGCTAAGGTTAAGACATATTCTGTCAGAAGCATGGCAGACTTTAAGGCTAAGATACTTGAATGTCACTTCGGCGGAATGTATCTCGAGATTGACGGACGCGAGGTTGGGGTGCAGTTTATCGGCAAGTTCAACGTCAGCAACCTGCTCGCCGTTTACGGTGCAGCCGTAATGCTCGGACAGAGTCCGGAGAACATACTCATAGCCATGAGCACGCTGAAGAGCGTCAGCGGCCGTCTCGATCCGGTTCACTCACCTCTGGGATATACAGCAATAGTAGACTATGCCCACACACCAGACGCCCTTGAGAATGTATTAAAGGCAATACACGAGGTGCTCAACGGCAAGGGACATGTGATAACCGTGTGCGGAGCCGGCGGCAACCGCGACAAGGGCAAGCGTCCGATTATGGCTCAGGAGGCCGTAAAGCAGAGCGACAAGGTTATCATAACAAGCGACAATCCGCGCTTTGAGGACCCGCAGGACATCATCAACGACATGCTGGCCGGACTTACTCAGCAGCAGATGACCAAGGTGGTGAGCATAGTAGACCGCAAGGAGGCCATACGCACAGCCTGCATGCTGGCGCAGAAGGGCGACGTGATACTCGTTGCCGGCAAGGGACATGAGGACTATCAGGAAATTAAAGGTGTGAAACATCACTTCGACGACAAGGAGATAATCCGAGACATATTTGAAAATCAGAAAGCATAACCCCAAAACTTAAAGATAATGTTATACTATTTATTCCGTTTCCTTGAGCAGTTTGGCATTCCGGGAGCTCACGTGTGGGGCTACATCTCGTTCCGCGCGCTGCTGGCGCTCATCCTTGCGCTAGTAATATCAGCATGGTTCGGCGAAAAGTTTATCAAGTATCTGAAGAGCAAGCAGATAACCGAAACCCAGCGCGACGCCAAGATAGACCCCTTCGGCGTAAAGAAGATAGGCGTGCCGTCTATGGGCGGCATCATCATCATCGTGGCCATCCTCGTGCCCGTGCTGCTGCTAGGCCGCATGCGCAACATCTACATCATCCTGATGATAATAACCACGCTGTGGCTCGGATTCCTCGGCGGTCTTGACGACTACATCAAGATATTCCGCCACAACAAGGAAGGACTGCCCGGACGCTTCAAGATTATCGGACAGATAAGCATCGGCCTCATCGTGGGCCTGGTGCTATGGTTCAGTCCTGACGCCAAGATAAATGAGAACCTGGCCATCGAGAAGCAGGATGGCAAGGAAGTCGTAGTGAAGCACAGGCCCGAGGCCACCAAGTCGCTGAAGACAACAATACCCTTCGTCAAAGGGCATAACCTCGACTACGCCAACATCATGAGCTTCTGCGGCAAGTACAAGACTGCTGCTGGATGGATACTGTTCGTGGTGATGACCATATTCGTTGTAACAGCCGTGTCAAACGGTGCCAACCTCAACGACGGAATGGACGGCATGTGTGCCGGCAACTCGGCCATAATAGGCGTGGTGCTGGGCATATTTGCCTATGTGAGCAGTCACATCGAATATGCCGCCTACCTCAACATCATGTACATCCCGGGCTCACAGGAGCTTGTGGTGTTCCTATGTGCCTTCATCGGTGCGCTTATCGGTTTCCTGTGGTACAACGCCTATCCGGCGCAGATATTCATGGGCGACACCGGTTCGCTGACCATCGGCGGTATCATTGCCGTGTGTGCCATCATCATACACAAGGAGCTGATGCTGCCTATACTCTGTGGAATCTTCTTCGTCGAAAGCCTCAGCGTGATAATGCAGGTGTGGTATGCCAAGATGGGCACCCGCAAAGGCGTAAAGCAGCGCATGTTCAAGCGCGCGCCGCTGCACGACACCTTCCGCACGCAGCAGGAGCAGCTCGACCCGGAGATTAAGTATCTATTCAAAAAGCCCAAAGGAGCGGTGCACGAGTCGAAGATAACCATACGCTTTTGGATTGTCACCATCATCCTTGCGGCACTCACAATCATTACACTGAAAATAAGATAAACAGACGAGTATGAAAAGAATCGTTATATTAGGAGCCGGTGAGAGCGGTGCCGGAGCCGCCGTACTGGCAAAGAAAGAAGGCTTCGACGTCTTCGTTTCTGACATGTCGTCCATCAAGGACAAATACAAGGACATGCTCAACAGCCACGGCATAGAATGGGAAGAGGGACACCACACGGAGGAACTCATCCTGAACGCCGACGAGATTATCAAGAGTCCGGGCATCCCTTCAGACGCCCCGATGATAAAGAAATGCGTGGCTAAGGGCATCCACCTCATCAGCGAGATTGAGTTTGCTGGCCGCTACACCGACTCAAAGATGATCTGCATAACGGGAAGCAACGGCAAGACAACCACTACATCACTGATATACCACATCTTCAAGAGCGCAGGCTACGACGTGGGCCTGGCCGGAAACATAGGCAACAGTCTCGCACTGCAGGTGGCCGAGACGCCGCACGACTATTATGTCATCGAGCTCAGTTCATTCCAGCTCGACAACATGTACGACTTCCGCGCCAACATAGCCATCCTGCTGAACATCACGCCCGACCATCTCGACCGCTACGACAACTGCATGCAGAACTATGTAGACGCCAAGATGCGCATCTTGCAGAACCAGACAGACGAAGACTCGTTCATCTACTGGAACGACGACCCGATAATAAGCCGCGAGCTCGAGAAATATGACATCAAGGCCATACGCTATCCGTTCTCGGAACTGAAGGAGAAAGGCTCTATAGGATACATCGAGGAAGGCATGTACAAGATAGAGAAACCCACACCCTTCAACATGGAGCAGGAGGCCCTGAGCCTTACAGGCAAGCACAACATATACAACTCGCTGGCAGCGGGCATTGCCTCTAACGTGGCTGGAATAAAGAAAGAATTTATACGCAAGAGCCTCAGCGACTTCCCCGGCGTTGAGCATCGCCTCGAAAAGGTAACTACAGTGGCAGGCGTGCTTTACGTAAACGACTCTAAAGCCACCAATGTGGATGCATGCTGGTATGCGCTCGAGAGCATGAAGACTCCCGTAATACTTATTCTCGGCGGAAAAGACAAAGGCAACGACTATAACGCAATAAAAGACCTTGTGAAGGAAAAGTGTGCCGGACTGGTTTATCTCGGCGCCGACAACACCAAGCTTCACAACTTCTTCGACGGCATGGGTATACCCGTTCGCGATACCCACTCAATGCGCGACTGCGTAAACGCATGCTATGAGATGGCAAAGCCCGGACAGACAGTGCTGCTTAGTCCCTGCTGCGCCAGCTTCGACCTATTTAAGAACATGGAAGACCGCGGCGAACAGTTCAAGACACTCGTAAGAGCTCTCTGACACATCGCCGCTACATCAAGGCAGTCCGTCACAGCACCGCCTCACGCCAAGCAATGACGGACAGCCTCTTCATCAACAATAGCAAACAATAATATCAACAGACAAACATGGAAGAAAAAGCCGCAACCGGCAAATTTAAGGGTGACAGAGTGATATGGACAGTGTTCTTCTTCCTCTGCATCATCAGCATCATCGAAGTGTTCAGCGCATCGAGCAACCTCTCTTTCAAGAGCGGCAACTATCTCGGACCCGTACTGAAGCACGTTATGCTGCTCGTCGTCGGCGTCATGGCCATGATAGCCACCATGAACGTAAAGTGCAAATACTTCAAGATGGTTACGCCTGGGGCCCTGATTATCTCGTTCATCGGCCTTATAGCCGTATTGTGCTTCGGCGAGAGCACCAACGGCTCGCAGCGCTGGCTGTCGGTTATGGGCATACAGTTTCAGCCCTCCGAGCTTGCCAAAGGCGCCATAATACTTGCAACGGCACAGATACTCAGCGCCATGCAGACCCCCACCGGAGCCGACAAGCGTGCCTTTAAATACATATGCATCGTATGCGCCTTCATCGTTCCTCTCATCATGGTAGAGAACCTCTCAACGGCCGTGCTGCTCTGCACGGTGGTGTTCCTGCTCATGTTCATCGGCAAGGTGCCAAAGGCTCAGCTGGGCAGACTGCTGGGCATAGTGATGCTCTGTCTGATCTTCATCGTGTCTATGGTAATGATACTCGGACACGATAAGGAAAAAGAAAATGCCGACGGACAGAAGATGGCCATGACCGAACAGGTGGAGAAAAAAGACGAAACCGTGGTAGAAAAAGTTTTCCACCGTTTCGACACATGGAAGGCACGTATAGACAAGTTCCTCGACAACAAGGAGATAGCTCCTGAAGAAGTAGACCTTGACAAGGACGGCCAGACTGCACACGCCAACATAGCCATTGCCTCGTCAAACGTAGTAGGCAAAGGCCCTGGCAACTCCGTAGAGCGCGACTTCCTGTCGCAGGCATTCTCTGACTTCATCTACGCCATCATCATCGAAGAGATGGGCATAGCCGGCGCAGCCTTCGTGTGCCTGCTGTACATCATACTGCTCTTCCGCACGGCAACCATAGCCAACCGCTGTGTCAACACGTTTCCGGCGCTTCTCATCATGGGCTTTGCCCTGCTGCTCGTCATCCAGGCCATGTTCAACATGGCTGTAGCCGTCGGCCTTGTTCCCGTCACCGGACAGCCGCTTCCGCTGATAAGCAAGGGAGGAACGTCAACCATAGTGAACTGCGTCTACATAGGAATCATCTTGAGCGTAAGCTACTCGGCCAAGAAGAAAGACGAGGACGGCGACATGGACGAGACTAAAGCTGACAAAATAAAGCCAGCAGCAACGGACAAGAAAATAACTTCAACAACATCAGCATCACCCGTGCCCCTCGCCAAGATAGGATAAGCCTGCCGCTAGGGCCTGACAGAAAAAACAAATAACTAAATCCGAATGTCTTTTTTACACAAAAGACATTCGGATTTAATATTTTATAGTTACGCAAAATATATAATCCCCCCTGTATAGCATTAAATCAAATATATTTTTTATCTCTAGTATGTATTCATTCTTTCAGGCACCTTTTTGTTTTTTACTGGTATATTTTCATCAGTTTTTACTTGAATAACACACTGCACTTACGATGAATCAAACTGAACCCAACTCAATATAAAACAAAATATAGACTGAATTTTAATGTCAGAATGAGGCTTAAAACATTATATCATATAAAAACACAGTAAGCCAATAATATAGTCAATCCGAAAAATACAGACCTATAAGGGAAACAAAGCATCAAACATTAAATCTTTATCAAAATTTGGTAAAATAAACAAAAAGCCGTACCTTTACACTCTGTAATTCTTAATATAATTTACAAGCCTTGGCAACCAAAGACAAATCAGCAAGTCTTACGATGCTTTCATAACTCTATATTAACCATAAAATCATGCTATTCCAAAAAAGAAACCACATAATCATGCAATGCTTCATTATGCTTATGGCAATAATACCATACAGTAGTATCCTATACGCACAAAAAAGCATTGATAAAAAAATCGATCAAACTATAAAATCAGGAGAAGAGGCATACAATTCTGGCGATGCAGCAAAAGCCATAAAACTCTTCATGAAAGCTAAAGAACTGTCAACAAAGGCAAATAGTCCACAAGACATATGCCTCTCAACATACAACATCGGTGTCTGCTATTTTGTGATCTCAGAAAATGGAGAAGCATTGAAAAACTTTTACGAAGCTTACAGTATATGCAAAAAAAACAAATTAGACTGGCACAAAGAAGCAAACATCCTCAATGGCATAGCAGGCGTATATTTTGAAGAAAGAAATTATAAAAAGGCAAGAGAAATAGCATATAAATGCTACACTACGGCTACAAGCAATAAAGACTCTTCCCTGTCATATACCTGCGCTTTGGACATGGCACTTATAGCCAACAAGGAGAAAAAATTCAATGAGGCAATAAAATATATAAAAGAAGCACAGACGTATGAGAAAAGAAACTACAAAAAAAGATCAAGGTCATTAGCTGTGGAGGCAGAAACTATGTTCTTGCAGAAAAAATATGATAACGTTATCAACATTGCCGAAGAGCTGCTCAACGATAAATATGCAGACAAAGATAATAAAAGTATTGTTCTTATATACCTTATAAACATATACACCGAACGGAAAGAATACTTAAAAGCATACAACTGCATTAAACAGGCTGAAGACCAGACTGGACTAAAGAACAAGCCATATTTATTTGAGTCTGTTGCAAAATTATATAAAGCAACTGGCAACTACAGGCATGCATTAAACTACATGGACTCAGTAATAGTCTATAACGACTCCATAACAACTGTGACTAACCGTCAGCTTACAGAAAACAGCAAGATTAAAATTGAGATAATGAAATTTAAGGCAGACATGGACAAACAACTTGCCCGCATGCAACAACGCCATTATACATTAATACTTGTGATGTGCATACTTGTACTGCTTATAACAATAGCCGTAATAATGATGCGCAACCAACGTATAAAAAGCAGAAATCAACATAAAATGATGGAACTACAGCTGGAAAAAGAGCAACATGAAAAGAGACTGGCTGAGGAACAGGCAAAATCGGTAGAAATGGAAGCACACTATCGTCAGGAGATAATGAAACATTCTTTGGAACAAAAACAAAAGGAACTGTCTATAACCAATATGTTCATATCATCACGCAATGAGCTCATAGGAGATCTTCTCAAACATCTCACCGACATAAAGGAGGTGCAAGGCATAACCGGCGTTCAGACACTAGTGCAACACCTTAAACAGCTGCTCAAGACAAGCAACGAGCGGGATAACTTTATCATAAACTTTGAATCTGCAAATCCAGACTTTATACGGACACTCAAGGAGATGCATCCAGACCTGTCATCATCAGACATACGCTTTCTGTCATACATACGCATGAACATGTCTACAAAAGACATAGCGTCACTGACAAACATCAATCCGGAATCATGCAAACGCAGAAAGATAAGAATAAGCAAAAAACTTGGAATTGAGAGTTCTGCAGAATTATATAACTATATCATCAAAATGTAAAATTTCATAGCAAGGAATATGTTCAGTGACAATATCTTATGACATGATTTATCGTCAGGACATGTCTGCACATACAAGGTCTAAAAAAACAGTAACATTTTAGACATATTTCAACTACATTCTAAATATTTCTATGCCATAGCAGAGTCAATTATTAAGATAAGCATCAATTTTAGTTCCAGACTGTTAATGGCCCGTTTACGTGTCGTAAACGGGCCACTTTTGCATGAAAAGTGGCCTATTTATTATACGCAAACAATAAGGATATTTTATAAAACATAATATTAATAAGTAATTAATCCACATTACAGCCATTTCAACCTTTTCATTCATGCCGTTGTTCGCTTAACGACACTCTGCAAAAGTCATTTCTCAAGTTTCTTTGCTGCCATGACCTTATGGTCTTGCAAGAAACGGACAAAGAACCAGCACATACAAAATAAAAAGATATATCAGTATTCTTATTATCTACATAATTTATAAGAGAAAGACATCACAAATTACTCACAAAAAAGGGAATGAAACGAACTTATGAACTTACAATAATGCTACAAAACAAAACAATGACATCACAGTGATTTAATAACAAAACTTCACCAGCAAAGACCTTAAACTATAAAAAAAGAACAGAATTAGGCCTAAATATCATAAAATGCAACGTTTTAACATATTTGTCACCCTTTTGTCACCTTCACAAAAAGCCCTTTCTAATATATGAATTTGTATTTTTGCAATATGATGCATCACGAATATTAACCCATAAAATGGTAATGCTTATGAATGTGAAACTAATACAATTAATGTTGCTTAGTTCGCTGACGGCAAGCCCGACAATGGCGCAGTCGCTTAACAAGACTATGCAAAAACAAGTAGCACCAACCTCAGAAAAGGTGCAAGTAAGTAAGGCAAAAAGGGGAAGCACAACATTCAAGCTAAATCCTTCAAACAAATTCAACGTGGCACCAAAGGATGTCTACAACCATCTAAAAAATGCCAGAAATATCACTACATCTATTAATAAAGCGCGAGCAAAAGAGAACAAGACAGAACGTATTGCAGCTCAGGCCAACGTGGCAGACAGTCTTATTCTCTATGGCCTTAATTATTCAGACGGAACTTGGCAAACGTTATCTCCATTAGCAAGCAAAGTATACTCTTTTCAGGCAGCACCTGTCATAAACTATACAGACGAATCTTCTATAGAGATACCAAGACCTATGGCCGCATTTTATGCCAAAGGTAAATTCTATGCCCTGAACAGCGCCATGGATGAAGATGGACTGACCAATACATCCATCACTACATACGATGCAGAGACATGGCAAGAATTAGGCACAAAAATGTTGGCAGAAAAAGATCCTACCATGGAGATGTATCTAAGACAGATTGGTGTCTATGATCCTACAACGGATAAAGCATACACCATGTCGTGGGGCGACGGCAAACCGCTCATCTCCATCGACCTGAACACCATGGAGACAAAGAACATAGGACAAGTCAACCTATTTATCCAAACTCTTTTTGTCGACAATGCAGGACAGCTGTACGGAATAGCGTTCAACGACAAGAAACTGTATAAGATCAATAAGGAGAACGGTACACCAACAGAAGTCGGCGAACTGGATGTTCCACATGCACTGACAGCCGACCAGATGTCTGCCGTGTGTGACCCTGCAACAGGAAAAGTCTATTGGATTGGAGTAAACAACAACACAAAGGAATCTGCACTTTACACTATTGACCTAAATACGGCACACACTACAAAAATCGCAGACCTGCCTGGAGACGAGCATTTTCTGGGACTATACATACCGTATAGTGAAGCCAAAGCACCAGGCGCCCCAACAAAGATAAGCTATGCAGACGGGAAACTGTACTTCACAGCACCTACAAAGACATACACATCAGACGAGACATTGTCAGGAGAACTGACCGCCAAGATATCTGTTGACGGAGGCGATGCGACAGAAACCAAAGTGAATGCCGGAGGCAATGCAGCTATCGACCTGAATCTTTCCGAAGGGAAACATACCGTAAGTATCATATTGTCAAATGCAGCCGGCAACTCACCCGAACGTCGCTTACAGACTTTCGTAGGTCAGGATGTACCGAGCGCCGTAACCAATCTTTCTCTTTCAATAGATGACGGAAAAACAGTTGTTCTGACCTGGAACGCACCGACGACATCTGTAAACGGCGGTCCAGTAGACAACAACTCTATAAACTACAAAGTTGTACGCTATCCTGACGAGACTGTTGTTGCCGAAGGCCTGAAAGAAACAACGTTCAGCGAAAGCGTACCTGAGGCACATGCCCGCTACTACTACACAGTAACAGCCTGCTCAGACAACCGTGAAGGAGAGACAGCCACATCTAACAAGGTGACAGCCGGTTCAACATGGTTCACGCCATACATAGAAACATTTGACACACAGGCAGACTTCGACTCATTCAAGGTCATCGATGCCAACAACGACACACATACATGGTCGTTCATGTTCCCCTCTGGCGTAGAAAGCGGATATGCCTACTTAACAGGTAATGGAACTGCAGACGTTGACACAGGCATATATGAAGGCAACGGAAATGACGACTACCTGATTTCTCCTTCAATAAGTCTCAAGAAAAATACAGACTATAGACTCACATTTGATACATACGATCAATGGATGGCCATAGAACACATGACAATATTGTTGGGAAACAAACAAGAAGTCACCGGAAATGAAACAAAAATAGCATCACTCGACATTGTAGCAGACAAGAATAAATATGAAGTAATTTTCAATGTTCCAGAAGATGGCTTATATAATTTATTGTTCCATGGTGACTCGCCCGCACAAAGCGTAAACATCAGCATGGACAACATCTCGCTCGACGTTTACTCTACATTCGAAGGTCCGGACTGCGTTACAGATGTAAAAGTTACCGCAGGAGAAAAGGGTGCACTGAACAACACTCTGACATTCGCAGCTCCTACAAAGACATACAAAGGCGAAACACTCAGCGATATAGCATACATCAACGTATACCGCAACGGCAGCAATAAGCCGGCACACGTGTTTGAAACACCTAAGGCAGGCGAGACTCTCACCTGGACAGACACTGATGTTGAGCAAGGCAACGTAACATACCGCATCGTTCCGTTCAACACATCAGGCCAGGGCAAAGAGGCTGTCATAACCAACTGGGTAGGACTCGACATGCCTGCTAATGTAGCCAACCTTAAAGTCAAGATGAACGAGAACAACAAGGCCGTTCTGACATGGGACAAGGTTACAGAAGAAGGACTCCACGGAGGCTACGTAAATCCTGACGACGTACAATATGTATTATGCCGCTATAATGAATACAACTGGACAAACCCATGGGAACCTGTTACAGACTATACATCTGACCTGACAGTTACAGACGAGACATTCTCACCGTTGTATGGTGCACAGCAGCAGTATGTTGACTACCTGCTCGTTGCAGTAAACAGCGCCGGAACATCTGAAGGTACAGGAGTCGGCATCGTGCTCGGTGAACCTTACGAACGTCCTTACGATGAATCGTTTGCATACGGATTTGCAAGCAAGGATCCATGGACACTCTATGCAACATCATATAATTATGCATGGAATATGAGCACTGGCTCAGGCATCGCAGTTAAACCTTACGACGGAGACGAAGGTATGCTTCAGTTCTCATACGTCGCAGAAGATTCTAACGACCAGGTGATTACAGGTCCGCGTATCTCTCTTAATGGTTCAGAAAGTCCCGAACTGTCATTCTTTATGTATCACGGATTTGAGGCTGAGCCTGAAGACCTTACACTCAAGGTATATACAAACTATGATGACGAGGGTTGGGAGAACTCTGCAAACGTGGCTTATAACAATGGCGCAACAGGATGGGTACGCTATTCTGTTCCTCTTCGCACTGACGCCGACAACATCCAGATTGCTTTCGGTGCTTATGCAGCAGACGCGAGTGCCTCTATCTATGTAGACGCCATCAGCATTGACGAAAGCACAGAAAACGACCTTGCATTAACGTCGATATCAATAGACGAAAAGAGAATTGAGGCTGGAGAAAGCACAACTGTCAATGTGGGCGTAGCAAACTACGGCACAAACAAAGCTGAAGGATACAAAGTTGTATTGCTGCGTGACAACGAAGTTATAGATACAAAACAAGGCGAAACTATAACTCAGAACGCTATGGCACAAGTGGCATTCGAAATAAATACCACAAAGGCCGAGGCTACAAAGACATACATATACCGTGCAGCCATTGAATACGAACCTGACACATACACAGACAATGATTCTACATCTACAGTACGCCTGTATGTTCACGGCTCTAACCTGCCGGTAGCAGAGAATCTTACAGGTTCTACAAGCGGAAACAGCGTAACCCTTAACTGGGAGAAACCTGCAAAATCAGAAATTGCAGACAAAGTAACTGACGACTTTGAAGGATACGAGTCATTCATCATTGAAGGAATAGGTGACTGGAAGACATACGACGGCGACGGAACACCTACTGTATACTTCGGAGGTCCGACCATATCACACGCATTCGAGGCTAAGGCATGGCAGGTATGGGCTCCTGTTGAGGCAGGATTCACGCTCGACAAGTTTGAGGTTCTTACTCCTCACTCTGGTGACAAGTATCTCACTTGCTGGGCTGCATCAGACGGAGTTTCAACAACATTGCCAAACGACGACTGGTTGATTTCTTCAGACGTCATAGGCGGAACAGACGTGTCGTTCTACTATAGGATGCCTAACGAAGGTTCTGATCCTCAGGTATTCGAGATGATGTACTCAACAACAGACCAGGAGCCTGAAAACTTCATAGCATTCGACCGCGATTCTATCGTTTCAGGAACAGACTGGGTATTGTTCGAATACACATTACCGGCAGATGCTAAATACTTCGCCATCCGCAGCTGCAGCAAGGGTTCTTACACCGTGGCACTGCTTGACGACATCACATACACCCCGCTCTACGGTTCTACATCAGAAATAACTCTCACGGGATATAATGTATACCGCGACAACCAGCTGATAGCAAGCAATGTTACAGGACAGACTTACACCGACAGCAATCCTGGCGAAGGCACTCATGTCTACAATGTTACAGCCGTATGGAAAGAAGGTGAGTCTAACTATTCTAACAGCTATGAGAGCAGCATTGGCAGCGGCATCGATGCTTCAACTGCCGAACAGGGCATAAAGGTATACGCTATCGACAATGCCATCGTCATCAATGGAGCTAAAGGCTACACTGTAAACGTATATACACTTGCCGGACTCCAGACGTTCAGCTGCAAGGCTGAAGACAGCACTACCGTCAGCATGCAGCATGGTGTTTACCTTGTTAAGGTCGGCAACAAGACATTCAAGATTGTCGTAAAATAACATAGCCATTATCATCAAGGACAACTTCCGTTTCATACGGAGGCTGTCCTTGTTTTGTTAAATCTTAAAAAGATGTCTATGATCAGAAACATTATTACTTCGTTATTAGCCATGCTGTCTGTCTGCAGCACATATGGTCAGGTGGTTATGCGCTATGGCCCGGAGATTGACAACGGATGGGGTGATGCCTCAGCCGTGGTAACGCCTTACGTAACGTTTCCGGCCACATTTGTAAGCCCATACAAAGGCAACAGTATAACCAAAATACGCATAGGCGTGTGCTCTGAAGGTACAAACGTATATCTCTATATCAAGCAGAAGCCGCAAGAAAATACGTATATATACAGGCAAAAGCTCGACAACCTGAAGGCCGGTTGGAATGAAATTACACTTGACACTCCGTTTGCAATCAACGGAACAGACGACATTGCCATCGGATATAAAGCATCTTTCGCCAAATCAGAAGGTGTGGGATACAGCTCAGAAAAGCATACTGATGCCGATGTTGTTTATTATAACAGCAAGAACAAATGGACGACAACCGGCGGATCTATATGCATACAGGCAGTTGTTGAAGGCGAAGACATGCCGCAAAACGAAATGCTCATCGGAAAGATGAGCGACCAAACAGCATCCTACGACGCCTCAACCGCTACATTCAGCGTGGCGGTGCGCAACGTTGGAGCTAATGACATCAACTCATACACAGCAATATGCAGCTATGACGGAGAACCTGAAACCATCACCGTAAACAAAAGTTTGTCAACAAACGAAAGTGACACTATATCATTCGAGGTTCCGGCCAATAGTCCGGGTACACACGACATCCGTATCACCATTGACAAAGTGAACGGACAGGCAGATGCCTATTCTGCAAACAACACAGCCACTGCGATACTTACGGTACGCAACAAGGCATTCATGAAGCGTGTGGTATGCGAGGAATATACAGGTACATGGTGTGGATGGTGTCCTCGAGGCCTAGTAGGTCTGGAAATGATGAAAGAAAAATATCCCGAGCAATTCATAGCAGTCAGCGTACACGGAGGAGACCCATTAGAGATTGACGAGAAGCAAGAATACAGCTACAAGCCATTCATCAGTTCTTGTACAGGTGCGCCATCATGCAGTCTAAACCGCAAATTGTCTGGCGACCCTTATTATGACATACAGAATCTTTTCAACATGGAGACTTCGTCAGACAGCCCAATAGCCTACAGCCTGACTGGTGAATGGAATGAGGACAGCACAGCCATAACACTCCGCTCTGTTTACTATTCTGACATTGACATCAAATCACCGCAATACAATATCGCCTACACAATAACAGAAGACTCCGTCACCGGATATCCGCAGACCAACTATTATGCTGACGGCAAAAACGGC
This sequence comes from Xylanibacter sp., assembly GCF_057607445.1. Taxonomy (NCBI): domain Bacteria; kingdom Pseudomonadati; phylum Bacteroidota; class Bacteroidia; order Bacteroidales; family Prevotellaceae; genus Xylanibacter; species Xylanibacter sp. The sequence goes on along the minus strand of NZ_DBLZAX010000003.1, from coordinate 217,970 downwards.
GAGATGGCCGGATGGGAGAACAAGGAGTCAATAACTACCGACGTCTGCTTCAACGACCTGGCACGTGCCATTTACAGCTGTTATTCTGGCGACCCATGCAGTTCTGAAGACATGGAGGCCGGTAAAGAATATGAAACAACAAGCACAATACCCGTACCCCCCACAGTAAAAAACAAGAAGAACATACATGTCATAGGCCAGATTATTGACAGAGCCTCAGGTTACATACAAAACGCCATGAGCATCGTTCCTATTGCTTCTGATGATACTGACGGCATTTCATCTGTCACGACCGATGCAAACTACGACATCGGCATTTCACGCATCAGCAACACCATAGAGATTATTGCCGGCAATGCTGAAAACAAGGATATGAAGGTATGTATATATAATGCATCCGGCATGTGTCTCATGTCAAAAGCACTAGTCAATGGCTCTGCACGCATAAGTTTGTCAGGCAAAGGACTATGCATAGTAAAGGTATACAACGACAGACAGGCAATTTACACAACAAAATTAATATATTGAATATGAAAATACCAAATATTTTTATAGCCATCGCATCATTTCTGTTTGCCGTGGCAACAGCAAACGCCGTACCAGCCTATCCCGGACTGCTGAAAATAACACAACCGGACGGAAGCGTGCTTACATACCGCATTGTCGGCGACGAACGTTTCCATGCATTCACAACAACAGACGGCCACATGATAAAGGCTGATGCCAATGGCGTAATGCGTTATGTAGAGTCAATATCTGAAGACGGCACACCCGTTATGGGCATGATAGCACATAATCCTGACATGCGACAGGCTGCAGAGGTAGAGCGGCTGAAAGCCATAGGCACAGCAGACTTCAACAAAGCTTACGATGAGAACGTAATGCGTAAAGCGCCCATGCAGAGACTGCCAGGACCGACATTCCCGACAACCGGCAATCTTAAAGGAGTGATTCTGCTTGTTGAATTTGCCGACAACTCTATGCAGGAGGGACATGACAGCAAACTGTTCCATTCTGTAATGAACGAGGAAGGCTTCAGCCTCAACGGGGCTACAGGAAGCGCACGCGACTACTTCATATCACAATCGATGGGCAAGTTTACTCCTGATTTCGACGTCTTTGGACCAATCAAGCTGAAGAAAAGCATGATGTACTATGGTGCCAACGACAGCTACGGACAAGACTCCAAACCCGGACTGATGGTAAAAGAAGCCTGTGAATATGCCAGCGAAGAACTTGGAGTTGACTTCACAAAATACGACTATAATGACGACGGTATTGTAGACTTTGTCTACATTATTTATGCCGGATATGCAGAAAGCTACGGAGCATCGAGCAATACTATATGGCCACATGCCTCAAACCTTGTATCACTAGGTATAAGCTGTAATGTCAACGGCAAGCAAGTTCAACGTTATGCATGCTCAAGCGAACTTAAATATGTATCGGGAACACAGCTTGAAGGCATCGGCACATTCTGCCACGAATTCAGCCACGTACTCGGTCTTCCTGACGCATATAACACACGAAACCAGCAGATGGTACAGCTCGGCGTATGGGATGTCATGGACACCGGCAACTATAACAATGAGTCACACACTCCCCCTGCCTATTCGGCTTTTGAACGTTTCACCGTAGGATGGCTCGACTTCGTTGAACTCGACACTCCTGCAGACCTTGTTACATTGGACGAACTTACCCAAAACAACGTGGCATACAAGATAAGCACGGCTGATGAAAACGAATTCTTCACATTAGAGAACAGACAGCAAAAAGGCTGGGATGCTTACCTTCCCGGACGCGGACTTATGATTTTCCATGTTGCATACGACCAGTCTGCATGGGACGGCAACTATGTCAACAGCGGAACAATACAGCGATATGACCTTGTTGAAGCGGACGGAACACAGGGTATCACAACGGAAAGCGACCTCTACCCCATTGCCACAAATAACATGTTTACAGACTACTCATCACCAAGTTCGCTGTCATGGGATGGAACGCCAACTGAAAAAGGAGTAACTAACATAACTGACAATAATGGCGTGATTTCATTCTCGTTCATGAAAGACCGTCTGAAACGCCCTGTTGCAGAAGAAGCCTCTGATATAACATCATCGTCCTTCGTGGCTAACTGGCAGGAAGTTGAAGAAGCTGAAAGCTACAGGCTCAACCTGCGCGAGATACTGCCCGACTCCATCAATCCTGTCATCACCGATGAAGACTTCTCGCTTATGACCAGTGGCGAATACCCAAAATCTGACATAACAGACATAGGCGAAGACCTTGACAGCTACATGGCCCAGCAAGGGTGGTACGGATCAAAGATTTACCAGTCAGGCGGATATATGCAGGTGGGTTTCTATGGGCAAAATGGTATGCTCAGATCTCCCGTGTTCGAGTTTGCTGACTGTAACGGTTACGCGACGATGGCATTCAATGCCGTGTCGTATCCGGGCAAAACCGTAAGTTACACTATAAGTCTGACCGATCCTGACACACAGGCCACTATACAAAAGCATAGTCTGAAGGCCAATAAAACCGAAAGCGAGGTTGTCATTTTCTTCAAAAACGTTCCGCAAAAGGCCTACTTTGTCATTGAGACCAACAAAGAACGCGCATATTTCAACGACCTGCGCATACTGAAAGATTCTATAGGAAAGGATGATGTATGGAATGCAGGTCCTCAGGAATGGTCTGTTGACAGTATCAGCGGAACCAGCTATATGGTAGATGGACTTACCGCCAACCGTACTTATATTTACAACGTACAGGCATTATCCACAGAGGAGCTGAAGAGTTCTCTACCATCTGCAGATATACAAGTTACCACGACAATAGGCACCGGCATCAAAAATTTTGAATCTTCAGCCACCAGAAAGATTGCATCCGTATCTTTCTACGATCTGTCAGGCAGGAAGATATCAGGAACAGCCAAAGGCATTATCATACAACGTATAACTTACGACGACGGATATGCTGAAGCAAGAAAATTGATTATACCATAAATTTTAAAACCATACAATACATTCTTTTACACAATAGCAAGCCTCGAAATATCAATAATGAATTTCTTGGGCTTGCTATTGTTTTATTACAATTTCTAATAACCGGCTGGAATTATTTTTCAAGACAAGACCTGATAATAACTATAAGTCAAGCTGGCGTCCAGGCGCTCAAAAGCATATTATTTGATAAAACTGATATGTTCGCCACAAGGCACCAAGGGTGACATTAGCCCCCCTTACCTGCCTGCGCATACACCAGTCTTTGTCTGTTCAACATGCTTCATCGTTCCGTCTGAATTATAGTGCAGCTCGTCTACACAGACGCTGCGGCGGCCTATGGCACCGCGGTGGCCGTCTAATGTCAATACGGCATTGTGATAGAACAAATACCAGCGGCCGTTGAACTCTATTATGCCGGGATGTATGGTGTAGCTGTTTTCTGCCGGACCGGTCAGTTCGCCGCGGTATGTCCAAGGGCCGGCCACATCAGGCGCCGTGGCATACGAAATGGCTTCCTTACCGCCACCGTCAGAGGCGTAGGTCAGGTAATACATATCGCCTCGCTTGTGCAGCCACGGACCTTCCATGTATTTCGGAAGATCAATCACCTGTATTTCGCCGTCAAGCTCTGTCATGCCGGGCTTCAGCTTTGCCATGAAGCACGTGCCGTTGCCCCAGCAGAGCCATGCCTGGCCCTTATCGTCTACAAGCACCGTTGGGTCGATGTCATTCCACCAGCCGCGCTCGCCGTTTGACGTCATCGTGTCGCACACCAGCGGCTTGCCTATCGCATCCTTGAACGGACCTATAGGCGAGTCGCCAACAGCCACTCCAACAGCCTTGCCCGTATATGGCGCACCGGCCTGCACCGTGGTAAAGAAATAAAACTTGCCGTCTTTCTCTATAACCTGTGACGCCCATGCCTCGCCTACAGCCCAGCTGAAGTCGGCAGGACTGAGCACAGCGCCATGGTCTGTCCATGTCTGCATGTCAGCTGTAGAATAACAGAGCCACTCGGTTATGTTAAACTCTTTTCCGCCTGAAGCCGTGTCCTGACCGTCGTAATACTCATCATGGCCTACATAGAGATACAGCCTGCCGTCATGAACCATAGGGGCAGGGTCGGCTGTAAACTTGTCTTTCACAAGCGGATTGCCTGTGTTCGTGAATGTTCTCACTGCCTGGACGTTGTCCTTCGTGCCACGCCTACAGCATTCCGAGCCGGCTACTTCTTGCGCACAGGCACACGTTGCACCCATCAGACCAGCCGTAATTAATGCTAAAAATGTTTTCATAATATTTGTATGTTTTTGTTTTTTAAATTTCTTCTTGTCAGCACCTGCTTCCATCATGGCAGGCACGCCCATGCCTCACTGCACGTCTGCCAGATGCAAATATAAAATTTTGTTTTTGCCGACAGACATATAAAAGAATAAAATATACGCGCATGACAAGAAAAGGCATACATTTGAAACATAATAAAATAACTGATACGGATACTGCCTTACGGATCGGTATGGCAACAAACATACAATAATTGTAATGAGGATGGACGGACCAAGTTACGCGCAGTGAATTATGAAACAAAATTCAGCATTTGCCAATTGTAAATTGTGAATTTTCAAAAAACCTCTTTACGCATTTTGCTGTTAACGACAAACTTAGTAACTTTGCGCCGGAATTCTTACATTATATAATATAAACTATGGCAAAAAAAGCATTATTGATGATACTCGACGGATGGGGTATCGGAAAGCATGGCGCAGGAGACGTAATTTTCAACACACCGACGCCTTATTTGGATTATCTTTACGCCGTAAGCCCTCACTCACAGCTGCAGGCTTCAGGCGAGGATGTAGGTTTGCCTGACGGACAAATGGGTAACTCTGAGGTGGGACACCTCAACATCGGAGCAGGACGCATCGTTTATCAAGACTTGGTTAAGATTAACCGCGCATGCAAGGACGGCTCAATACTTAACAACCCCGAAATAGTTAACGCATACAGCTATGCCCGCGACAACGGCAAGAAGCTGCACCTGATGGGTCTGACCAGCAACGGCGGTGTACACTCTTCACTCGACCACCTGTTCAAGCTCATCGAGATATCAAAAGAATACGGACTGAAGAATACATACGTTCACTGCTTCATGGACGGACGCGACACCGACCCGAAGAGCGGTGCCGGATTCATCAAGGAGCTGACAGAGCAGTGCGAGAAGAACGACGCCCACATAGCAAGCATCGTAGGACGCTTCTACGCAATGGACCGCGACAAGCGCTGGAACCGCGTAAAGGAGGCTTACGACCTTATCGTTGAAGGCAAGGGCAAGAAGGCTACCGACATGGTTAAGGCCATGGAAGAGAGCTACGCCGAGGGCGTTACCGACGAGTTTATCAAGCCTATAAGCAACGCCGGCGTTGACGGCACGATACAGGAGGGCGACGTTGTTATCTTCATCAACTTCCGCAACGACCGCGCAAAAGAGCTTACACAGGTGCTCACACAGCAGGACATGCCGGAGGAAGGCATGCACACAATAAAGAATCTGCAGTATTACTGCATGACTCCGTATGACGCATCGTTCGAGGGCGTTCACATCCTCTTCCCGAAAGAGAACGTACAGGACACCCTGGGCGAATATCTGAGCAAGCAGGGCAAGAAACAGCTGCACACAGCCGAGACAGAGAAGTATGCTCACGTAACATTCTTCTTCAACGGCGGACGTGAGGCTGCATTCGAGGGCGAGGACCGCATCCTGGTTCCTTCTCCAAAGGTTGCAACATACGACCTGAAGCCTGAGATGAGCGCATACGAGGTTAAGGACAAGCTGGTTGGCGCCATCAACACTCAGGAGTATGACTTCATCGTTGTCAACTTTGCCAACGGCGACATGGTAGGCCACACCGGCGTTTACTACGCCATTGCCAAGGCTGTTCACGCCGTAGACAACTGCGTAAAGGACGTTATCGAGGCTGCCAAGGCCAACGGATATGAGGCAATCATCATAGCTGACCACGGAAATGCCGACAACGCCATCAACGAGGACGGCACACCTAACACAGCTCACTCGCTGAACCCTGTTCCGTTCATCTACGTTACAGACAACAACAGCGCAACCGTAAAGGACGGCCGTCTGGCCGACGTTGCTCCTTCAATCCTCCACATCATGGGTCTGGAGCAGCCGTCTGACATGACAGGCGAAAACCTTATCGAGGACAACAAGTAACAACATTCCGACTGAACAGTCAGTAGGAAAAGATAAAAAATAAAGGGACGGGCATTTTTTGCCCGTCCCTATATTTTTATACAGACATCATCTACTTGCACCAAAAGTTTCCTTGAGCGCAGCGAAAAAAGACAAATGCTTTTCTCTTGCCATCGGATATGTAGCAGCAAGACTAATTACCGGCTGATTTGCAATTGTCGTACAAGCGAGAGCAGAAGCAAATTATATTTGGTTATGCCGAGCGCAGCCAACAATCAATAGAATTAATCTGCCGGAATAGAGTATAAGGATTTTAATCCGCTTGCTTCCTATTTTTGATTAATAAGTAGGAGTTTCGGATCACAGATCCTAATATCTAATGCTGTCGGATAGCATATCCGACAGAACATTAGTCTTGTGTATTCTTATCAATCACTACGCATTTGGATTTTTCAGTTTTACCTTTTCACTTTCGCAAGACATTTTTCATTAAGCACAGCGCCTGCTCTTCACTTAGCGACACATCCCCACACTTTAATGACTGCAAAATAAAGAAAATAAGCGGTCGGTTTTTGCATAAAAAGTGGCCCGTTTACGTATAAAAAGTGGGCCACTTTTGACACATAAACGGGCCATTAACAGTCTGAAAGCAAAGTCATGACATTTACTTAACGGTACTCGTTGTAATAGGACATAAATATTTAATCCGAAATATAAACGCCATAAAAATGTTACGATTTTTATGGTATTTTTCAAACAGGCTTAAAGATCTGGCAAATATCACAACAACTCAAGCCTTAGTCAAAGACATAAGATATGCGGTCTGCGCCAAAAAGAGATAACAGCATCAGGCCTCATCGTCAGGCTTGTTGGTCATAAGGCGCTGATAGGTAGAAGGCGTCATTCCGTTCACCTTTTTGAAAGCCTGTATGAAGCTTGCTGCCGAGTTGTAGCCCAGTTCCTCATATATGGCCTGCAGCGTCATGTTGCCGTAATGCTCCTTGTCCGAGAGACGACGGCACGCCTCGCGTATGCGGTATTCACTGAGAAACTGTCGGAAGTTCTTGCCGTAGACATCATTAATAGCCCACGAAACATATTTGGTGTTAGAGCCAACCATCTGCGCAAGCATGTTGAGGTTGAAGTCGGAGCGCGATATCACGCTCATGTCTGCCATCACGGTGTTAATCTTGTTCAGCAGCAGGTTCTTCTGCTCTTCGCTCAGCAGCGCTACGGCCGTGCGCTCTTTCTTATCAGCGTCGTCGGTCTTTCCGTCTGCATCTTCAGCCTCGCCTTCAATGTCAACGGCACTCTCCTGCCCTGCCTCACCGGCAACATCGGGCACACCGTCCTCGTGTACAGTATTTACAGCTTTTGCATATTGCTCGAGCAACAGGCGGCTCTGCTTGTCAGACTTCATCAGTTCCTCGTTCTTACTTACAAGCAGTATCTGTGCGTCGGTAAGCTTGCGGTTCTTCAGCCTCAGCATACGATACAGCACGGTAAGCACAATAAGCATGATGACAAACACGATGATAACCACAAGCTGCGTGGTGTTGCGCGTTGTAAGCGAGTCGATGAGCTTCTGATTTACGGCATTTTCATATTTAAACAGCTTGCTGCCAGAGATGTAAAACTGACTCTTGTTGAATACCGAGTCAGACAATTCAAGATACATTGCCTTATATTTGGCTGCCGAATCAGCCTGTCCCGCACTGGCATAAGCCTCACTGAGACTTTTATACACTCTCGACATTTTGTCTGAGTTATCTATCTTTAATGCCATCTCACGACATTCCTTAAAATATGCAATTGCTGTTTTTGCATCTTTACGTTTCAGCGCAATATTTCCAAGTTCCATATACGGTGCCTGAACATACATAAGCGGCATATTACGCTCCTTTGCAAAAGCATACGTTTCCTTATAATAATACTCAGCCATAGCATAGTCTCCTGCCGTCTGAGCTATGAATCCCTGATTATTAAGACAATAATACTGCCTTAGCTGCTGGTCCTGTACGGGCAGCCTCATCATAACATTAAAAGAAGCCTTTGCCCTCTTAATATCTTTCATGAAACAATAGCACACGACAATATTAGACAAGAACTTAAACTGAAGATCTACATCTTCTGCCTTCACGGCAGCCTTATACCCTCGCTGATAATAATGCAGACATCGGTTATAGTCGCCTATGCTTGCATATATATTTCCGATACAACCGATACATGCATTATATACCCGATTGTTCTTTTCATTTTCGGCTTTGTCAAGTGCCCTTGTATAATAATCCAAGGCTTCAGGAAAACGTCCGGTAGAATAGAACACATCTCCTTTAGTCTTCAGAACAACTGCGCTGTCCGACTTTTCTTTAGAAGCAAAAGACGGCAACGTAAAGACAAAAGAAAACAACAACAGCAACAAGACTTGTAATTTCATCAAGAATAATATTTATTAATAAAAGGGGGTACTAAATTTTTCAGCAGAATCATCAGGCATACCTGAATCTTGAGCCGTGATACAGATTAACTCATGCAAAGATACAAAATAATATTACTTAAACGTGAAAAAAAGACAAAACAATAACAAATTGAAGTAACGCCCATAAAAAGTCTATATTGATAACATAAATATACATTTCAAGCCGTTTTTGTTAGGTTTTTTATTTAAATTCAAGAATTTAAAAACAAGTCGGAACATAAAATCATGTTTTTTATAGATAAAATAATATTTTTGTCAAGCGTTTTAAGTTTAACAAATATAAATATAATGCTTATGAAAAGAATTATCCATTATTTTGTAGCTTCAGCGGCATTGTTGTTCTGTTGGACATCGACAGAGGCACAGGTAGTAATGAAACTGCCTGAAACGAACAAAGCGGCAAAAAGCAATGCCGGACAAATGCAGAAGGCAGAACCGGCCAAAGCTAAAGCAGAAAGCATGTCAACAGACTATAAGAGTCCGTGGCCATTACAGACTTTTGATGAAAAAACAATCTACTCAAGATTTATAAAAGAAAAAGGTAACGTACCTACATTAATTGCACCAATACCATACAAGACATCTGCCAAGGCAGAAAGCGAAATCCTATATACATATACAGGATTCAACGCCGGAGCCGGATTAGATGAAAACGGAAATGCAACAGGCGGCATGGTAAACTTTAATCTTACACCATTTGCCTGCGACACCGTGTCGTCAGATTCAGGACTTTCGCCTTATTCATATACGGCAAAAGGCAAATTGTATTGTTTCTTGCCTATTCAAGATGGTGCCACAGGCAACTATAACACAATAGTCAGAACTGTATATGATGCCAACACTCTTGAATTGCTGAGCAAAAAGACATTTACCAACGCTAACGGCAACTCAAGCTATGTGCCATACATGATGTCCTACGACGATCAACGTGACGTTGTTTTCGCAATTTCAATGGAAAACGTTAGATATCAGGGATACGGCGGAACAGACTACTATCTTAATATATTAGACACGGCAACATGCCGCCTTCAGCGAGTTGGTTTCTTAGGTTCATACCGTGCTTACAAGACATCGGGTAACTATAATCCCAAAGGATTTGTAGCTGGCTATGGTTCGTTATTCGTACAACTCGCCGACGACAGTATCTACATGGCTAAAATAGATCCGGTAACGTGCAAGACAACCATTATTGGCCGGACCAAAATGCCAAATCAATATGTCTATGGCCAACAGCCAATGATATATAACGTTGCAGAAGGAAGTTTGCTCGTAAACCATTATGACTTCAACTACGGAACAGTTTACTATAAAGTCAGTCCATTTGTGCCATATGGATCAAAAGAAGATACATGTAAAACCGTATTAGTAGAAAAAACTCCTACAGGCTTCACCTATTTTTATAAAAGGCCAGAAGCAGAGACGACTTTCTCTAAATTACAGTTGGACGACATCAATGACTTAGTTGTATCCGTTGCAGAAGGCAGTAACGACGCAAATATATCGTTCACAATACCGTCAACTGTCAATGGTGGGGAAAATATTGAAATACCGCAATGGGCATCAGACAAAGTACGCCTTTACTTCTATGTTGACGGAGCCAGCGTAAATCCAACAGGCGTTCCCTCACAGCCCACATTGGGCAGCAAAGTCAGCTGCAGCATGGAAGGTCTTTCTTCAGGCATGCATATCGTTACAGTACAGGTATATCCGTTGTACAGCGAAGTTAGTGGAGGCAGATTCTCAAAGACTATAGTATGCGGATACGATGCACCTGCAGATGTAGCAAATCCTACTCTCACAATAGAGAATCAACAGGCAACAATCACATGGGAAGCTCCCGAAAAGGGATTGTATGATGACTTTGGAAGTATCTTTGACAAATCTGACATATCATATACAGTTGTACGCAATGTCGACGGAAAGACTATTGCCGAGGACATAACCGAAACAACTGCCGTTGACACAGACATGCCGAAAGAAATACTCACTCACACATATACCATTTATGCAAAGAGCCATGGCAACGTAAACCGCGGAACCGTAACAAACAGCATAACGGCAGGACTATATATGCCTATGCCTTATGTCAACACATTCTCTGATATGTCTGACATCGACGGATGGGCTATATACAACTTGAACAACGACGGAACAGCCCTGACATGGCAATACAACAATATCTATGGACTATTAACTTGCAGCGGTCGCAACGGATGTGACGACTGGATAATATCACCCGCATTTGACCTGAAGATCGATTCTTTATATATGCTGTCTTATCAGCTGAGTGTTTCGTATGAAACAGCAAGTCTGAAAACGACAATGGGCAATAGTAACACTGTTGAGTCACAGAACATTGTAATAGACGACCTGTATAACTTTGCAACTGAAGGTACTGAAACAAAACGTTATTATATCACCCCAACTGAAGACGGCTACTACAATTTCGGTCTGCATGATTACGGAATAGGAAGCAGCCCGGTATCTATTGACACATTCATTGTGAAAGCCATCGCTTCAGTAGAAGCTCCTGATACAGTATCTGCCGTTAACTTCGTTCCAGACGCAGTTGGTGCTTTAGGCGGAACATTCACGTTCACATTGCCTTCAAAGAGCATCGACGGCAAACAGATTTCAGAACTCACAAAGGTAACTATATACGATCTTAAGGGGAATGCTCTTGCCACCAAGACTGACGTACGTCCAGGCGAACAGATTACATTGCAGGTTAAGGCAGCCAAAGGCTTCAACACATTCTCAATCGTTGCAGCCAACGCTAATGGCGAAGGAAGACCTATGGACATAACAAAATATGTTGGACCTGACGTACCAAAAACGATATCAGACCTGACAACCAAATGGGGTGAAGAACAGAACATTGCCGTATTGTCATGGACGAATCCGACAGAAGGCGTACACGGAGGATATGTTGATCCGGCAAACTTCAAATATACTATCTATAAATATGACGTGAACGACTGGCCAAATTATACAAAACTTGGCGAAACCACAGGCGAAAGCGAAGTTGAAATACAGATTATGGACGCTTCTGACGCACAAGACCAGTATATATTCGGCGTAACAGTTTCTAACGATGAAGGTGAATCTGACTACGTGCGTTCAGGACTGGTGATGGGTACACCATACACACTGCCATACAATGAGGCCTTTGCCGAAGCCGGAGTAGACCATGCACCATACCTCATCGGCGCAGGTATAAACAATCAGGCATGGACCATCGACCCGGGTTATTACAATGCAAAGATTCAGCCATATGGACAGGACGGCGCACAGCTGCTGTGTCTCAACACCGGTTCATCAGAAGGCTCTGCATATTTCATCTCTCCGATAATCGACTTCGAGAAGACAGAGAAGCCTATGTTCTCATTCTGGCTGCACCACTCTGACGCAATGTCTGAAACTGCATATATTAAAGTTATGGCTTCAACTGACGGAAGCAAAGACTATGTCGACATCAGCGAAGAGATTAATCTTACCGGCAACAACGGATGGCAGGAGCACATTGTTGACCTCTCAGCCCTGAACGGCAAGAAAGCACAGATATCACTCTATGGATATATGCCTAACCCGGCCGTAAGAATATTTGCAGACAACTGGAGCATCTACGAGGCATCCGGCAAAGACCTCGCCGTGACAGGCATAACACAGCCTTACATGCCGGTAGTGGGCGACACTGCAACAATCAGCGTAACCGTTGTAAACAAGGGTGCAAACGAAGCCACAGGCTACTCTGTACTGTTCAATGTCGACGACATGACCATAGACGAAGTAGATCCGGAAGAGGCCCTGGCAGCAGGAGCATCACGCACATTCACGTTCACTCTGCCTATAACAGCAGCGAAGAAGAACATACTCTACAACGCACAAGTGCTGTATGACGGCGACCAGAACGAAGAGAACAACCTTAGCAGCGACGTAGAACTCGACCCGCGCAACATGAATCTGCCCGCTCCTACCTCACTGACACTCAGCAATGACGACGAACTGGCATGGACCGCACCTGAAGCAATGGACGGACGCGAGGTTATGCTCGACTTCGAGAGCCTGCCGGCATTCGCCACAAATGAGATTGCAGGATGGAAGACTGTTGACAAAGACGGAAACCTGTCAACAACATTCATACAATATTACGGCAACTATTGGCCTTATGCTAACCAGCCTCTGGCATGGATGACATGGAGCGCTAAGGAAGCCGGATGTCCCGACGCAGCAGTATGGACTCCGTATGAAGGAGAAAAGTGTCTGATTCACTGGGGCAACTATGGTGCCGACGCCGAAGGACGTCCTAACAACAATCCTGACGACGACTGGTTTATCTCACCAGAGATTAAGGGCGGCACAGAAATTTCGTTCATGACTCTCTCTAATGACGCTACAAGTTCTATCGAGATTCTGACATCTTCGACAGACGACAAGCCCGAATCGTTCACCAATAAGGTTACTGTGGTTGAATATCCTACAATAAGTACATGGAAGGAAGTAAAGGTAACGCTCCCGGCTGACGCTAAGTATGTGGCAATACACACTATCCTTGACGGCTTCGGCATCATGATAGACAATATTGCCTACACAGAAGCAAAGTCACCTGTGCTGAAAGGCTACAAGCTGTATCTCGACAATGCCGTTAACAGCCTCGTTGCTACAAACAGCGCAAAGGCCACAGCCAACGGAACCTACGCAGTAAGCGCAGTTTACGACCTTGGCGAATCAGACCTGTCTAACACTGTATCGGTAACAACCGGTATAGCTGACCTGCAGACATCTGACGTGAAGGTTATGGCTGGCAACGGCTGCATCATAGTAAAGAATGCTATCGGACAGAAGGTTGAGGTGTTCACTCTCAACGGACAGAAGGTTGCAGGCAGCGTTGCAGGCGAGACGGCAACTTATCAGGTAGCAAAAGGTGTTTATGTGGTTATGGTAAGCAACAAGCCATATAAGCTGATTGTTAAATAATAAGTTAGAATAACAGAAGCCACGGGGCTGGCACGGTAAGCCAAGTGTCATGCCGGCCCCTTACGGCTTCTTTGTTTTTATATATAAAGACATTAAGCATGAAACGACTTTTTATCTCAATAGCCATTCTATTATGCGGCATCTGCAGCACTAAAGCCATACCGGCTGACCCTACGCCAAAGAAAGTGATTCAGCCCGACGGCACAAGTCTCACGGTGCTTATGCGGGGCGACGAGCATCGCCATCTGCTGTTCACCGAAGACGGATATCCTCTGTTTTTCAACCTTAAGACCAAAACCTATGAATATGCCAGACTCGACGGCAGCAAAATAACAGGAAGCGGTCTGGCTGCTGCAGACAAGGACATGAGAAAGACAGAAGCCAAGAAATATCTGGCTTCTATAAATATTGACGCATTTAGCCGCGCGACAGCCGGCAACGGAATGAGAAAGGCACCTAAGCGAAGCGACTATCTTATTAGCGACTTCCCCACAATAGGACGCCAGAAGTCTCTTGTCATACTGATTCAATTCAGCGACGTCAAGTTCTCGTCTATAGACAACCCTCACCAGTTTTATGACGACATGCTCAACAAGGAAGGCTTCACGTGGAGCAACGGAGCAAACGGCAGCGCACGCGACTTTTATCTGCAAAGCTCTAACAGTCTGTTTGACCCCGACTTCACTGTGGTTGGTCCGGTGACGCTATCAAACAAAGCCACCTACTACGGTTCTGACGACAAGGGACAGGACTTCAGAATGGGCGAAGCTATAAAAGAAGCATGCGAGCTTGTTGACGATGAAGTGGACTTCTCCGAATACGACACCAATGGCGACGGATATGTCGACAACATATATTTCTTCTATGCCGGCGGCGGACAGGCCGACGACCCTAACGGAACAGAACTTATATGGCCCCACTCTGCCATCGTTGAGGAAGCATGGGACATGAAGCTCGTCTACGACGACAAAGTGATAGGCCATTACGCCTGCAGCAACGAATTGCGCTATAGTGCAGTTGGCAACCTGCAGCCTTCAGGCATAGGCACATTTGTCCATGAGTTCGGCCACGTGCTCGGACTGGTTGACCATTACGACACTTCATATGGTTACTTCACCTTCGGGCTCGGAGCCTACGACACCATGGCCTCAGGCTCATACAATAACAACATGCACACGCCGCCGCTCTTCTCTGCGTTTGAGCGTGCCGAACTGGCATGGCTCGACTATGACATACTGGACAACAACGCCGACAGCATAACGATGATTCCAAACCTGGCATCGTCAAACAAGGCTTTCCGTGTGAACGTTCCGGGAAAGGACAACGAGTTTTTCGTGCTTGAGAACCGCATACAAAGCGGATTCGACACATACCTGCCGGGACAAGGCATGCTTGTATGGCACATAGATCAGGACAAAGACGCATGGGAGAACAACATCGTAAACATAGACCCGCAGCATCAGCGCGTAGACATTGTTGAAGCTGACGGCATACTGTCAGAAGCGACACGCTCGGGCGACACCTTCCCCGGCTTTGCAGGAATAACACAGTATGAACTCACATCGTGGGACGGCGCAAGCCTTGTATCGTTTGATGACGTCACGCTGGACGGCGACACAGCCCAACTGCTGCTTGCCGGAACGTCATTCAGCATGCCTGCACCGGCTACAATAGACGTTACAGACATAGCCGACAGCAGCTTCGTGTTCTCATGGGCGGCTGTCGAACACGCCAAATATTATGAAGTAAGCATATATTGCACCGACGGCAACAGCCAACGCCAATATATCGGCGACTTTGACCATAAGCGTTACACATCGCCTGAGACGATAAAGATAGACGGTCTTGTGCCGCTTACCGACTATGTCGTAGCCGTAAGCGCCGGACTTGGCAGCTATATGTCTGAAGAAAAGAATGCTCCAGTGCAGACTCTCGATCTGGCCTTCGCCAAGCGCAAGCCTGCAGGCTTAGCCGCAACAGATGTCACAGAAACGGGATTCAAGGCTAAATGGGAAGCCGTGCGCGATGCAGACGACTATCGTCTGACGGTAATGAAACATGGCTATTCCGATGAACTCTCGGCAAAGGGATATGACTTCAGCAACAAGGCAGAAGGCATGCCTGACACATGGACTTCAACGAGCAGCATGTTCTACTCGGTTTCGGGCTACTACGGCGAAAAGGCACCGTCGCTGCGTCTCTCGTCAGACGGCGACTATCTCGTGATTGCATACAACGAGATGCTCATCAGCAACCTTAGTTTCTGGTGCCGCGCAAAGAGCAATACGGAAAAGATATACGTAGAGGCCGACCGTGGCGACGGAGTATGGACCGAGGTGAGTGTCATCAGTCCATCAGTAGACGGAGCCACTGAGCGGGTAAGCTTAGACGAGTGCAAGCAGGTGCGCCTGCGCTACGGACGCACTTCGGGCTTTGTAGTTATCGACGATGTCGTGGCTGAAGGCAAGGTGGTGGAGCGCACACCGGTAAGCGGATACGACGGACTGTCTGTAGGCAACGTGCTAAGCTACGACGTAAAAGGGCTGAATCCGGGAGCAACATACAGCTTCATAATACGTGCAGCACAGAACGGCGAACTGAGCATCAGCTCTGACGAATGTGCGCTGACACTGCCCAACAGCACAGGCATAAGTCAGGCTGTGGACGATTCTGCCGCAGGCAAGACTGAAGTGTACGACCTCAGCGGACGCAGAATGCCGGCAGGAGCGTTGCCTCATGGAGTGTACATCATTAACGGAAAGAAAGTTGTGAAATAAAAAATATTTAGAGTTATGCAAAGACTGGCAACAATAATACTTGCATTGCTGCTCAGCATAGGCGCAATGGCACAGTCAGGAACGGTAAGCATGGGGTTCTGCAACGGTCAGATGGCCGATGAGGGCGACATACAGCTGAACGGCAAAGGATGGGTGTCGTGCGCAACTAAACTGCCGTCATCTGCCCTCGACGCATACAAGGGCAACACCATTTCGTCTATACGCGCAGCACTGCTTAACCGCATAAACATCGACACGCTGAAGGTATGGATACGCACCAATCTCGACGGCGACAACATAGCCGAGGGATACATCACACGCTCCTCTACTCCCTCCGTGAGCAAGGGATGGAACGAAGTGGAGCTGACCGAGCCGTATGAGATAACCGAGAATGCCGGTGACATATACATTGGCTATTCTTTCCATCAGAGAGCCAACGTAGTGGCAGTTTCTATCGTTGGCGAACCCGTGGCAGGCACATCATATCTCAAGATGGGCGACGCTCAATGGCAGGACATAAGCAACAAGGGCGTTATCAGCATGGAGGCAATAATAACGGGCAGCTCGCTGCCTAAGCAAGACCTCGGACTGCTATCTGCCACAATAAGTCCGTGGCCACAGAGCGGAGTGAACGCCCTGAAGGTTAATGCCGCCATACACAACTACGGCATAGAGACCGTGAACGGATTTACCATAAAATGCACCACAGGCGAAACTGTCTGCCGGACACACATCGACACGCCCATTGGGCCTACGTCAAGCACGTCGTGCTCGTTCGTCATCGACCCGGGCATCTACACCGACAGTCAGGCCAGCTGGAGCATAGATATTGAAAGCATTGACAACGGTACAGACGAAAACAGCACCAACAACATGGTTGAAGCGGTGTGTACTTATCTGAAAAACGTTCTCATAGAGGAGTTTACGACAGAGAAATGCAGCAACTGTCCGAGAGTGGCAGGCTATCTGCATACGGCAATGAACTCGAGCAACGACTATAGCGACAGGGTGTTCGCCGTGTGCCATCATGCCGGCTACTATACCGACGAGTTTACCCTGCCCTGCGACGAGGAGATGCTCTGGCTGTTCAACAACGGCTCCAGCTGCTATGCTCCGGCTATGATGATAAACAGGCAGCCGTATCATGAAACGGGCAACTCTGCCGGAAGCAAGACCGCCGTTTATCTGCCGCAAAGCCCTGACGACATCACGTCGTATATCAACACAGAGATGGAGCTGACGGCAAATGCTGTTGTAGGCATAACGTATGAATTCAATACCGACTCTACA
The DNA here is from genome assembly GCF_057607445.1 of Xylanibacter sp. Lineage (NCBI taxonomy): Bacteria > Pseudomonadati > Bacteroidota > Bacteroidia > Bacteroidales > Prevotellaceae > Xylanibacter > Xylanibacter sp. Next base: position 200,231 of record NZ_DBLZAX010000003.1, on the reverse strand, counting down.
GCGGTTACGGCAAACGTCACCTGCCTTAAAAACGACAACCTGATATGCGCAATGCCACATCTGACAGTATACCTTACTGAAGACGAGGTTAAAAGTCTTTTTCAGGAAGGATATGAAGGACAATACTATCAGCAGCACGTAATCCGCGGATACAACAGCACATGGGGTGAGCCTGTAGTGTGGGACGGCAATTCGTTTACATACTCATACACCTTCGACATCGACAAGGAGTGGAAGAAGAACAACATGAAGATTGTGGCTGCACTTGCCAACTATAATCCCGACGACGCCACCGACTGTTCCGTGGAAAATTCGGCGGCCATAGACCTGATAAAGAAAGAGACAACGGGAATAAACACTGCTGAAGACAACGGCTGTAACGAACCGGCTGAATATTTCAATCTGTCGGGACAGCGCATAGCCAATCCGCAGCACGGCATATTTATCGTGAAATACAAGAATGGCCATACAAATAAAATTCTCAAATAGCACTATTTTTCTTTGATAATGGTAAAAAAATGGATTTAGAGAAGAAGCCGGGAGCGTGATGTTTCCGGCTTCTTTATTTTTCTCCCTTCAACAGACTAACAGAAATAATTACCGAAAGCATATCTAAGAACGATTTTATGTTCATAAATTCTATATCTAACGCCTAGGCATATAAAACATTCTTCTGCCTTTATAATGGCCTTATCAGAAAGACGAAATAGAAGAATATACCCTGAAAAGCCGGCAAAAGCATACCTTTCATGATGCAAAAGGCATGCTTTTACACTGTAAAAGGTGGCTTTTCATAAAGCGAAAGGTGGCATATTGCAAATGATAATTAGAAGAGCATAATTCGGGCGATAACAGATGTGAGTTTTACCCTAGTCAACTTTAATCATGGAAAAAACTCTTTGAAGTCAGCCAAATTTAGAAAAGGACAGACAAATACATCAATAAAAAAGTTTTTATAAAAAACTCATCACTCGTCACATCTAGCCTTAACTCTCTGTATGACAAGTGATTAAAGCGTGACGAGTTGGAATTTCAACTCATCACACTCAGAGAAAATCTACTGTAAGCTTCTGATTCCGGTTGACTTCAAATAGGATTTTAACAGACGTGTGACGAGTTGGAATTTCAACTCGTCACACCATAAGTAACACATTTACAACACTTTACATTGAGATGTGACGAGTGACGAGTTTTCTGCAAAAACTTTTTTATACCGCATTTAGCCAAAACAAGTCCGGGCAAGGAACGGGGTTAAACATCAATCTATGAGCCAAGGAAAATCTACAAAAACATAAATATAGGACTGACAGCGCTCATGGATGCCCGAAGGGCTACACCTTAGTAACCGTGGGTGTGCCACCCACGGACAACCGACCACATTAAAACAAGCACCCGAAGCGGTGCTATTTTATATGAGGTTACTAAAATGTCGCAAAGTAGCACCACTACGGGTGCTTGTAAAATTGCACGTTGTCAGTCCGTGGGTGGCCTTCGCATTGCTACGGCACCCACGGTTACGGAAATGAAGCCCTTCGGGCTATCCCGTCGCATAGCACAAGCCCGATACCGTAATTACACTCATGGTAATCATTCTTGATTTCGTTTATCCATTATCAACATTCAATCAGATATTCTAATCTGCCGGAATAAAGACATGCTGAGCGAGAGGCGACGGCACAAAGATTGGCGCAAAAATTTGACTTTCAAAGAAAAATATGTATTTTTGCATTGGTTAAAAAATTACACTTTGAATTATGGACGTAAAGATAGAAGAGTCGTGGAAACAGCATATTGGCGGTGAGTTTGAAAAGCCTTACTTTGCCAATCTTATCAACTTTGTACACGACGAATACCGCAACCATACGTGCTATCCGCCGGGACGACTTATCTTCAACGCCTTCAACCTGTGCCCGTTCGACAAGGTTAAGGTGGTGATACTCGGACAAGACCCCTACCACGAGCCGCGGCAGGCTGAGGGATTGTGCTTCTCGGTGAGCGACGGAGTGCCGTTTCCGCCCTCGCTTATCAACATATTCAAAGAGATTGAGAACGACCTCGGCACGCCGATGCCGCAAAGCGGAAGCCTTGTGCGCTGGGCACAGCAGGGCGTGCTGCTGCTAAACGCCACGCTGACCGTGCGCGAACATGCTGCCGGAAGTCACCAGCGGCGCGGCTGGGAGGAGTTCACCGACGCTACTATCAGCGCACTGAGCAGAGACCGCGACAACTTGGTGTTCATCCTCTGGGGCGGTTATGCCCGCAGCAAGGCACAGCTCATAGACAACTCGCGCCACTTGATACTGCAGTCTGTCCACCCGTCACCGCTGTCGGCCAACCGCGGCGGATGGTTCGGCAACCACCACTTCAGCCTGACCAACCAGTATCTGCAGCAGCACGGCATGGAGCCGATAAAATGGTGAAAAAACGACATTATATCACAATAGACAACGAATATGGATTTACCGATAATACAGGTGGGCGACGTACTTGTGTCGCCCGACATTATAACAGAGCAGTTCTGCTGCGACCTCGATGCCTGCAAAGGCGAATGTTGCATTGAAGGCGACGCCGGAGCGCCTGTAACGATGGACGAGATAGGCGGCATTGAGGATTCGCTCGACACGGTGTGGACCGACCTTTCGGCCAACGCACAAGCCGTGATAAACCAGCAGGGCGTGGCGGACATCGATCCGGAAGGCGAACTCGTAACGAGCATAGTCAACGGCAAGGATTGCGTGTTTACATGCTACGAGAACGGCTGCTGCCTGTGCGCCTTAGAAAAGGCTCACCGCGCCGGCAAGACAGAGTTCTGCAAGCCCATAAGCTGCGCTCTCTACCCTATCCGCGAAAAGAAACTTTCCAACGGTCTGACCGGCCTCAACTATCACCGCTGGAGCATCTGCGAGGCTGCACGCGCCAAAGGCAAGGAACTGGGACTGCCCGTGTATAAATTTCTGAAAGAGCCGCTGACACGCCGTTTCGGTGAGGAATGGTATGCCGAACTCGAAGCCACCGTTGCCGAGCTGCACAAGGCTGGGATGATATGATAAAGGCCGTAAAAGATATAGACGTCCGTGTTTCTGACATCAGAGTCACGGACGTTTTTCATATATAGGCAATAAATGCAATACGCTCTGCAACGGTATTAACATCAAAGAATGCGTCAACAGCCGATGACATAAAAAACTTTCGGATAACAGAATATAAGGTACATTAAAATAAAAGGCAAAAAGAAGGCCCCGCCGGACAGCAGTTCCGGGCGGGGCCTCACCATAAATAAAAGCCAGACAAATTTACTTCACGATAGTTTTTGAAACCACCTTGCCGTCGGCAGTCTTGCCTGTAACGATGTTGACACCCTTGCGGTAGGTGTTGAGCTTAACACCGTCGGCAGAATAGATGCCTGTAACGGTTACGGCCTGACCGGCCTCAACGCCGTCGATGCCTACAGTTCCTTCAGATGCCTTTCCGGCCTTGCTCAGTCCGCCATACTCGTTGACAGCCTGAATAAGATATTCATCGCCGTCAGTATAGCTGCAAGATGTGGCAGTGGTGAATCCTTCCACGCTGCCGTTCTTGGTTATAACGTAGCAGATAGCATAAGGCACGGCATCCCATGTGATGGTCTGCTCAGACTTGCTGATTACCGGAACAGGAGCGTCGCATGCCTCTGTGATAATCTCCGGCTGCCAGTTGTCGTCGCCTGAAAGCACGTTCTTAACAGTGTATTGTGCTGCCTCTTCGTCGGTCAGAGAGTTCTTTGCATATCCCTCCACCTTCTGAGTCTTGTCGTCGTCGGCATAATAGTAGTAATAGCTGCGGCGCTGTGACAGGTCTACGGGGTTGCCTTCGCCGTCAACGGTGTTGTAGTCGGCAAAGATAGCCGGTATTGCACCCATTGTCTCATACCATCCTGTGGCAGGTATGGTAACCTCAGCCTTGGTGTTGATGAACACGGTCTTGGGCTGGTCGTGCCACGGGCGTCCGAGCCATACAGAAGTTTCTGAAGGCACGCCGGGAGCGGTAATCACGTTGTTCATGAACACATAGCCCCATTTAGAGTCGCTGTTGTGCGATGGAGCAACGATGTATCCGCCGTCCTTGCGCACGATGTTTAGCGTGTCGCCGTCGAAATAATAGTCGCCGTTGTTGTAGATAAAGTCTACCGCACCCTCTATGAAGCAGTTCTTGACATAAGCACGGCAGTGAGAGTCGCTCGGCGTAATCCATGTATCCTGATAGCTGTACATGCCGCAGTTGTTGAACACCAGGCGGTCGTTCTTGGTGTTAAGGGCCAGAGCCTGCGGTCCGGCATTCTGCTCAACGCCATAAGAGTTTACGAAGCTTATGCCCTCGAAGTAGAGGTTCTCGGCACGTGCCACGAACGTAGCGCCTACGTCTACGTGCAGCGCATTGTCGCCTCCGCACAGCTTATCGTCGCTGATAGACACCTTGTTGCGGTCTTGTCCGATGAAATGGAGATAAGGCTTCGATACAGGCACATCTACATGCTCCTTGTAAACACCTTCCTTGATGAAGATGAGCCACGGCTTTACGCGTCCCTCGGGAGCTGCGTCTACAGCAGCCTGCACGGTTGTGTAGTCGCCTGTTCCGTCCTGTGCAACCACAGCATCGTAAACACGTGCCTCGGGCTGTTTGCGCTCCATTGTGGTGAAGGTGAGGCTTACGCCCTCGAAGGCGTTGCCCGTGCGGTCTTCAATGGCTCCGGCAGGCAGTGTGAACGTATAGTCAGTAGAATATTTCAGACCTGTATATTTATATACAACTGTCTTTCCGCTTACGGTAGGAACAATCTCCTCACCGTCGAGAGTTGCCTTTCCGTCGTTGGCGGCAGCCACAACTTTCTCGTTGAACGTAAGTATCACAGAACCGTTGGCCGTAACGTCCTTAGCCTTGTCGGCAGGAAGTGTAGACACCAGTTTTGGCGCCTCGCCGTCGTCAACGATGTTTCTGTCAGCCAGCACGAATATTTCTGCAACGGCTGTTCCGTCGAGATTGCTCTCGCTGCCCACGAGCTCTGAAGTCCAGTCGGGCATGAAGCGTATGTAAACGCGGTCTTGTCCGGCAGCGTCGGCAGGCAGGTCGAACTCGCCTTCTGCCCATGCGCGGTAAGGCAGAGTGTATGTGCCAAACTTAGTGTATGTCTGCCCGTCAATGCTGTATTCGGCATTTACAATGCTGTGAGCGTTGAAGTCGTCGCCCACGGCAGCCGAAAGCTTGATGTTAGAATATTCTTTTGTAGAGAACGAAATCTCGAAATAATACTTCTCGCTGAGATCTCTCCACACGCGTGCGGCATATTTTCCGTTCTGTCCGCCCTTCTCTGATCCGCATGCGAGCCATGAAGAAGTGAGGCCCTCGGCATTGCGCAGCGACAGCAGTCCGGCGTTGTCGCTCTCAGCCTTATAGTCGGCAGCGCGCTCCTTGGCAGGAGTATCGCTGTAAAGGTCCCATCCTACGATATAGTCAGCGCAAGAGAATGTGGCAGTAACCTGCTTGTCGCCGTCCATGCTTATCTCGCGCACTGCGTCGGTAGAGTTGTCTTCCCAGTTGGTGAATGTCAGAATGCGATTGTTGAGAACAGTGAGCTTCACGTCGGTTCCTTCCTCATAATAGTGAACGCCGTCAACGACATTGCCCTCAGGACTGAACTGAACGAGGTTAGTGTTGGCTCCGCCTTCAAGTGTGAGGTTGAGCGCATAAACGTTGTTTTTGGTGTAAACGGCAGTGAGCGATGTGTTCTCTGAAATCTCGAATGTATAGGGATTTTCGGTAGAAACCACCTCACCCTTGTCGTTGTTCCACGACTGGAAGTGATATCCGAAGTTCTCTGTGGCAGTAACAGTGATGCTTGTGCCCTCGTCGAACTCTGTTCCTGAAGGATTAGAAGATACGTTGCCGGCACCTTCCATGCCCGACTTAACCGACAGGGTGTATACGGGAACGGCAACAGGAGTGCCCTCAAAGTCGGCAGTGATGCTTACGTTGTTGATGGCGAGCTGCTTGCCTGCGTTGAGGTTATATACATAAATGAATATCTCGAGCTTGTCGGTGAGCGTTCCGAGCTGCGACAGGTCGTAGTCGTAGCTTGAGAAAGCCGGGTTTCTTTCAGGATTTACATTCGATGCAATGGCCACTTTCTGGTCGCCGCTTACGGCATAAATGTCCATTGTACCGCCGCTTGTACCACACTTTGCAGCGTTGAACGTAATCTTTTTAGGTGTGAAATTGATGCCTTTCTTGGGCACAACGGCAAAGCTGATGAACGAGTTTTCGTCTAGAGCGTTGTTGATTTTCTCTGTGGGTTCGAGCTTTGACATCACCTCAGGGTCGCACTTCTGTGTGCCGTTGAGCATAAGTTTGCTGCCGAGAGTGTAGCCTGTAGACGACAGAGCCTCGGGAACAGAAGCCTCGGCAGAGGTAGGATTAGACGCACCCTCGTTGAAAGGCCATGCCACTGTGGCGTCCTTGGCGCTGATGCCCTGTGAGCTTTCGTCCTTTTCGGCGCTCACAGTGAGCTGCTTCAGGTTCCAGTTGCTCACCAGTCCGTTGCCGGCTATGAGACGTACTATCACCTTGTCCTTGTTGTTGGCCGACAGCTTCACGGTGTTTTCATTGTATATCCACCAGTTGGGGGCTGTGGTGCCCTTGCCGGCATCAATCCATGTCTCGCCGCCGTCGGTTGAGAACACGGCCTCGATGGCAGCCTCAGCGTTGCCGCCGTAGCCTATGGCATAGGTAAGAGAGATGTTCTTGTAGCCCTTTGTGGGGAAAGACACCTCATAATATACATTGTGCTGCGAGGCATCGGTGTAGTCGGTGATGTTGTTTGCCTCGCTGTTCTCAATGCGCATCACCTTGTCGCCGTTGCTGTCAGATACCTGCCAGTATCTTGACTCCGACTGTGCCGACAGCATGTAGCTGCCTTGTTCGCCCTCGAATACGTTTGGATAGAAGTAAGGTGCCTGGTCTTTAAACCATGTTGCACTTATCTCTGCCCACTCGTTGCTGTTGGGCACGTAGACCGTCTTGCCGTCTACGTCGGTTTTGTCATAGCCGCTTGCAAATGTCCATTCTGCGAGCTTAGCTTCCGTCTGCGCCAGGGCACCGGTCGGGAAGCACAGCGACGACAGCATGACGAGCAAGCCGCATAAGCTGATTTTTACGCTTTTCATAATTGTTTACTGATTGTTTTAATATAGAATTTTAGTTGTTTCAACCTTTCCGTCGGCATATTCCTTCTTAACGATGTTAAGTCCGGGACGCATATCCTGGCGCATTGTGCCGTCTGTGCCATAATATATATTGTGCGCACGGGAGCGGCATTCTGCGTCAGCTCTGAGCTGATGCCTGTGGTAGAGTCGACGGCGATGCCGTGTATCGTAACGTCGCTCAGACAGATGGTCTTGCCTGTTGCGGCATTGTTATACCAGGGATAAACGCGTATGCGGAGAGTTTCGCCCTCGTTGACCGACAGAACCGGCATTGAGCATACATACTGCATGTTGTTGGCAGGCATGCTCTTCATCTCGAAGATGTTTACAGGATTGGCGAAGTTTTCTTCCTTCGAATAGTATATCTTGCAGCACATGCCGTTGCCGCCACAGCCGCATACAAACATCGACATGGAGTCTACCTTGAGCGTGGTGCCCTTTGCCGGCTGAACGGCAAATTCGATATAGCGGGTTGAAACTTCGTCGATTTCACCGGCAGGCCAGCTTTCGCCCTCGATGACATTGCGCTGTGTCTTGCGTGATGCGTCGAAACCTGTCCACTCGGGCCATGTGGTGTTAGTGTTGGGTGCAGAATATTTCTGAAGCGTCATGCCGCTGTACGACTGTCCGAGAGTGTTCATCGGACCTGTAACCTCGCATTCATCGTCTTTCTCAAGGCGCCAGTATGCCTGAACGGGCACGCCGCCCTCGAGCACGATGCTTGTGCCTGTAACGGGTATGATGATGGTCTTGTCGCCGCTGGTTACGGTTATTTCTTCGTTAATGGGGCCTTCTTCGGCAAACTCGCAGCGTGCGTAGAACGTGCCTATCATGTTGCCTTCCTTATAGCTCATGCTGATGCTGCCAGAATAGCTCTCGCCGTCGGCAGACACCTGCAGGCCCTTGCTTGCCGTAATGGTTACGTTGCCTTCGGCCGGCTGAAGGTCGAAGCCGCTGATCTGGAATTCTTTTACAACGGTCTGTCCCTTGTAAGCCTCGCCGAGGTCGGCCTTCGACGGATTGACGCTGAGGTCGCTCGTCAGGTTGATATACTCGGTCAGGATGCCCTGCTTCTGCAGGAGCTGTGCGCAGAGGCGCGCAATCAGAGTGGCTCCCATGGCCGAAGTGTGGGTGCTGCCGTCGCCGTCGAAGAGCAGTTCGTTGGCCTTGGCGTCGCCGTAACTTTCGTAGAGTTCCTTCGTTGCGGTGGTCAGGTCGATGTAAGAAACGCCCATTTCATCGGCAACCAAGCGCATCTGATAGGGATAGTCGTATGTATGGTCGTCCTCGCCAACCTTGTTTCCCTCCTTGATGCCCGATGCAGTGAGCAGCGAGAAGTCGTCGCCCAGGTCGTGACGGCCGTTGCGGCGGATGGTGCTGCCCGTGAAATATTTGCGGCAGATGGCGCCAACGAGCACCGGAGTGGCACCGAGGGCGCGTGTCTCTTCAACATATTTGCGCAGATATTCCTTATAGGTTCCGCTGGCAGTGGTGCCGCGATAGTCGGTGGCATCGGCCTTGGCCTGGTCGCCTATGCTCTCGTAGTAGGCTTTAACCTCGTCGCCGTCCATGCCGTCGTTCTTCTCGTCGTTGTGTGCAAACTGTATCAGCACGTAGTCGCCGGGCTGTATCTGCTTCTTGACCGACTCCCAGTAGGCGGCCTCCTCATAGAAACTCTTGCTGCTCGCGCCACTCTTGGCACGGTTGTTCACCGTTACAGCGTCGGTGAAAAACTGCTGGAACATCTGTCCCCAGCCGCGCGTAACGGTTGTCGACTCGCTGTATGTGGCCATCGTTGAGTCGCCGATGGTGTGCACCTTTATGGCCATCATCGACGTTGATACCAGCATACCGGCTGCTAAAAGCGTAGATTTAAAAAGGTTCATAAGTGTAAGTTATTTTTTAAGGTTATAAATTTCGTAGATAGTTTGACGTAGATTTCGGCGGCAAAGATAGTTCTTATTTACCGATGAAATGGGATAAAAATTGTTTAGAAAGGCGGACTTTTCATCATTTCGAGCCTATAAGCGCCTGATTTCGGGCGTATTGTTGGTGTGCGGAAATACTGCTGAGATTATGCGGAAAATGGCGGACGGCTTATAACATAACGAGCAAGGATTTTGTAAAAGGCCACGTTTTACAATGCAAAAGGGCATGTTTTGGCACGCAAAAGGCCGTCTTTTAGAAGGTAAAAGACGGCCTTTTGCAACACGCTTATTATCAGACAGTTACAGAGGTGATGTTGATATAGGCTGAAAACACTGCATATCAGCCGCGCTGCGAATATTTTTTGCGATAGTCGGACGGCGTCATGCCGGTCTTGGCCTTGAACGTGCGGCCGAAGTATTTCGGGTCGGTAAAGCCTACTGAATATGCAATCTCCGAGAACGACATGCGGCTCTCAACTATCAGCCGCTCTGCCCTGAGGATGCGCATGTGGCGCACAAAGTCGATGGGCGACATGCCGAAGAGCGACTTCACCTTGCCGTAGAACACGGTGCGGCTAAGGGCCATGGCCCTGGTTATGTCGTCTATCTTGAGTTCGGGGTCGGATATGCGCGGCTCGAGATAGTCGACAAGCCGGCGCGCAAACTCCTTGTCGGCATCGGCAATGCCCGGTGAGTCGGCCTTATATATAAGGTGGCCGTCGCCCGCGGCATTGAGCTTGCTGACGTATGCCTGCTGAAGCTGGCGGCGCTGACGTATGATGTTGTCGACACGCGACTTCAGGTAAGACACGCTGAAAGGCTTGGTTATATAGTCGTCGATGCCCTCGTTAAGACCTTCTATGCGGTAGTTGATGGCTGTTCGGGCCGACAGCACCACTATAGGTATGTGGCATGTGTCGGGACATGCCTTTATCTTGCGTATCATGGTCATGCCGTCCATCACGGGCATCATGATGTCGGTGATGATGAAGTCGGGTTGGCGGCTCTGCGCCATCTCGAGTCCTTCCTGCCCGTTGCGTGCCTCAAACACATTGTAGCTCGACGAAAGACTGCTTACAAGGAAGTAGCGCAGCTCTACGTTGTCTTCAACCACGAGCACGGTGATGCGTCCTGAAGCAAAGTCGAGACCGCTTACGGTGGCAGCAGACTGCGGCATATTGTCAGAAACGGCCATTTCATCGGAGTTTTGTGGCGCTGCATCCACATCGTCGGCAGCGGCATCGAGCTTCTTCAGATCGAGCGACTTGTTCACGAGTTCGAGCATGCGCACGGAGTTTTTCTTCACAAATTCGAGATATGTACGGGCCTTGGCCGACAGCGGTTCCTCGCTCAGCACCTGACCAACGGGGCCGTCGATGAGCGTCAGAGGGGTGCGCAACTGATGGGATATGCCCGTGAAGAAGCGCAGCTGGCGCTCCTTGAGCCGCTTTTCCATTGCAACGTTGCTGCGCAGGCGCCACACGTAAAACAGCGAGAATATGACGGAAAGGCCAACAAGCACATACAGGAGCATGGCCCAGCCTGTCTCCCAGAATGTGGGATGAACATATATCTTAAGCTCGCGGGCGTTGTCGGTCCACACGCCGTCGGAGTTGGTGCTCTTCACCACGAGCGTATACTTTCCTGCGGGAATGTGGCTCAGCGACGCGCTGTGGCTCATGCCCGTGTAGCTCCACTCGCTGTCGAGCTCCTTTATCCTGTAGGCATAGCGTATCAGGCGGTTGCCGTCGTAGTCGAGTGCCGAGAAGTAGACAATGGCGTTGCGCTCGCCTGCCGGAATCTCGAGCACGGTCTTGCCGAGTATTGGCGTTATCTGCTGCTCGCCCTGAAACTGCACACCGCTGAACACTATCATGGGCTTGTAGCGGCTCTTCTTTATCTGACCGGGGCGGAACGACAGGTAACCACCGATGACACCGAGGAAAATCTCGCCGCCACGTGACGACACATAGGGCTGAGCTTCGGTGAAGCCGATGTCTTCTTCCCAGTCGTTAGAGCCGTAAATCTCATATTGACCGGTCTTCTGATACAGCTTGTCGAGACTGCTCTCGCGCACAAGCCACAGATTGCCCGCTGCGTCTTCGACAACAGCCTGTATGGTGCCTTCCTCATGCTCTATGCCCTCAACGCGCCTGAACGGGATGTTGTCGCGAAGCAGACTTGACGCCTGTGCAACCTGAAAGCCGCCGCCCATGGTGGTGGCATATATCCGCCCCGACGACCTGCTGATATAAGTGTTGAGCACGTCGGAGGCAAGCAGCGACGTGGTGTCGCCCTGAATGTGCGTCGTATAGTAATATCGCATCGACGGAAACTTGTCTACACGATGCGACATGGTAACAATGCCGCCGAACGTTGACGCCACCATTATTCCGCCGGGGGCGGCTGATATGCGGCGCATGCGGTTGTAAGCCTTGTCCTTGAAGGGCGTCATCACGTTGTTGCCGTTGATGAATGCCATGCTGCCGCCGGGCTTCATGGCTGCAATGTTGATGCCTCCTCCATAAGTGGCCACCCACATACGGCCGGCGTCGTCTTCGCAGAAGTCGTATATGCTGTCGCAACTCAGCGACCATTTGTCGGTGTAGCTCCTGGCATAATGTGCCAATCCGTTTCCGCCACGGCCTCCATACAGCACATATATGCCGCGGCCCTTGGTGCCAATCCACACATTGCCGTAGCGGTCTTCGCGCAAGGCGTACACGCCCTCGTCGGTAAGACGCACCGGCACACCGGTCAGCCGGCCGTCGGGCGAGAGATACATCATCCTGCGGCTTACGGCATCGGTAACGGTTACATAGCCGTTGTGCATGCCTGTCCATATCCGTCCGCTGCGGTCTTTCATCACCGAACGCACGTCGGCATCGCGCACCGTGGGCGTAAACTTGAAGCGATAATAGTTAAAATTAACAAGTGTAAGATTATGATTGCCCGTAAACCAAAGGTTGTTCTGTGCGTCCTTCTTATATTTCAGGATGTAGCTTACGGGCAGACGGTTGCTGTTTTCGGCATTAAGATTGTAAGGAACGAGACATCCGCGGGCTTCATCATAATAAGAGAATACGCCGCCGTTGGGTATCACCCACACCGTGTGGTTGTCGTCTTCATGAAAAACAGGATAACGGCTCGTGGTGCCCATCCATCCGTCTGCTTCCGACTGAAGCCATCGAACGCTGCTTCCGTCTGGCGAAACAAGACTAACACCCGGTCCTGAAGAATATGCCCAGGCACGGCCCCGACTGTCGGTAAACACCTTCTTCACATCGGCAGACGGCTGCGAAGGATGCTGAACGGACACAAGACGAAAACCTGACGTGCGAGTGCTGAACACGAGCAGTCCTTTATCACAGGCCAAGGCAAGCTTGTCGGAACCGAAGCTGCACATGCCGTTTATCTTTGTTACCGGTGCAGGAACGCTGATCATGCGCAGCCGGTCTGAATAAACGCCGAAGCGGCCGTCGCGCGATGCAAAATAGACCTTGCGCCCCACATGGCACATATACTCAAACTTGAAAGGAAGAAGCACCTTGCTGCCGTAAAGCCCAACGCCGTTGTCGGCAAACACCCACTCGCGCCCGTTTCCGTCGGCCATTACTTTTCGTATAGGTCCCCGATATATCGTCTTGCGCGTGTCGATAAGACTTACGCCGCCGTGGTTCTTTATCTTGCCCTCATCTATGCGCAAGTTAATGTTGCCGTCGCCAAGTACCCATGCATGGCCGTTGGGCAGCGATATAATGTTGCGCACCGGAAACTTATGTCTGACCTTGTTGCCGACAAGCACGTCGAGGTCAATATAGCGGCAGGTTGTGCAGTCGAACAGATAGGCCTTGCCGTCATAGGTGGAACACCAGATGTCGCCGCAGGAGTTTGGACGGATAAACTTAAGGCGGTTGGAAGTAAGCACCTGGCCCGCACCGAAGTGCTCGCGGAAGCGGCTGAACTTATAGCCGTCGTAATTACATAGTCCGTTCCATGTTGAAACCCACATCATGCCATCGTCCGAAAGCCCAAACTCCGATATGTTGTTGGCAGGAAGTCCGTCATCGATGGTAAATGTCCTTACCTTGCAGTATGGCTGCGAAAAACAAGACGAAGCCGTGGCCGCAAGCAAGAATGAGGCCGCAAGAATATAAGTAATGATTGGTTTTAAGTAGATTTTCAACATATTCGAATTAAGAAACAAGCGCTGCAGGCAAGTAGGACAAAGCCATGAAGGCGGCCGTCGGCCGCCTGTCCATTACGACTTACGGTAGGACATGGGCGACATACCGACATGCTCCTTGAAATATTTTCCCATGAACGACTGGTTCGGGAAGCACATGTCCTGCGATATCTCCTTTATGCTCTTGGTCGTGTTCTTCAGCAAGACACGCAGCTCCATCACAACGTAGTTGTCTATCCAGTCGTTATGAGTGCGGCGGCTCACCATCTTCACCGTCTCAGAAAGATACTTGGCGGTTATGCACATCTCATGGGCATACCATCCAACTCTTCTCTCCGAGCGGTAGTTCTGCTCTACCAGACGGATAAAGTCAGAGAATATGGCTTCGGCACGCGTGGGCTTCTTGTCTGACCTGAGCTGTATTCTGTATATGGCATTGCTAAGGTCGTAAATCATGGCAGATATGAGCATCCTGACCACATCACGGCGGAAAGGCCTGCTGCCGTCGTCAACCCTATTCTTTATCATTGTGAAATAGTCGACCACATCTTTAACCTCGTTGGGCTGAAGCATGAAGACAGGATGACTGCGCGAGAATAGAAACAGAGAAGACTGCTCATGAAAGCCCTTAACAATCTCATGAAAGAAATCGTAAGACATCATGATGGCTATTCCCTCAACATCGTCGCTCCTCTGATAGTTGTCAACAACCTGACCTTCGTGTATAATCATGGCCTCACCTGCATGCACACACTGTTCTACGGTGTCGGCAGTATAGCGGAAGCTGCCCTGCAGGCACAGTCCGATAATCAATCCCATGTTGCGGCTCGGCTCACACGGGACCGGCAATTTTCCAAAATTGTCGAACAATATAATATCATCGTCAATACGGCTGAAGTTATATTCCTTAGCAACCGAAAACGTTGAAACAGATATTAATCCCTTTTGTCCCATTTTTCCAAAATTTTGTCTTGCAAAGATAACAAAATATCAGCCACCATCAAATTAAAATCAAAAAATAATCATTGTATCGACAAGGTTTATTTTTTCCATAATATAAGGTGTCAACACCCTTTGCCAAAACCTTACCGGGCATTACACAGATAAAAAATCTTGACATGGTCATACATCACAAGGAAACTGACATGAGAAGCCAAAGCAACAACTCACAAACCGACGGCTTCACAAAAAAATTATATTCAAAAAAATATAGCAAATGCCCTTCAAGGCACAGCGTGAAAAAGGCAACATATAGAATAAAGGCATGCAAAATAATGTAAATCTTTCTATTTTAAAGCATGAATTATCACCATACAATTATATACAAAAGTCGATATTTTATATATAAACCACCAAACACGCCTGCGATATGTTAAATAGCATTTATATATATTCATTTTTGGCATCACTTTTGCTTGCCCCATACATGCCCGTGATTAATGTATTGTTAACACTTATTTGCGCCTCTCGCATATTATTACCATCTAAAATATCTTTGTTTTTGTACCGAAAAAACACTAATTCAATCATTTTGTTTTTATTTTACGCTATATATCGTCTAGATATCATAAAATCGTCACATCTTATAAATTAAGCATATTTATTAAAATAATTTAATTTTATCATATTTATTACAAATAATCATTACTCTTATAAAATAATTTTGTATCATTGCAAACAGAAACTAAGAGCAGCATATAAGTTTCTTACTTGTTGCTATAAATCTATGCAAATTAAAACCAAACTAAAGTGCTTATGAAAAAATTATTACTTTTAGCAGCAATGGCAAGTTTAGCTTGCGGTGCATCAGCCCAAGAAGAGGCAACCCTTTACAACTTTAACGATGCAGTTTTCATTATCGAAGGCTATGAAACACCGGTTTGCGGTGTATTTAATCATGTGTCAAACAATGGCAAATATGCCGTTGGCGCAGACGATCAGATTTCGATGACGAGCTACTACTGGAGTGCTGACGCACCAGACGTCATCAATATGGCCTGGGATCCTTCAAGAGGATATTCAACTCTTAACGACGTAACCAACGACGGAGTTATGGCAGGTAGCGTTGACTCGCTGCTGACAGGTGAGACTTATGTAAGACAATGGCCTGCTACATTTACGCTTGACGGAGGATGGAAACTGTTACCTGTACCTGAGAATTATTCTTCTGACCAGTCGAACGAATTTAACTCTATGCGCACAATCAACTGTGTACGCGCCGTTTCATCTGACGGAAAATATATGGCCGGACAGGTTTATGTATCAACAGGTGAGATTGACGAAGACTTCGGCATTGAGAAAGTTAAGTTGCTGCCTGTCGTATGGGAGAACAACGAAATAAAGAAGGTTTATGACGACCTCGGAATAAACACATTCTATGTGTACGGCATCAGTGAGGATGGCAGCACTGTGGTAGGTGTCAATACTGCTGAAAACGGCGGACAGAATCCTGCATACATCAAAGACGGCAAGCTATACAACGTGTTCAGCTGCGACGACCCTGAAACAAATACATTCAACGGAGGAATACTTTGCAGCATCGACGCAGAAGGAAACATGTACGGCTACTTCCTTGATGGCAATGACACTTATAAATATTTCAGCGTAAAGGCCGACGGCAGCATCGTATATTTCGACCAGCTGGTTACTTGCGCAGGAGGCGGATATAAATTCGGTCCGTCTGTTGCCTATGACGAGAACGGCGAGGCACAGGCTGTTCCGGCAGGCGGCATGTATTCACTTCTCGACTGCAGCACTGACGGAAAGGTTCTTGCCGGCGGCGAGACTATAGACATTGGTTTCGGTGTTGTAAACTGCCCCGCTATGATCGTTTCAAAAGGAGCTACCGGCATATCTAAGCCTGAGGCTGTAAAGAGCGATGTAAGCATCGACTACCGCAAGGGCGGAACACTGTACGTAAACGGCGAATACAACAGCGCTGAAATATATGGCGTTGGCGGCAACCTCGTAATGAAAGGCGGCCAGGGAGAAGCATTCAACCTGTCATCTCTGCCTTCAGGCACTTATGTTGTAAAGGTTTCTTACAACGGCGGTTCTAAGACATTCAAGGTGTTACGCTAAAACAGCACTAACATCAAGCTGATATAATGTCGGCTGAAAATCATTTTGACATAATGTGACAGGCAGTGCGTCCTGTCACATTTTCAGTTTTGTCTGCAAGTTAATTCACAATGAACATTTATGCATAATTATATTTTATCGTCAGCAACGCGCTACGTCAGCAAGATTATCTTAACGCTGGCACTGATGCTGGCTGCTACACAAACGATATATGCCGACAGCATGAAGCTGGGCTACTGCGAGGGCAACGCCGTGTCTTTCTACCCCGCCGCTAAAGAATCTCCGGCTGGCGGTTCGGCCGTATTCTTTCCCGAAGCGCTTATGCAGGCATATAGCGGCACGGACATCGTATCGTTCCACATTTGGTCAAGCATCATGGAGCCTTCTACCGTACACTTCGCCATCAGAAGCAGCCTTGACGGAGGCGAGGCACTTTATGAACAGACAGCCACCCTTGAAAAATACGGATGGAACGAGGTGCGCCTTGAAAAGCCGTTCAGGATAGACGGCAAGGCGTTTTATATGTCTTATCTCGTAGAAGGCATACTGAACATTCCGTATGCCCTGAGCCTTGTAGACGGCGAAGAGTATATCTGCACCGACGGCTCTGAATGGAAGCCGAGCGTAGAGGGATTCAGCGCAGCGTTTTATGCCACAGTAGAGAGCGACAATCTGCCGCGCTGCAACGTCAGTCTAGGCAACATTGTCATGCCGGGATACGCCCGGCTGGGCGAGCCGCTGGCCTTCTCGGGCGACTTTATCAATCTTGGTTCCGTGCCGGTTGAGAGCCTTACGTTCACCTATCACGTTGGCGACAGCCTGGCAACAGAGACGGTAAGCGTGACGGAAGTGAAGCCGCGCGGCACAGGCACATTCGAGATGAACGGACTGCGCATCCTGTCTGAAGGCGAACCACTGGTAAGCGTGGAAATATCGGCTGTAAACGGCGAGGCCGACTTCGCCCCGTCTGACAACACATCGCGCACGAAACAGGTGCTTTGCCGCTCCATAATGCCGCAGCGCAAGGTGCTGCTCGAGGTGTTCTCTACGGAGCTTTGCACCAACTGCCCTACCGTTCACAAGCAGATTTCTGCCGTTGCCGACACATGCGAAAGAATCATAGAGCTGGGCCATCATGCCGGTTTCTACGAGGACAACTATACCATAGCAGCAAGCAAGGAGTATGAGTGGTTCTACAAGGAAGGCAGACTCTACGCTCCTGCCGTGATGCTCGACCGCACGGAGATGTCGGACAATTATCCCGACATTTATTCTGACGGAGTGCCTGTGGTGAGCGTTGGTGCATCAAAGCTAAAGACTCTCTATGCCGAACAGAGCTGCGCACCGGCATTTGTATCGGTTGAACCTACGGTGAAAACGGACAAAAGCGGCAACATACTCATCCATGTTGAGGGTGAGCAGCTTATAGGCACTGACGTAGAATCGCCACGCCTGTTCGTCTTTGTTTCTGAAGACAGCGTCTACTCTACCAACCAGAGCGGTGCATCCGGCGGATATTACCATCGCCACATGGCAAGACAGAGCGTAACGCCGACATGGGGAGAGCCTATTGACATAAAAGGCTATACAGCCGACTATACTGTTCCTGTGCAGACCGGATGGGATGCGGCCAGATTAAGCGTAGTGGCGTTTGTAGCCAACTATGATGCTGAAGACAAGAACAACTGCCGCGTGCTCAACGCTGAAGAGGCAAAGGTGCCTTATGAGGGCGTTGCAGGAATAGAAAACGCCGTTGCTAAGCCCATGCACGTGTCATGGGACGGCAGCACACTCATGGTAAAAGACGGATTCAGCCGCCTTACTGTATGTGACATGTCGGGCCGTCAGGTCTACTCTGCCACAGCAGACGACACTGCCGACCTCAGTTTCCTCGACCGCGGATATTACATTGCCACAATCGTATGCGGCAACGGACAGGAAGTGATGAAACTTATGGCAGACTAATAACATAAAAAATAAAAACAAAAAAAAGAACAATAATGAGAGTATATCGTTTTTTCACAGTGGCTTTAATATCGTCGCTCATAGCATCTCTATCACTGACATCATGCAGTGATGACGAAAACATAACAATACCCGAAACTCCAGATACAGGAGTTTCGCCTGGAGAAGAATTTAGAACTGATGACAAAATTATCTTTTCATGCGACTTTCAAGATACAGAGAAGGCAAAATCACTCTTCAATGTCTATGATTTCAGCAACCTTGCCCCAACGTCATTCATGGCCCAATTGGGCTTTAGCACCGGCAACCCATGGATATTCAAGCTTCAAGACAGCTACACTTCAAAAAATTACTTTGCCGGTGCCACATCAGCTTACAATCCCGCAGGAGCTGCAGACGCGTGGCTAGTAACCAAAGCCATTGAAATTCCTGACAGCGGGTATGTGCTTTCATGGAAGTCTGAGGCTCTGGACCTTAACAAACGTGACGGTCTTCAGGTTTACATCTCTGAACGCGGAGGCAATCCTGAGACTGACTTTGGTGAGCCTGTATGGCAGATTGACGAAGAACAAGCCGGTCCGACGGAAAGCATCGACGGAGAATGGCAGGAACATAGCCTGCCGCTCGACAGCTATGCCGGCAAGACTATATACGTGGCCTTTGTAAACCGAAGCACCGACAAGAGTATAATATGTCTCGACGACGTAATGATAAGCTGTCCGCGTCCATACATCGTCAGCCTAGATATGAAGCCGATGTATGCAGCTGACGAAATAGAGATAAGAGGGCATATCACCGCCGGCGATTCTGCAATCACGGAATATGACATACATTACACCACGGCTGACTCGATTGTACGTACAGAGCATTACGCAGGACTCAACCTACAACCGGGCGAAAGCCATTCGTTCATATTCTCAACAAAACTTAAACCAACCGAAAAGGGCGTTTACACGAAATTTAAGGTGTGGGCTAACGTAAACGAACTTGAAAATGTTGGCGTTGAAGATTCTGTGGCCGCGGTAAATTTCATACCGGCACACAGAATATTGCTCGAGGAAGGCACAGGCATGTGGTGCGGATATTGCCCGCTGGGAATGCTCGCCACAGAACATCTTAATGAACTTTATCCAGACACGGTGATAGCCGTAACTGTACATCATGATGATGTACTTTGCGATACAGACTACGACAAAGCTCTTGGTTTCATGAATTTTCCGTCAGGGCTCATTAACCGTAAGACGGCATGCCAGCCCATGTCACTTGTAGACGAGGTTTATTATTTAGAGGGTGAAGGAACATTCCTTAACTCTGTCCAGGCCACACTCAAAGATTATGTATCTCTTGAGCCATCTATTGAAAGCGCCATCATCTCCGGCAACAGCATAAATGTAAAATCGTCTGTCAAGTTTGCTATCGTTCCTCCTGCCGGACAAGCTTATCGACTTGTTTACATTCTGACTGAAGATAATGTAGTGCCTAACGGTTCACAGCATAACTATTTCAGCAAATTAAGCCTACCGGTATTAGGAGAGTTTGGCAAAGGGGGAAAATATGGTCAGGAATACATTGTTGGTTTGCCGTATTATGATGTGGCACGCGGCATCTATCCTGAGTTCAAGGGAATGGATAGCGGCCTTCCGACCACTATTGAAACCGACAAGGATTACGACATTTCATATACAATAAATCTTGACGATACATCTTACAGCAGCGCAGAGAATCTATATGTCACAGTTGCCGTGCTCGATGCTTCAACTGGCTATGTAATCAATTCTGTGCGTAAGCAAGTGAGATAAAAAACAAGTAACTTACATACGGTCTCGAGGTGTATCGTGAATGATAATTCTACACGATGCACCACACACATCAAACATATATGCCGCCATGCGCAACAAGCCGGACCGATGCCGGTTCGACAGCGCAGGGCGGCATTTCTTTTTCACTATTTTACAATGCCGATAACGCAAAGCATAATACAGCACGTGGACAATGTTGCATGAAAGCATCATTGAACATCTATGACGCAGGCAGAAACAAGTTTATTGCATGAATTTCTCACACGGTATATGCACCGCAAAAGAAGCATAGCTTCAAACGGCCGAAAATTCGAAAGGGAAACACGTCTTTTTAATTAACAAACAATCATCTGAACAGCGATTAAGGCGTAAACCGAAAGCAAAATATAACGTATTGGTTTCAAATCATTAACCTATTGTTTTCGGGTCGTAACTCGGCCACTTTTGATGCAAAAGTGGCCGAGTTTTTATGTCTAAACCAATGGTTTGTTTGTCGGCAACAAGACATCTATACGGCAGCTACAGCGCTGGCAAGCTACAGAACGGCTTTAATTCAGCAATGCAACCCCTTTCATGATACTGTCACCGGCATACATTCAGGCTGCATCACTTCAGCAAAGAGCGGCATTTCTTCAGCGACATGATAAACCATATGCAGGCTGCCAGATGCAGCAGTATGGGCATCTCAACCGGAAATATGGTGGCAAAGAATGCCATTTGGGCTTCGGTTATGGCCTTTGTCTGGCGCATGTCCAGATTGCGCTCTATCACATATGAATAATATCTGCCAAGAAGACGGAGCGGAGCGTTAAGCATACTGGTTGCCTTTTTTATCATTGAATTAATCTTGCCGCATGCAGTGCCGGCTTGTTCCAGTGTTATCTGCTTTTCCATAATCGTATGTTTTAAGTGTTTTTTGTTTCGTTGTAAATATTGTTTTT
Source organism: Xylanibacter sp. (assembly GCF_057607445.1). NCBI lineage: Bacteria > Pseudomonadati > Bacteroidota > Bacteroidia > Bacteroidales > Prevotellaceae > Xylanibacter > Xylanibacter sp. Next base: position 179,096 of record NZ_DBLZAX010000003.1, on the reverse strand, counting down.
TATATATGTGCCACGCTTTGGTGTGGCTTTCCGTGTGCAAAATAAATGCTTGTTTGTGCACAATAAGTTCAAACTCGGGCCGTTATCTGTTAAATAAGCGTAAAATCTGCACCTAATGAACGGCACATGGCAGTCTGCAAACTGCAAGATGACGGCCGGGCCACATGGCTGCGGAACATGGCTTATAACAATAAACTGAAAATAAATATGCTTAAAAGTTCGCTGAACAAAGGATTGATTGAGGCCGGATGCGACGAGGCCGGGCGCGGATGCCTGGCCGGAAGCGTGTATGCGGCGGCCGTTATTCTGCCCGAAGACTACAGGAACGACGACCTGAACGACTCGAAACAGCTTACGCCGCACAGGCGCTACGAGCTGCGCAAGATAATAGAGCGCGACGCCGTGGCATGGGCCGTGGGCGTGGTTACACCTGAGGAGATAGACAAGATTAACATACTTAATGCCAGCATCCTGGCCATGCACAGGGCGCTTGACGGACTGAAGGTGCGCCCGGAGGCCATCATCGTAGACGGCAACCGCTTTAAGCCTTACAACTTCATACCCTATACCACAGTGGTAAAGGGCGACGGCAAGTTTATGTCGATAGCTGCGGCAAGCATACTGGCAAAGACTTACCGTGACGACTACATGGACCGTCTGGCTGAGGAATATCCGCAGTATGACTGGATATCAAACAAGGGTTATCCCACGAAGAAGCACCGCCAGGCCATTGCCGAGCACGGCATTACGCCATATCACCGCAAGACGTTCAGGCTGCTTTAGTCAAACGTCTGAGTAGGCCATCAGCATCTGAAGCGCAGGACAAAGCAGACAATGGCACAAAAGGAAAGCGGCAAAAGCCATTTATGCACGTTCTGACGGCTTATGACGTATGTAAGAGCCAAAGACACGCACCGGCAGGCAACAACGTTTATGCCGCAAATTATCACGTTAATAAAGAATTTATGCGACACGACAAACTTGAACGCGAACTGTATCTGCTGCAGCTGCTCACCGAAAACCGCACATACACCATTGAGCGGCTGTGCGAGAAGCTCGGCATATCGCGCCGCAACCTGTATTACTATCTTGAGTTTTTCCGCGACAGCGGATTTAAGGTATACAAGCACGGCAACTGCTACAGCATCGACCGCAATTCGCCTTTCTTCAACCGCCTGATAGAGCGGATATCCATAACGGAAGAGGAGGCGGTGATGATAAGGCGCCTGCTGGACAAGGCCGGACAAGGCGACGTGCTGGCGGACAATCTCAGGAAGAAGCTTGAGCGCTTCTACGACTTCGACATCATAAACAACGACGAGCTGCGAGAGCAGAAGGTATACAACATCGGCGTATTGTATGATGCCATAAAGCTGCAGCGTCAGGTGGTGATACATGGCTATGCGTCGCCTCACAGCCGCACCACAAAGGACAGGCTCGTTGAGCCGTTCCTGCTGATGAACAACAATAACGAGGTGCGCTGCTATGAGCCGTCGTCGAAGCTTAACAAGACCTTCAAGGTAAGCCGCATGCAGGAGGTGGAGCTGCTCGATACGGAGTGGGCATACAAAGACCGCCATCAGCAGATGTACACCGACGTATTTATGTTCAGCGGTGAAAAAATGATGCCCGTAAGCATGCTGCTGGGCCAGTTGTCTTACAACGTGTTCCGCGAAGAATATCCCGCGGCAGAGGCCAACATGACCACATGCAACGACGGGCGCCACAGACTCGATCTGCCGGTGTGCAGCTATGCAGGCATAGGACGCTTTGTGCTTGGCCTGTTCGACGACATTGAGGTGCTTGGCGATGAGGGCTTCATAGCATACCTGCAGCAGAAAGTGGCAGCCATGGCTTCGTCATACACCCATAAGGAGCAATAAGCCGGGCTGCATCAATGCGAGTCAATTCACATATAGGCGCCCTGCCCCGTCCGCTGTTTATCACCAACCATTTCAGACAGCAACTTTAAAGTCATTAAGTTTCTTGCATACGCCAGCTTTCAGTAGCCATACTTCATGACGGATGAAAGCTGAGGGACGGCGAAACACATCAGCGTGATGCACATAAGATGAAGTAGGTATATAATGCATTATTTGAAATTCATCCTTTTTTGCTATTTCTGCCATCTAAATATCATAATTTATTACTTTTATAGCGACAAACAATTAAAATGTATAAATTATGGAAAGAAAAACTATCAAAGAAGTCTATCTCGCATGGCGTGAGATGAAAGTAAGGCTCGTCAAGGAATCGACGTTTGCCACTTATGTAACCAATGCCGAGAAGCACATTTTGCCGGTGCTTAGCGACATGCACTCGGTAAAAGAGAGCAACGTTCAGCAGTTTGTTCTTGACAAACTGAAGGCAGGCTTAAGCCAGCGCACAGTGAGAGACATACTGCTCGTGCTGAAGATGATTGTGGCCTATGGGACACGGCAAGGATGGCTCGAACATTGTGAATGGGACATCAAGTTCCCGACAACAGCAGAGAGACACGAGTTTCAGGTTCTTACTATTAACGAACAGCGAAAGCTTATGACATTTCTGAAATCACATTTCTCGTTCAAGAACCTTGGTCTGTATATCTGTCTTTGCACCGGACTGCGCATCGGAGAAATCTGCGCGCTTAAATGGAGCGACATATCCGTAAAGACTCAGACCATCTGCATACGCCGCACCATTGAGCGGGTTTATGTCATAGAAGACGGACATAAATACACAAAGCTCATTATAAGCACGCCAAAGTCAGCCAGCTCAATACGCGACATACCCATAAGCGGCGATTTACTACGGCTTCTGAAGCCGATTGTTGGTCTTGTCAACAGCACATACTTCGTATTGACTAACACCGAAAAGCCGCTTGAGCCACGAATTTACCGTCACTACTATAAACGCTTCATGAGCAAGCTGAACTTGCCCGCAATGAAGTTCCACGGTCTGAGACATACCTTTGCAACACGATGTATAGAGAGCAACTGCGACTACAAGACTGTAAGTTCAATTCTCGGCCACTCTAGCGTAAGCACGACGCTTAATCTGTATGTCCACCCGGACATGGGCCAAAAGCGCAAATGCATTGACAAGATGCTAAAGTCTGTAAGATAATTCTTGACGCATCAGCAAAGACCGATGCCGACAGACCCAACGTACAGAACTGATTAGTATGTCAAGCGTACAGTCTGAATCCCAAAGGATTACTAGAATATTATTAAACCCCTAAATTTATTGATTTCATAATTTGCCTTGGTAGACTGATTATCACGGCCGCTAACATTAAGCCAAATCTAATATGTGTTAAATTAAATATAATAGTAAATTCTTATATTTAACATGCGTCAGCAAAAATATTTTTTCCTTCTCATAAATAAGTTTTTATGAGGAGAGACTGTCGTCTGTCCCATCTGAAAGGGCGAATCAAGAGGCGAAAAAGCACATATCTGATGAGATACAAATACTAAAAACAGACAAATTCTTAACATTTATAGCACTATATTTCTCGCTCATCTGAGAACATTTTATCCCGAATGACAATACTTGTATTATTATAATTATATCAAAAAACAAGAGGCCCTGCCTCGACACATTGGTCAGGCAAGGCCTTTCTTGTTATTTAATGATGTCTGTAGTATTGTCAAGTCTTACAGTGAAGAACTTGACTCACAGCATTCATCACATTATTTCTTGATAGTCAGTCCTCTGTTGCTGAAGAACTTAGAGTCATAGCTTCTGTCAACTTTAGCATTGAGCACTTTCTTAACACCCTTGACAGCCTTATAACTCTTAACACCTTTCTTAGCAGCCGGCATCTTAACCATTGAAGGAGCACCGCTCTGTGACGGAGTGAATGTTTCTGTTGCACCACCCATCCAGCCTTGCTGGCCGTTCATGTTAACATAATACATCATACCGAATGCGAAGATACCTTCCTCAGCATAGAAGCTGAACGGATAGTTAGGATTATCAGCGAACATGTCGTTAGCGTTTACAACAAGCACATTACCGTAACCTGTCTGAGAGTCTACGCCTGTATCGATGACATCGAATGAGATGATACCTCTATCGTCGAGAGTGAATTCAAGGCTACCTTCCTGTGTCAGCCAAGGCTCAAGTTTGTAGTGAGTCTGGTCGTTACCGTCAACATAGAGAGTTGTTGAATATGTACCGTCACCAAACGGGTTACCTACCGGCTGACCGCCCTCGTCAGTGATGAAGTTCGGGAAGTAGTTCTGGTCGTATGTACCAGAAGTTACAGGCTGCCAGTTAGCAGCACCTGAACCGCCACCAGTGCTGAATGTGAATGTAGTAGCAGAGTTGCTTCTCATGTTGCCTTCAGCATCGAATGTAACGATAACCATTGTATACTTACCACCTTCTGCTATCTGGATGCTTACATCACCGCTTTCAGTGATACCTGTTGCCTCGAGAGAACCGTCAGCGATAGCTTCAACAATAGCATTGATATCGTCACCGTCAGCAGCCAATACATATTTTGCGTTAGCTACATCCTCACCAAGAGTGATAGTACCCTCAGCGTAGTTGTTGCCTGCAACGTCAGTGAAACGGCCTTTGTATGTGAACGAAGAAGAGTAGTCAGTAAATTCGCTGCCCGGCAGAGCAATTGCCCAACCTGTTGTGTCAAGATAGCCAAGCGGAGTGAATGAATCGTCGAAGTTTACATAGATGCACACTTGAGGCAGAGTGATCATACCGTCTTTCAGAGTTCCGAAGAGATCCGGTTTAGCTGCTTTGATATCCTCAAGGCTGTTACCCTCCTTAATATACTCGTCAACGATGCTGAACAAGTGCATTACACCATATCCCTGAGAAGCCATACCGTCGTCTGTGCCAGGATAGAAGTCGCCTGTTACATAAACGAAGTTAGGATCTGTTGCGTTGATAACCAGGCTTGTGTTATCCTTGTTAGCCCATGCCATCATACCTGTAGCAACATAAGTGTTATAGAATGTTGTGCCAGGTCCATAAGGAGTTACGATACGGTAGTAACCCGGTTTCAGGATGTTCTCCTGAATCTCTACGTTGTAAGTCAGCTGATCTGCGCCATAGAAGCCCGGATAGATTGCATCGCGATAAAGTCCTGTACCGATTGAGTTCCACTCAGACAGTCCGATAGTGAATGTATAAGATGAACTTCCGTAAGGAGTTGTATAGTTAGCATCTGCAATAGCTACAGTAACATCATCAAAGTGACCCATCTGTATTGTCTGAGGATCGTAAGTAACAGTCAGATATGCTACAGAGTCGCCGTCAGCAAATGTTACAGAAGAAGGAACACTAACTGCACAGTTTTCAGATGTAGTTACATTGAAGTTTACAGTGAGTTCACCGGTACGCTGGATGCGGTTTACCGGTATTTTCACCTCACTGGCATTAGGATCAAGGTTCACTGTTGAAGAAAGCGCATTGCTGAAATACACCTGCTCTCCTTCAATCGTTGCTCCTATGTACTCAAACTCTTCGGTACATGAGCCCAGCACGAGTGCCAGTGCCGAAAAGAGGAGCATCATGGAATGTTTGAATATCTTGTTCATGATATTTTCTGTTTTATTATTACTTATTTATTAATTTATTTAGCATAAGGCTGATCTGCGAGTGTCGGGTTGTTGTATCCCGTTACTCCGCTGTTGTTCATCTCTTCCAGACGGCTCAGCTGCCAGTTCATCCATGAAGGACGAGTTGTTGTGTTATACAGATAAGGTGCTGTATGGTTGGTTCCGTTGTAGTCCTTTGTAACAGTCTTGTTCAGACGCTTAACATCAAAGAAGTACTGACCTTCACCCCAAAGTTCAACAGCCTTCTGGAATACGATTTCGTCGATAACATCAGCAGCGCGGCATGTGTAGTTCGGGTTACGGTGACGCTTCATGAATGACTCAAGAAGTTCCTTACCTCTAGCCTGGTCGCTGTGTGCAGCAGCCTCAGCCTCGATGAAGTACATTTCCTCAATACGCATGAACGGAACACCTACAACGTTACCTACAGTGTAGTCATTGATGCTACCACCGCCCGGACGGAACTTCAATGAAGCATATCCAGGAAGCTGAGCTCCAACTTCAGCGCTGATAAACTGGTTCTTGCCTTCGAGAGATGTTCCTTCAGGAGCTTTCCACAGGAGTTTACGCCAGTCGCCGTCGCTGATACGGTTATACATGTTAGCGTCAATCTGAACATAAGTTCCGAGCTGAGTACCTGTATATCCGTAGCTGATTTCGTTACACATGTTTGCTGTCCAGCAGTAAAGGTTGTTAACGTAACCTGTGTAGTACTGTGTACCCCACATCCACTGGCTCAGGTCGTTGAAACCAGATGTTGTGTTAAGAGCCTGTGCCTGTGTTACAGGTGCAGATGTTGAGTTGTCGATAGCCAGACGTGCATACTTCTCAGCGTTAGGATAATCCTCAAGCCACATATAGCAACGTGCCATCAAACCATAGATACAGTCGAGATGAGGCATTGTCTTGCTTGCGTCGTCAAGATAGCCAATCATGCTTGCAGCCTTCTGAAGGTCGCCAAGGATGAAGGCAGCCATATCTGCTTTATTTGCACGAGGATTGTTCTGCCACTGCTCCTCTGTCATGCCTTCCTTAACGATAGGCACTGTAAGACCTGTGATGTCTTTTCCTTCGGGGCTGACACCCTGAGTAATGTCGTTGGGCAGCCACTCATACTCGCGTGCCATATCGATATAAAGCATTGCGCGATAAGCCAAAGCTGCAGCATAGTAACCCTTGTTAGCATCGCTGGCAAGAGTATCAATCTTTGCAATAGCGTTAGTAGCAGCGCCTGCATACTGTGTCTGATAATACCACAAGAACTGGTTTACCATATACTCACGTGACAGATAAACATCTGCAAGCCAGTTAAGGAACAGACATCCGTTAGCTTTCTCACCATAAGCAAGCTCACCAGACTGAATGTCACGGATTATCATAATTGCAGGATAACCGAAACTTGCGGGGAAGCTTGATGTATTCCAAATATTTGTAGCGTATGAGTTAAGACCGCTAACCAATGACGCCACCGCTGATTCTGAACCCGAAACCTGGCCGTCTGACGCTCCGTCTGTGGGCTCAACCTCGTCGATACAGCTTGTGAATGACATTGAAGTCATCAGAGTTAAAGCTGCACCAAGGCATATTGTCATGAATCTTTTCATAATGTTCAATTTGTTTTTTAATGTTTTTAGAATGTTACAGAAATACCACCTGAAATTGTGCGCATTGCAGAGTAATATGCAGAAGAAGCACCACCAGTAATGCTCTGGCGTGGGTCAAGTCCCTGACGCTTAGACCACAACCACAAGTTTGTAGCTGTAAGGTAAACACGAAGTTTGCCGATACCTACCTTGCTTGTCATCTTTGTCGGGAATGTGTAACCAAAGTTGAGGTTCTGCAGGCTCAGGTAAGAAGCACCGATCAGGAAGCGGTCTGAAGTGGTTGTTGTACTTGTATCGTCGATAATCAGCTTAGGTATGTTTGTATTAGGATTCTCTTCTGTCCAAGAGTTCAGCAAGTCAGCGTGGATAGCGCTACCTCTACCGCTGCTGGTGATACCCATCATGCCGGCATAGTCTGAATCGTAGATCTGACCGCCAAGCTGATAGTTGAAGTCAACAGCGAGGTCGAAGCCTTTGTAAGAGAAGCGTGTTCCGAAACCTCCGTATGCCCATGGAAGAGCTGTACCACAGAGATAGTATGTAGCCTCACCCGGAGTTGTTGTTGTCTCACGACCAATTATGTTTCCGTTTTCATCCAGCTTGTCTTTATAGAACATAGACTTACCGTTCTCGTCAACACCTGCATATTTAGGCATGTAGAATGTATAGAGTGACTCGCCTTCACCATAGAAGTAGCTGCCGCTTGCATAACCTTCAGAACCCTCAACAGTCTGAGTCTTGTTCTTTTCAGCGATAGATGTGATTTCGTTCTTGTAAGCAGTGAAGTTAAGGTTGAGTCCCCACTCGAAGTCCTTTGTACGGATCAGTGTTCCGTCGAGTTCTACTTCAGCACCCATGTTCTGCATGTTACCTACGTTGTCATAGTATCCGCTCCAGCCTGAAGAAGCAGGAAGTGCGAAGAATGCCAACATATCGCTTGTACGACGATAGAAGTACTCGATGCTACCGGCAAGACGTCCGCGGAAGAATGAGAATTCGAAACCTGTATTGAAGTTACCGTTCTTTTCCCAAGTAATAGTTTCGTTACCCTTAGTTGAAGAAGGTTTCACGCCTGCACCATCGCCAGAAGGAACAATGCTGTATGTATCTGTGTAGAGGTAGCTGCCGATGTTGTCGTTACCCTGCTCACCATAAGAAGCCTTGAACTTCAACTCGTCAACCCAAGGAGCGTTGAACCATTTTTCCTTGCTGATGATCCATGCACCACCTAATGACCAGAAGTTACCCCAGCGGTGATCCGGGTGGAAGCGTGAAGAGGCATCACGACGATAAGAAAGTGATCCGAAGTACTTGTTGTCATAGTTGTACTGAACGCGTCCGAACCAACCCTCAACGTTGTAGTCAGTTGTGTAAGAGTTCATTGTACCAGTGTTAACAGCACCTGCCAACTCATCGTTGAATACAGAGAACATATTGTTCTTAGATGCTGTCAGATAATAATAACGTGTACGGTAGTACTCATGACCGAGCATAACCTCTACGTCGTGCTTGTCGAACAGGTGATGCCAGTTCAAGAGTTGCTGGTAGTTGTAAGCCCATGTACGTACGTGTGCCTTCTGAACAGAACCGTTGTTGGCAGCGAACTGACCATAATACGGGTTGTTTGTATATGTGAATCGAGTTTCGTCGAGCATTACAGTGTTAGCTGATGTGAACTTGAAGTCCTCGAGGAAACGGATTTCAGCTGTACCTGTAGCGTCGAGGCTGTTACCCTCGTTCTGGTTCTTGTCAAAATAGTTAGCGAAGATAGGGTTAGAACCTGTCATTGTAGGACGTGTAAGACCTGTTACAGTGCCATCACCCCAGTCGTACATAGCGAGACCTGTCTTAGAATCCTGCAGGATGTTGCCTGCTGCGTCACGGATGTACAGAGGATAGATAGGAGCCATGTTCTTAACCATAAACACGTTTCCTACTGTGCTGCCACCATCGTCAGCCAGTGAGTTAGCCTTATAGTGAGCATAGTTGAAGTTACCAGAAAGTTTCAACCAAGATCTGAGCTGGTAGTCAGCCTTCAGACGGCCTGTGAAACGTTCATAGTCAGAACCGATACTGATACCTTCGTTCTTCAGATAACCTGCAGAACCATAGAAAGAACCTTTGTCGTTGCTTCCTGTAGCAGTAACGTTATACTCCTGACGTACACCTGTCTGATAAGCAGCGTCGCGCCATGAATCAGGATAGAGCAGGTATTCTGTGCCATTAACGTTAATAACGCGGCCGAGTGTTGCGTTAGGATTCAGTTTTCCGTTCGGGCCGATGAAGTCCTGTCCTTCAGGAACAGTGTAAACGTTATAGCCAAGGTCGTAACCGCCAGAGAACATATTGTTCAGAGCCCATCTGTGAGCTGTTGCAGCATCATCGCCGAGACTTGTACGATAGTTCTTCAATGACTGATAGTATGCCTCATAATATCCGGCAGGACTTTCTACTGTATTGTAGAACTCTACGCCACGTGTGTTAGCACCCCACTTAGCGTCAACAGTGATTGAAGAAGTACCCTCGCGGCCGTTCTTTGTTGTGATGATGACAACACCGTTGGCACCACGCGCACCGTAAAGAGCTGCAGAGGCAGCATCCTTCAGGACGGTCATTGAAGCGATATCGTTCTGGTTAAGGTTGTTGATGTCTCCGTTGTAAGGAGCACCGTCTACTATGATCAGCGGGTCGTTACCGGCGTTGATAGAGCTGATACCGCGGATGCGGATGCTGAAGCTCTCCTGACCAGGAGCACCTGTAGCAGAGTTGATCTGCACACCAGATACTTTACCGCTAAGTGCAGACATTGCGTTAGAGCTTGAAATCTTCGCGATGTCATCCGACTTTACGACCGCTGCAGAACCGGTGAAGGCTGATTTCTTAGCCGTACCGTAAGCAACGACCATCACTTCGTCAAGGTTGGTCTGATCCGGAACGAGCACAACGCGTACGCTGTTGCCCTTTACCGTTACGTCTTGATCAACCATGCCGACATAGGTTACTTTCAGCTTGTTGTGCCCTGCGGGCATGCTGATAGAGAACTTACCGTCAGCGTCTGTCACGGCACCGGCGCTGGCGCCCACAACGCGGACAGTAGCACCGATAATCGGCTGACCGTCCTCCTGAGACACCACGGTTCCCGTAACTGCTGTTTGTGCCAGTGCCATTCCCAGTGACAGGAACAGGCAGGCCAAAATCATAGTTAGTCTTTTTTCCATAAATACTCTCTCTAATTAAATAAATAAATTATACTTTTGTTACAATATGCAAAAATAAAGATTATTTCATAAAGTCCAAAAAATGAAAGAAAAAAAAGTGGGTTTAAGTCGGGTTTTTAACATAAATCTGACAGAATCACATAAAAATTCATGTAAAATGAAACTTTGAGTGTTATTTTACTTTCATTTTGATTTGTATATAAAGTGTATATACACCACTTCTTAACTTTTAGAATGCATCAAAATAAAGGTAATTTACACCTGAACATTCATATAAAGAAATTTAAATCTATATGCATAAATAATTAATTATATGCTTGCATTATGTTTATTCGCACATTTTTTGAGTTAAAATTTTACACTTTAAATAATGCTTAATATCTGTTTCGTCTATGTTGACATGCAAATATTTAAGATATTATGCACAAAATGCATGTAAATTGCTTATTTACTGATATTTAATATCGCCCGGCAGACATTATGACACAAAACTATTTCAATACATCAAATAATGCAGGCAGTAATTATGGTTCATTGTATATATAATAAGGTGTAATTAACTTAATTATAACAATATTGGATAAATATGCAATATTTTCTGCATAAACATAAACAAAGCACTGACAAAATGTAAGCAAAAACGATTCAATATGGCATAATGTAAACGCAAACACAGAGCAGAATGTCAACAAAAAGTATTATATAAAGTTTAAAATTATAGTATTTTAGCACTGCCTCAAACACTCGGCAGCCACATTTCATGCCACATTCCTATACAGAAATTTTAGTTTCATAGCACAAAAAACAGCAAAGACAGATTACATTATCAATAACTTTTTGACGCAATGAAATATGGATTTATTTCAATATGTAGCTCCGGACAAGCAAAATCATGACTTATAATCATAAAGTTTTCTGCTATAAATTATGCAAAACAGATTTGACATTACCTACCACAAAACTGCGACTACTGATAAAATAAGGCCTAACAAGCCTTTGCAACGCCACTTGACACAACGTTTCTACAAGACTTTTATATAGGCGCAAAATGCAAGACGACATAACATCCTGACCGTTTAAAATCAATATGCTTATTTAAACAGCAGGCAAGCTCCATACAGACAGAAGCCTCTGTTAGATACAAAAAGCCATGTTTCATCGTGCAAAAGCATACATATTGCACGCCAAAAAGCCATGTTTCGCAGGGCCGTAAGCAAGCTTTTACGTAATCAGGATCTTACTTATAATAAATTTTCGCAGAAACTCGTCACTCGTCACAATCGGCCATAATTCATTGACAAACAAGCCGTTACGATGTGACGAGTTAAAACCTCAACTCGTCACGGCACTGTTAATCAACGCAAGTGTGACGAGTCATGAGACGCAACTCGTCACACCATATTTAACTGACAGTCAGCACTTTACCCGTCGATGTGACGAGTGACGAGTTTCTATCGAAAACTTTTTATCCTGTAGCTATATGTCCTTTCCTTATTGAGGTTGCCCTCAAAGAGCCTTTTCACTGATTAAAGCTGACTTCTGTTAAACATATGACTATTATTGATTGACTCTGGCATTAACAGAAAATTTTACTTCCACAGGTGACAGAACAGCCATCAGCAGACATAAGTGCCGCAGCAATAAACCTTTGGATAATTATGTAACTTATTTATTTAATTAGAGAGTATTTATGAAAAAAAGACTAACTATGATTTTGGCCTGCCTGTTCCTGTCACTGGGAATGGCACTGGCACAAACAGCAGTTACGGGAACCGTGGTGTCTCAGGAGGACGGTCAGCCGATTATCGGTGCTACTGTCCGCGTTGTGGGCGCCAGCGCCGGTGCCGTGACAGACGCTGACGGTAAGTTCTCTATCAGCATGCCCGCAGGGCACAACAAGCTGAAAGTAACCTATGTCGGCATGGTTGATCAGGACGTAACGGTAAAGGGCAACAGCGTACGCGTGGTGCTCGCTCCTGACGAGACCAACCTCGACGAGGTGATGGTCGTTGCTTACGGTACGGCTAAGAAATCAGCCTTCACCGGTTCTGCAGCGGTTGTAAAGTCAGAGGAAATAACAAAAACCTCTAGTTCTAACGCAGTAACAGCATTGACTGGTAAGGTTGCAGGTGTACAGATCAATTCTGCGACTGGTGCCCCCGGACAAGAAAGTCTAAGCATTAAAATCCGTGGTATCAGTTCTATTAATGCAGGCACATCACCGCTTATTGTCGTTGACGGTTCGCCTTATGATGGTGATATTCAGAATATAAACCCTAACGACATCGCCTCAATGACCGTCCTGAAGGATGCTGCCTCTGCAGCTCTTTACGGTGCGCGTGGTGCCAATGGTGTTGTCATCATCACAACAAAGACCGGCCGCGAAGGCACCTCATCAATCACTGTTGATGCCAAGTGGGGAGCCAATTCAAAAGGCACTCCATATTACAAGACTGTAAACAGCCCTGCGGCATACTATGAAACGTATTACAAATCACTTTACAATTACTATAAAGATTGGTATCCTAACCCCAATTGGCAAGAAGGGATGCCAGCAGAAGACAGATACTTAAAGCATACTGACAGAGAATCTTATATATGGGCAAACAACAACCTTTGCGCCAATAATTCCTATGGATTGGGCTATAATGTCTATGCTGTTCCAGAAGGACAATATCTAATTGGAACAAATGGAAGAATCAACCCTAACGCCACATTAGGAAACATTGTAAACTACAACGGCAATTCTTATATGCTCCTCCCTGACGACTGGCGTGATGCCACATTCCAGAACGGTCTTCGTCAAGAATATAATATTACAGCAACAGGAAGCAACGAAAAAGGTTCTTTCTATGGTTCTGCAGGCTACTTGAAGAACGAAGGTATCACAATCGGTTCTGACTATGAACGTTTCACCGGTCGTCTTAAAGCAGACTACCAAATAAGAAATTGGCTTAAAGTTGGTGCAAACTTCAGCTATGCACACTATGTATCAAATTATCTTGGAGACGACGGCAGCAGCAGTTCAAGCGGAAATATTTTCGCAGTAAATTCTATTGCGCCTATTTATCCTCTTTATATCCGCGACGCAAATGGGAACATATTACAAGATGCCCAGACAGGACTTCCGTCTTACGACTGGGGCGACGGAAAAATTAACGGCCAACAGCGTTCCGTATTTGCAGGTTCTAACCCAATTTGCTCAAATCAGCTTGACAAGAGTTACGCAGAGGGTAACAACCTCAATGCTACAGGATTTGCGGAAATACGTTTCCTAAGAGACTTTAAATTCACAACGACAAATAGTGTCATGCTTAATGAGAGCCGTGGAACAAGTACACAGCAGCCATATTTTGGACAGTTTGCATCACAAAACGGTATCGTAAGCAAATCGCACGGACGTGACTGGTCATATAACTATCAGCAAATATTGAATTGGCATCGTCTGTTCGGCAAGCATGATGTTGAGATTATGCTCGGTCATGAGTATTATCGTACAAGATCTTACATATTGTCTGCATCAAAAAGCAATATGTATTCATTCCTCAATGATGAATTGGCAGGAGCTGTAACTGACGGAACTATGGATTCGTACACTACCGACTACAATACAGAAGGTTTCTTCGGACGTGCACAGTATAACTATGACAACAAGTACTTCGGTTCAGTATCTTATCGTCGTGACGCTTCTTCACGCTTCCATCCGGATCACCGCTGGGGTAACTTCTGGTCATTCGGCGGCGCATGGATTATCAGCAAGGAAAAGTGGTTCAAGGCTCCTTGGGTTGACGAGTTGAAGTTCAAGGCTTCTTATGGTGAACAGGGTAACGACAACATCGGCAACTACCTCTACTCAAACACATACACAATAGCACCTTCAGACGGAGTTGCCTCACTGATACCAAGTACCACTATGGGTAACAAAGAAATAACATGGGAGACAGGCGGCAACTTCAATACAGGTTTCGAATTCTCTCTGTTCCGCGGCCGTCTTGCCGGCAGCATTGAATATTTCTACCGTAAGACAACCGACATGCTTTCATGGTTCTCACTTCCTGGTTCATTCGGATATACAGGATATTATGACAACATTGGAGATATGACTAACCAGGGAGTTGAAATAGGACTCGACGGAACAATCTTCAGGACTAGAGACTTTGAGTGGGGCGCAAACATAAACTTTACAGCTTATAAAAACAAAATTGTAAGAATTGCAGATGAAAACAAGACAACAATCACTTCTGAAGGCGTTGAAGGCTATGCAAGCGGCAGCTATTTCTATGGTGAAGGAAAACCTCTTTACACTTTCTATATGGCTAAATATGCCGGTGTTGACCCCGAAACAGGTAAAGCACTTTACTGGAAAGATGTCCTTAAAGACGTTGTTGATGAAAACGGGAATCCTGTGTTAGACGAATACGGAAACAAGAAGACTTATGTCGCAGGCAAAGAAACGACAGAATCATCTTCTGATGCCACACAATATCTTTGCGGAACAGCACTGCCATGGGCCTATGGAGGCTTCGGCACACGTTTCTCATATAAAGGTTTCGATTTATCATTAGACTTCACGTATCAGCTTGGTGGTCAAATTTACGATTCTGATTATGCAAGCATGATGAGCATGGCGACAGGAGGATCTGCTATCCATGCTGACTTATTGAATGCATGGACACCGGAAAACAAAAATTCGAACATTCCCCATATCGTCTATGCAGATCAGGACGTCAACTATACTTCAGACCGTTTCCTTACCGATGCCTCATATCTAAGTCTGCAAAACCTCAATTTCGGATATACTCTGCCCAGCAAGTTCACTGCAAAAGCAGGAATAAGCAAATTAAGACTCTATCTTACGGCGACAAATCTTTGGGTTTGGTCTAAACGTCAAGGACTTGACCCACGCCAAAGCATAACAGGAGGAGCTTCAACTGCCTACTATTCTGCAATGCGCACCATATCAGGCGGTATAACAGTTACATTCTAAAAACAATTACAAACAGAAAAAATATGAAAAAGATATTTATATACGGACTTAGCATGCTGATGGTCTTGGTATCGTCATTTACGCTTTCAAGCTGTATTGACGAAACCCTGCCTACAAGTGGCGTTACCGATGAACAGGTGCCACCTACAGAAGAAAGTGCAGAAGCACTTGTCATGGGTCTGAACAATCAATTTTCAAAAATATGGACGTCAAGTTACCATTGGTCAATCGGATATGCCGGTTTGATGATTATTCGTGATATACAGTCTGGCGAATTGGCATTCAGTCCCAATGGCTACCAATACAACCAATGGGGCAACTGGTACTATGATTTATATTGGGGACGCGAATACCTTACAGCCCAATTCATGTGGCAATATCAAACAGGTTTTGTCCTGGCTGCTAATAACGCTATTGCTGCAGTTGACACAATAAGCGGAACTGACTCTGAAAAAGGTCTTGCCGGTGCAGCATTTGCCTACCGCGCTTTGATTTATCTCGATATGGCCCGCGAATACGAGTTCCTTGAAAATGACAAGACGAAGCCAATAAGTCCAGAGGGAAATGACATTTCCGGTCTGACAGTACCTATTGTAACAGAGAAGACAACAGAACAGCAAGCACGTAACAACCCGCGTGCAAAGAAAAAAGACATGTTCAATTTTATCCTCAGTGACTTGCAGGCTGCAGAAAAGTTTGTACCCCTACTGAAAATATCAAGCACATCCGTACCTAAGATCGACTGCGTTTATGGTCTTTATGCACGTCTTTATATGTGGATGGAAAACTATCCTATGGCTGAAAAATATGCACGCATGGCAATAGATGCCTCTACGTCACAGCCAATGACAAAGGAAGAGGCACTCAACATAACTACAGGATTCAACGATGCTACAAAATGGATGTGGGGAGCAACTTATTCACGCGGCAATGTCAGCAATCTTATGAATTGGGCTGCATTCATGACATCAGAAAACACGTATGGATACAGTGGTCCTCTGTCAATGGGAGGAGCTGGTGTTCTTCCACAGATTCCTTCAGCTACTTATAATAAAATGAGCAATACTGACTGGCGTAAACTTATGTTTAAAGCTCCAGAAGGTTCTTCACTGTATGGAAAGAATACATATTGCGATGCAGAAATAGGCGAAGCTCTTGAAGATTATACTTCAACTAAATTCCGTCCTGCCGGTGGAAACGTTAGCGACTATACAGCAGGAAATGTCACGGCATTCCCGATAATGCGAATTGAAGAAATGTATTTCATTGAAGCTGAAGCTGCTGCTCACCAAGACGCTGAACGTGGAAAGAAATTGCTCGAAACCTTCATGCTGTCACGTGACACGAAGTATTCTTTTAAAGGTACAAGCCAAGACCAAATTATAGAAGAAATTGTTTTCCAGAAACAAATTGAGCTTTGGGGTGAAGGCCAGTCGTTCTTCGACATTAAACGCCTAGGCTATGCTGTTGACAAGACTACATCTGTCAACATAGAATCTCGGGCACAATTCAAGACTACTTCACGTCCTGCATGGATGAACTGGGCTATAGTACGCTCAGAAGAGACAAATAATGCCGGTGTAAGATATTATAACAACCCTGACCCGGCAAATAACTACGCAAAATAAATAGAAATAATTTAAATAGACAATATTATGAATAAAATATTCAGTTATTGCACGATGTTCATTTTCGTGGCGCTTGCACTCGTTATGGGGTCATGTACCGAAGAATATGAGCATACTGCTGCAACAGCCGAGGGTGAACAGGTATATTTTAAAACAACCCTTGCCTCAAATTACGACTTGGATCCTGCAAAAAACAGTTTTCAGGTACAGATAAACCGTATTCAGAGCGAAGGTGAACTTACCGTAAAAATAAACGCTGTAACTAAAGACGGCAGTATCTACACTGTCCCAGCAACAGTGACTTTTGCAGACGGTGCGACAACAGCAGACATAAATATTGCATACGACCCCAAAACCCTTCTGTCAGACAAATGCGGATATGGATATTATGAAAACATTACACTCAGTATTGGAGATGAAGCTTATACCACTCCATACGGAGATTCATCATGCACAATATCAGCTGGTCTTACAGAATGGATTGATACAGGAGAAGAAGTAACTTATCGTGAAGGTCTCATATCTTCTGTTTTCGGTATAGAACCTCTAACCTACAAAGTTCCACTACAAAAAAGTGCTCTAAAAGAAGGCCGTTACCGTCTCAAGAATCCTTACGGCGAAGATACGGAAATTTATAAAATGTATAATGGAAGTGCTATCACATTTAATAATGACAATGGTATCATCTTCGATGTTTCGGATCCAGCTCATGCCTATGTAGATGGAACAATACTTCCAGGAAAATACGGTTCAGACAATATTCTTCTTTACAGTTATGTAACTGCACTAAATGTACTTAACGGATACGATGTAGAAACGTTAAAGCAGATTGCGCCTGAATATTTCGGAACATATCAAGATGGTATAATTACCATGCCTGCACAAAGTTTCTTAATGGAGCTTGGACCTTCACAGATAACAAGTCCAACCTATTATACAAATTCAGACGGAATGTTTGCAATAGCAATGCCAGGGTATGAAATAACCGACTATACATCTTCATTCACCTATACGGGAAGATTTACCGATGCAAAAGACAACAGCTATGTACAAGGTACAATAACTCTTGGCAAAGATGTCGCTTTTGCAAGATGGGTAATCGCTGCAGAAGGTGATGACATAAATGAAATTGTAACAGCCATAAATGATGGTAATATAGAGTCAAACTATATTACATCGGGAGAAGACATACAGGCACAATTAACAGAAAGCGGTAATTATATTATGATTATAGTTACATATGACGCTCAGGGCAACATGAAAAATCATTCTGCAACACCATTTAAATTCTCATTGGGAGGTGAATCAAGTGCCGCAGACTGGCAACCTGTTTATTCTGGAACATTTACACATAATGTACAACCGGCATTTATAACAGATGGTGAGGGCAGTGATAATTTCGTAGGTAATCCTATAATCAATGATATTACTCCATCATACTCTGCCACAATGTATCAGGATAAGAAGAATCCATTTAACTATAAGATTGAACCATGGATAACACAAGAAGGCAGTTTAACATTCACTATGGACGATCAAGGCTATATTTCGTTCAAAGATGTTGACACCGGATTCTCTCATCAGACATACGGACCTCTATATGTAGGAGATGCTGCGCTTCTGTTTGGTGTCACAGACCAACATACAAGCGGATATGACCAAGAAGCCCAAATGTTCGTGTTTGGTACCATTTATTACGTTTATGTTAATGGTGAGTATGGCTGGCTCGGTGGTGCATACGAAACATTTGAAATTAATGGAGCACAAGGAATCTCTACCAAGAATAACATTAAGATTAGAAATTTCGTTCCAAGAATGTTTAATAAGAATTCAAGATACATTTATAAGACAAAGATGTCTAGCAATATCATGCTAAAGGCAACAAAAATCAAAGGCAGCATTAAGAGGAAATAGCCCTTGAAGCATGAAACAAACAAAATCCTGGAAGAATAAAACTCTACACTTCCAGGATTTTTCTATTATATAAAAAGTAAATACTAAAGTCAAAACATCTTGCTTACGCGCTTTATGCCTTCAACAAGAACGTCTATCTCCTGCTTTGTGTTATACATGGCAAACGAGGCTCTCACCGTGCCCTGTATGCCAAGACGTATCATGAGGGGTTGGGCGCAGTGGTGACCGGTGCGAACGGCTATGCCGAGACGGTCGAGCAGCGTGCCCATGTCGAGATGGTGGATGTCGCCTACGAGGAACGAAACCACGGCGTCTTTATCATTGGCCGTGCCGAAGAGTCTTATGCCGTCTATCTCCTGCATCCGCTCCATGCAATATCTTGTGAGTTCCTGCTCATGACGCGAGATGTTGTCTATGCCTATCGAACTGATATAGTCGATGGCGGTGGCAAGGCCGTGAGTGGCAACATAGTCGGGCGTGCCGGCCTCAAACTTAAACGGGAGATGCTCAAACACGGTCTTCTCAAAGCTTACGCTCTCTATCATCTCGCCTCCGCCCTGATACGGCGGCATGCGGTCGAGCCAGTCTTCCTTTCCGTATAGCACGCCTACGCCTGTAGGACCATACATCTTATGCCCGCTGAAGGCAAAGAAGTCGCAGTCAATGTCCTGCACGTCAACGGCAAAGTGAGGAGTGCTCTGTGCACCGTCGACCATAACGGGAACGCCGTGTTCGTGGGCTATGCGCACAATCTCCTTAACAGGGTTTACCGTTCCTAGGACATTGCTTACATGCGTAACGCTGACTATCTTAGTGCGCTCGGTGAACAGCTTTTCGTATTCGTCGAGCAGCAGTTCGCCTTTGTCGTTCATCGGTATCACGCGCAGCGATATGCCTTTGCGCGCTGCCTGAAGCTGCCACGGCACGATGTTGGAATGATGCTCCATGACGGACACGATAACCTCGTCGCCCTCGCTCATAAACCCGTCGCAGAACGACGAAACCACAAGGTTAAGGCTCTCGGTGGTTCCGCGCGTGAAGATTATTTCGTTAACCGAACCTGCATTGATAAACTTGCGCACCTTCTCGCGTGCCTGTTCGTGCAGGTCGGTTGCCTGCTGCGAAAGATAATGCACGCCGCGGTGTACGTTTGCATTGACATTGAGATACTCTTCGCGCATGGCATCGAGCACGCACAGCGGCTTCTGCGTTGTTGCACCGTTGTCGAGATATACCAGCGGACGGTCGTAAACCTTACGGCTGAGTATCGGGAAGTCTTCTCTTATTTTGGTTACGTCGAACATACTTTTTAGGAGTTAAAGTAGTTAAAGGAGTTAGAGTAGTTAAAGTCAATAGCCTAAATAATTTTATACAAAGTAACGTGGCCAAAGACTAACGAGAATATTCAGTAAATTACAGAAGTCAGAGCAGTTAAAGCGAACAAGCCTTGAAACTTTATATTGCAAGAGATGAAAACATGCAAGTATCCGAGCTTATTTTCAGAATTAGAGCAGCCAAAGCCAAATTCCAGTCAACATTGTTACATAAAGAATGACGACATCAACAAAGGTAATGACTTTAACTACTCTAACTCCTTTAACTACTTCTAACTACCGAATTTTATCTGCACAGCTTGCATCCCTCGCACTTGTTGAGTTCGCCGCGGAAGCGTTTCTCTACAAGATAATGCAGGCGGTCGCGGAGCGGCTCGAGCTTTATGCCGTCTACGACCTCGTTGACGAAGGCAAACTCAAGCAGGAGCTTGGCCTCCTTAAGGCTGATGCCGCGCTGGCGCATGTAGAACAGGGCCGCATCGTTGAGCTGACCCACGGTGCTGCCGTGGGCACACTTAACGTCGTCGGCATATATCTCCAGCATCGGCTGCGTGTACATACGCGCCTCCTTGGTTGAGCAGAGGTTCTGGTTACGCATCACCGAGTCGGTCTTCTGTGCGCCATGACGCACCAGCACTCGGCCTGCAAAGGCTCCCGTGGCGCTCTCGTCGAGAACGTATTTATACAGTTCGTTGCTCGTGCAGTGAGCCACGCGATGATCTATCAGCGTATTGTTGTCAACATGCTGTTTCTTGTCAGCTATAACACATCCGCTGAGGTTACACTCGGCACCCTCACCTGCAAACACGAGGTCGGTGCGGTTGCGTGTTATGCCGTTGTGCAGCGTTATTATGTTATGGTTAACCCTGCTGCTGCGCTGCTGCTCAATAAACAGATTGCTCACGCGAACGTTCTTTGCGTGAGTCTCCTCAAGGCAGTAGAGGTCAAGTCCGGCATTGTCGCCGACATAAGCCTCGATAACCTGCGTGGTGAGGAAACGGCGGTCGTCGGCGGCATGGTCGCAGAAGAGCAGCTTGATTTCAGCCCCCTCCTCCACTATTATCAGCACACGGCGATTAACCATCAGGTCGACGTCAGAGCGCAGGATGTTGATTACCTGCACGGCCTTGCTTACCACAACACCCTTGGGCACATAAACCAGCAGTCCGTCCTGTGCCAACATTGTGTTGAGAGCCGTTATGCCGTCTTCAGAAGTCTTTGCCAGCTTGGCATAATATTTCTCTATCAGTTCTGGCCTTTCGGCAGCCACTTTGCCCAGCGAGTCGACAATCACTCCTTCGGGAAGCGGCTGACCCTTAGGCGTAGACTTGCCATAGAAGCCGTCGTTCACTATGAAATAGAGCGATGTACTGAGGTTAGGCACGTCGCATCTGAAAGCCTCATACGGGTCAACCGGAATGTTAAGGCGGTTGAGGTTAAGGCCGTAGTCGGGCTCAAATAGCGACGGAATGTCGGTGTATTTATATCTCTCGACCTTCTTTGTCGGGAATCCCATCCGCTTGAAGTCGTCGAACGCAGCATCGCGCACGGCGTTGAGCGGCGCTGAGCTGTGCGCGCATATCATGTCGCGGCACTGGTTGTAAAGGTCTATATATTGTTTTTCGCTATCCATCCGTATATTAATTATAAATTACGAATTAAGAATTGTGAATTATGAAACGAAGTTCAGCGCAATCCAATTGTGAATTATGAATTGTGAAACGAAGTTCGGCATCAGCCAATTATGAATTAAATTCAGTCCACCTCTTCTTTAATCCAGTCGTATCCGCGTGCCTCGATTTCCTTCGACAGCTCCGGACCGGCGGTCTTTACGATGCGTCCCTTGTAGAGCACGTGAACGATATCGGGCTTGATGATGTCGAGCAGGCGCTCATAGTGAGTGATGACGATACAGCTCGACTCCGGCGTGCGCAGCTTGTTGACGCCTTCGGCAACAATGCGCAGCGCGTCTACGTCGAGGCCAGAGTCAGTCTCGTCCAGGATACTGAGCTTCGGCTCGAGCATTGCCATCTGGAAAATCTCGTTACGCTTCTTCTCGCCGCCGCTGAAACCTTCGTTCACAGAGCGGTTAGACAGCTTGCTGTCAAGCTCAACAATCTTTCTCTTCTCGCGCATCAGCTTCAGGAAGTCGGCTGCGTTGAGCGGCTCCTTGCCCTCATACTTGCGCTTCTCGTTTATGGCGGCACGCATGAAGTTGGTCATCGACACGCCCGGAATCTCCACGGGATACTGGAACGAAAGGAAGAGTCCTTCGTGTGCCCTGTCCTCAGGCTTCATCTCGAGCAGGTCCTTGCCGTTGAAGGTTATCGAGCCTGACGTAACCTCATACAGCGGATTACCGACCAGCACGGCGCTCAATGTACTCTTGCCCGAACCGTTAGGTCCCATTATGGCATGTGTCTCACCGTCCTTTATGGTGAGGTTGATGCCCTTCAATATTTCCTTGTCGCCAATCTTGGCGTGTAAGTCTTTTATTTCTAACATAATTCTTGCTTATAATTTATTCCGGCCTTACGGCTTGCGCCTGCCGTGATTGTTTATTTCAGATATAGATATGTCAGCAGAGAGTCCAGCAGTCCGGTGACATCACTGTTTGTAAACTTGAACGGGAACGTAACTTTCAGTCCCACTGACAGCGCGTGGCGGTGCATCAGCGAGCGCATTGCATAGGGTGTTGTGTCCTTTCCGAATGTCGTCTGCGACGATGTGTGTCCGTCGACAGCCATGCGGAAGCCGTAGTCAACTTCAAGAGCCACACACGAAAACAGATATATGTCGAGACCCACCACCGGCGCCACACTGAGCACAGGGCTGCTCACGCTATACTTGCGCTCATAGCTGCCATACATTCCCGACATGCTTATCGTACCTGCATCCTTGCGCCCGGCAACGTTCCAGAAGGTGCTTACGCCGAGATAAGGCTGCAGCGGGCACGACTTTGACAGGAAATACCAGCGGCCGCCAAGCATAATCTGCGACAGATCGGCCGACACGTCGCCTGAGTAGAAGTCCATCACTTCGTGGTCATAGCCGCCGACAACAGAGAAGCCTGTCTGCGGAATGAAATACTCTATGTGAGCAGAGAAGTTAGGACCGCCGCCTGCCTTCAAAGGGTCGTAATACTTGTCAGGAGTTTCGTTGAGCGACACAACCGGCTTTACAGGACTTAGCCTGAAGTCTATTGCCCATCGCCGCGAGTCATCGTCCTGAGCGATTGCCACAGGTCTTGACAGACAAAGCAGCAAGGCTAAAACAATCAATGGTCTTGTATTCATCATAATAATATTTTTAATATATATCGTTGATGAACCGATAAACCCCTACGGCACTACCCGTCAATTTTTAATCTTTAATTCTTAATTTGAAGGACTATCCCACAGTGCCTTCCAACGACACGCTGAGCAGCTTCTGAGCCTCAACGGCAAACTCCATAGGCAGCTTGTTCAAAACCTCCTTGGCATATCCGTTGACGATAAGGCCGACGGCCTGCTCCGTAGGTATGCCTCGCTGATTGCAGTAGAACAGCTGGTCTTCGCTTATCTTGCTCGTCGTTGCCTCGTGCTCCACTATCGCCGAGTCGTTGTGTATGTCCATATACGGGAACGTGTGGGCACCGCAGTCGCTGCCCAGCAGCAGCGAGTCGCACGACGAATAGTTGCGGGCATTGTCGGCATTAGGCGACACGCGCACCAGTCCGCGGTAAGAGTTCTGGCTGTGTCCGGCGCTGATGCCCTTGCTTATTATAGTGCTCTTGGTGTTCTTTCCCAAATGAATCATCTTCGTACCCGTGTCGGCCTCCTGATAATTGTTGGTAACGGCTACGCTGTAGAACTCAGCCACAGAGTTGTCGCCGCGCAGGATGCACGACGGATATTTCCACGTGATGGCCGAGCCTGTCTCTACCTGAGTCCACGACAGCTTTGAGTTAACTCCGCGCAGGTCGCCACGTTTTGTAACGAGGTTGAACACTCCGCCCTTGCCGTTCTCGTCGCCCGGATACCAGTTCTGCACCGTAGAATATTTCACCTCGGCGTTGTCCTTTACGATAATCTCAACGATGGCGGCATGAAGCTGATTTTCGTCGCGCATAGGAGCAGTACAGCCTTCGAGATAAGACACATAGCTGTCGTCCTCAGCAATGATCAGCGTGCGCTCAAACTGGCCCGTGTTTCTTGCGTTGATGCGGAAATAAGAACTAAGCTCCATCGGGCTGCGCACGCCTTTTGGTATGTAGACGAACGAGCCGTCGCTGAACACGGCGCTGTTTAATGCTGCGAAGAAGTTGTCGCGGTAAGGCACAACCGTGCCGATATACTCTCTTACCAAGTCAGGATGTTCCTTTATCGCCTCGCCGATAGAACAGAAGATGATGCCCTTCTCGGCCAGCTTCTCCTTATAAGTAGTCTTCACCGACACCGAGTCCATAATGGCGTCCACGGCCGTCTGGCCGCTAAGGATAAGGCGCTCTTCGAGCGGAATGCCCAGCTTGTCGAAAGTCTTCATCAGCTCGGGGTCAATCTCTTTCTTACCCTCGTCCTTCTTCTTTGCCAGCGGGTCGGCATAATATGATATAGCCTGATAGTCTATCTCGGGCACGTTCACGTGTCCCCAGGTAGGCTGCTCCAGCGTCTTCCAGTAGTTGTAGGCCTTCAGGCGGAAGTCGAGCATCCAGTCGGGCTCGCCCTTCTTCTGCGAAATCAGGCGCACCACGTCCTCGTTAAGACCCACGTCGATTATGTCCGTATGCACGTCGGTGGTGAAGCCGAACTCATATTTCTGCTCAGCCACCTGTCTTACGAACTCGTTGTTTTTATTTATTTCTTTATTATCCATCTCTATTTGTCGTAATTTTGCAGAAAAATAAAAATCTGCTGTGGTCTGCAAAGTTACGAAAAAATATAATACGGCAAGCACATTATTAATGGAGAATTGAGAATTAAGAACGGAAAAACAAAGTTCGGCGCAAGCCAATTATGATTTGCGAAATTAAGTTCAGCGCAGGCCAATTATGAAATGCTGTTCAGCGCTTAGCTAATTATGGATTGTGAATCGTGAAATATGCAGTAAAAAGTCATGACAAAATATTTTTTCAATCTAGGGAAACAATATATAACGGATGTTAATTTGTCCGTATCAACAGCGCAAGTTTATTAACACGTGTTCACATCTAAGATATTTTAAGAGCCTGAAATGGCTGATTTTTATATCCAAAAGCTGCATTTTCAGGCTACAAAAGCATAAGTATGATATCGTAAACGGGCCACTTTTGATGCAAAAGTGGCCCGGTAATTCAGAAGGAAGCGTAAATAGAAATTGCGGTTAAGCGAATAAATCACATTTATTGCCTAACCGCATCCTATAAACTAAGAACCCTCAAAATGAAGAACAATTACTTCATTTCATAATTTTTATTGTACGTCCATCAGAAAGTTTCACGATGCCAGGTTCCTTACAGATACCGACACCCTACATCCGTCAGCATCACAGCTTGTAATTTCTTTCACAATAACTTTTTCATGATTTATTTTTCAATAAACAAAACCATGAAAATATTAGAAGTTATAATCAAGACCCTGAAAATGAAAAACAAGCTCATTTCATAATTTTCTCAGCACTGCTGGTGCCGTCGGCATATCTCGTCACCCTTATTATAAGCCCTTTGTAAGCATCGCTGACCCGACGCCCAGACAGGTCGAAATATTCCGTACCAACAATCTTTCTGTCTGCCTTTACGTCTGATATGTCTGCAGATAGTCCGCTTATGGTCATCCTTGCATATACCTGCGTTGCATAAAAGTCCGTACCGTTGTCTGAATACATATCCATCAAAGATATATTATCCTGCAATGAATGAGTGTCAGCCTCAGCGTCATATACGAACAGGCCTTCGGGCTGGTTGTAGTTCAACTCGTCTACAAATACAGCAGCCACGTCATCGCCAAGCACCTGATATGAAGGAATTTTTATATCTCCGTTCTCACCATACAGGCCAACCACACACGAGTCGTCATATCCTCTCATAAGGCCCTTTATATAATAGCCGTCCTCTACCTTTATCACCTCGAGCGTCTTGCTTATGTTTCTGTCATAATTATCCACCGCTGTCAGCCTGCACTGCACTGAGGCAGGAAACGCGCCGGCAGGAAGATAATTAAGCATGGCGCAATAAGAATAAAGATTTTCAGGGATAAGTTCATCTACATAAAGTCCCAGCAGCGTGTTCCCGTCTGTTTTCCAAATGCCGGTGACAGGATCTTTTGTCAGCATGAAAGCCTCATTTTTAGGACTTCCTGTCTCAGGGTCAACCTGAGACACATAATAGGTGTTTTCGCCTACTGTGCCTGCATTGTGCGCCCCGCTTACTGTTATTGTGTTGCCTGAAAGCGTACCCTCGATATATCCCGGAAGCTGAGACATGAAAAACATGTTGGGGATATACACCTTGCCGTCGTTGCCAAATATGAAGTCAGACTTCACGTGCGACCTCACGCATAAATTCTCAAAGCCGTAAACTCTGTCGTAATATTCAAGATAAAAAGTCTCAACATCTCCTGCAGGCGCCTTTGCCGGCTTGTCTGCCTGAGCCTTGACACTCATCATATCTGTACGAGGGCTGCATGCGGGCAATGTCCTGAAGGATTCAGAAACTCTTTTTACGTCAACCAGCCTTGTAATATTCTGTGCCGGCAGACAGAGCGAAATCATTACGGCAGCCAATAATAATATCTTTCTCATAGCATACAAATTATAACATCTACATTTATGAATAAGACAGAAAGAAAGCCGCTAAGGCCTTCTCTCCGCCTTACACTATATAATTTAATGCTTAACCATCACCTTGAAGCCTTTGTGCAGGCCCTTAGCCTCAACGTCGAGGATATACATGCCGGGCCTTACGTCTGTAACATCAATCTCATTGGTTGTGTTTTCCGTTTTCAGCGTCTTCACGGCACGTCCCTGAAGGTCGAACAACGTAACGGTTGTCTTAAGTCCTTCATAAGGCAGCGCCACATGCAGGATGTCTGACACCGGATTAGGATAAATCTCTGCCTTGCATTGTTCGATAATCTCCTGACCTATGCCGGTAGACTCGCCCTTTGTATCCATCATATAGGCATATTTACCCATGCCGGCCATACCCCAACCGCACAGATAGCGCCAGTTTGGCGATGCATCTACGCAACTTATCATCGAGAATTCGCTGTTTGTATAGTCGAGTCCGAGTTCTGCGGCATAATCATTAAGATCTTTATATCCATCTTTCTCTGTCCATATAAAGGCACTAAGTCCTGTTGCACCATAGCCGACAGCCATTGTTCCTTCATTGTTCACTCTTACAACCGTACCGCCGTCTATTCCAAGATCTTTAAACTCTCCTGTCTCTATGTTATAGAGCCATGCGTTCAAAGTATAATTTAGCGACGTGCCAGCACCTCCTATCCACTTTCCGTCAGGCGACACGGCATGGGCAGGACCGAAGCAATAACGCTTAGTGTCATCAAAATTATAAAAGTCAACATCTTTTACATCTACACCAGCCTTGAGCAGCATGTGCTGCGTGTAGCTTCCGTCGTCGTTGCGTGTCCAATAGCATCCGTTCCAAGGACCTACAAAGTCGTTCCATCCTGCAATTACACTTCCGTCATAACTTGTAGCATAGCTTTGAGTAGCACGATTGCTTTCCTCATCCAAAACTGGCAGAGTAACCAGACTGCCATCAACCCATGCAGCCGCCTGAGCACGACTCTGCGCATCGCCTCCTTCGCCTATCATCTGATAAGAATTACCTACCAGTACATGGCCGTCTCCAGATACGTTATATGAGCAACTATTAACATCCTGCGAGAAAACCCCACTACACTCCATTGGAGTCCAGGTGTCTGTTTCAACTTCATATTTTCCAGCTACATATCCAAAGCGTGAGTCTTCAAAGCCAAGACGGAAAACGCGGAAATCGTTAGCGCCTACGAGAATATATTTTCCGTCTGCCGAAAGAGTGGCTCGGTTAAGGTCATGGCCTTCAGCATCGTCTATATTCTCCTTTTTCCATTCTTTTCCATAGTTCTGCGAGCTGTATGCCATGCCGTTAGTTCCGAACACATACAGAGTGTTCTCTCTCCAGCAAGCATCGTTCCACACTGTTCCGGCCAGCGGATTCAGCTCCACGTCGTCAGATCCGACTTCACACCTTGTCCATGTCTCGCCTCCGTCAGTGGTTACATACACTGCGTCATCGGCCACGGCTACGCCGTTATCGCTGCCAGAGAAGTGGATACGCTTGAAAGAACCTTCTATCTCACAAACCGTTGTCCATGTAACGCCAAAATCAACAGACTTCTGTATAGCACCTTTACTGTTTACCAGCCACATAACGGCATCTGCCTCAGTACCTGTATAGCAGAAGTCGGTTGCGGCAGCATCTGCATAAGTTCCGTCGGCCTTGCTGTAAGTGTCGCCTCCGTCGGCTGTATACCAAACGCTGCACTCACCATCTTTAGCCTCGACGCTTAAAAGTCCATATTTAGCAGGATCATAAGTGTTTGAAGTAACCACAAAATCAACTGCCCAATATGTGTCCACTTCACCATCAAATCCATTTAATACAGGCGTTATTGCATGTATGTCATTTCCATTTGATCCAATATAATACATAGATGCATTACGGCCACACATATAACCTATTAACGAAGTAAATCTACATCCGTCGAGCATAACACCCTCAACACTTTCAACAGGAAGACCAGATACGATAATATTACCCGCTCTCCAACGGTCACCATTATTCATTGTCCAGCGTATGCGCATATCACTTCCGTCTGCCGTACTGGCTGTGGTGACAAGCAAACTGTTAGCTATGAAAAACACATTGCTCACATGATGTGGCTGCGGAGCATCTGCCGGTTCTTCAAACGCCGAACAATTCCATCCTTTTTGTATGACAATATTATCCCATGGAGTTGTACCAGTTACGAACTTTCCATCTTCTGTCCATTTAGCTTCACCTCCTATACCATTTCCTGCAGAAACACCACCAATTTCTGTAATGTCATTGATGTCGTTTTTAGGTTTCCAAATATTATAAGGTGAGCACTGATTTTCCATTATCAGCACCTCACCATCATTATTTACTCCTGTAGAAAAGAACTGCCCTTCGGTTACATACACCTGAGCTGTAACAGGACTTGCTAACGAAAGCCCCAATAAAGCAACGTACAAATCTCTTTTTTTCATAATGCAAAACTTTTAGTGTGTTTTTACTTCAAAAAAAAATGTTGTGGCCAAATTTAGCTTAATTCATTTATACCACAACAGGGATAATACGGACAATAAACCGGACAATTATGTTAAATAATATTTAATAGGACGGACAAATAAGGACAGACATGTTTCTTAAAATAAAAAAATTGCTAATTTTGTAATCAGAGCAATATTCCATATTAACCATAAATAAATGAAAATCTTTATACGATATATCACTTTTCTGCTTACGCTCACCGTCCTGTTGTCCTGCGAAACCAAACACGAAAACGGACGGTCGATATTTGACCATGCAATGATTGAATGGGAAAATCAGAACCTCCCTGTGGCATATCGGCAGTTTCACCGTGCTGCGGCTGCATTCAAAGAAGAAGGAGACAACGTCGGGGTGTTTGAGGCAAACTCGCATCTCGGAATTATATGCGGAATAATAGGACAGAAACGCGAAGGATATAAATTGCTGAAGTCTACAAAGTATTATCACGTTAAAAAAAAAGGTAACTACAGCTCACAATATTATTGGCGAATGATGGCGTATTATGCCTTTACCCTCGACAACGATTACCAAACAGCTCTTACGTGCATGAAAAATCTCCTTGAGCTGGACAAGAAAGACTTTCCGAGCAAAAAAACATGGCTGTATATGGACATGGCCAACATGGCAGAAATGTTCTATGTAACAGGACAAACCGCCAAAGCATGGGAAACTATAAAAAGGCTCGAGAACAATCCGCTGAAAGACGACAGATATCTGTCTCAAACCTACTATGTACACTCTATGCTGCTGGAAAAAGAGGGACAGACGGACAGCTCGCGGATATATGCAAAGATGAGCATGGAATACTCATCAAGATACGGCGAAATGGAAAACGAGGCCAATGCCCTGAAAATAATTATGCGCTCTGACAGCATCAACGGAAATCTGACAGAATACATACGCAACCGAGACAAATACGACAGCCTTGCGGGCGTGATTAAAAACGGAGAAACTGCACAGCGCATCGCCGTTATAAAAGAACAATATAAATATAACAGGATAATACGCGAAGCTGAAAAGACGCACATCATAAGAATACTGCTGTTCAGCGGACTCGCCTTGACGGCCATAGCCGCATGCATAATAATATTGCTGCTGTACAGACAAAACAAAATGCGGCTGAAGACAGAAGAGGAAGAGCACAAGCGGCTTGAAACAGAAGTGGAATACAAGAAACTGGAAAACGAGCTGATTTCGCTGAAGATGAACCAGACCATAAGTGAACTGGAAAAGACAAAAAACAAGAACGCTGAAACCGTGGCACAGATTGTCGGTGAAGCCACAGCACGACAGACAGCCATGACACGCCTTGACATGCTCGAAGCCACTATAAATACAGACTTTGTGGAATATATCAAAAAGACATATCCGCAACTTACACATAACGACATCCTTATTCTCGGGTTTATGCGCATGAAGATACCTGTAAAAGAAACGGCAACAGCCTTAGGAATATCAACCGAAAGTCTTCAGAAAGCACGCTACAGACTGCGTAAGAAAATGAACATAGAAAGTGTTGAAGAACTATTTAATCTGGTAAACGACTGGAAGCCACAGGTTTAAGACACTTTAGTAATCTTACCTTAAAAAGGTTGTCAATGATAGTTTAGCCCTGAAAGTATGTGCTGACATAGGTATTGAATTATTGAGTAAATCAGACGGAGTATCAGAAATACGCTGTATACCGTGTTACACAGAGAATGGAAATCTACGATTAACTGCATAAATGGAAATTTATGACTTACAAAATCGGCAGTAAAAAGTCATGACAAAATATTTTTTCAATCTAGGAAAACAATATATAACGGATGTTAATTTAATGGTATTAACAGCGCAAGTTTATTAACACATATTTACATCTAAGATATTTAAAAAACCTGAAATGGCTGATTTTTATATCCAAAAGCTGCACTTTCAGGCTGCAAAAGCATAAGTATGATATCGTAAACGGGCCACTTTTGATGCGAAAGTGGCCCGGTAATATTTTTTAACTGTTGCTGTTTCACTTCACAAACAGCATAAACCGCTGCTAATCAGCAGTTTATCAAATGCGTGAGATTTTCGGCCATTTTCGCGCCAAACCACGCATCTGCGACGGGCACCGCCATTCTGAGAGCGTCAAACGTCCGGAATTTTTCGCTTTTATTTACAAATATGTCTATCGCCATGAGGACCTGACAAGCTATACGGGCATAACATACACAGCATCAGACCATATCCTCGCCAGTCCTTACCACCGGTACGCGCACGGTCTTGTGGAACGGAATGAAGCGTGATATTATGGCTATTGCCAGCGTCACGGCAAAGAGCCAACCCAGAATATGCTTCAGCGCGAGCAGAGTGCCCTGCTGCTGCAGAATGGTGTTGAGCGTGTTAGTGGCCATCTGCACTGCCTCGTCGGCTCCGTGTCCCTGCGCCAGCGCACTGCTGAAGGCCGACTGCCAGCGCGACGCGGCAAGAGGGTCGGCGGCCGACATGGTCTCCGACAGCTCAACCATATAGCGCTGCTGCAGGCGATAGAGCGTGTTGCTGTAGAATGCCGAGGCTATGACCGGCGTAAGCACCGAGCGGAACGTTATGAGGAAGAAGGCGTTGGATAGCAGATACTTGGGCTGAAGGTCCTCTACGGCAAAAAGCGCGAAGGCTATTATCAGCGCAAGCATGCCCAGGCCTCGCAGGAACATCGGCAGATAGAGCATCTCGTAGGTGCTGTCGGGTGATATGCCGAAATAGAGCATGCCGAAGAACAGGGCAAAACACGACATGCCGCCGGCAATGAAGAAACGGAAACGCCACCTCTGCCAGCGGAACCACCAGAAACAGATGAACGCGCCGAGGACATATCCCGGCAGAAGCCAGATGTATATGGTGTAGGTGCGGGTGTTGTCGACATGCAGTATTGTGGTCATATAACTTGTCAGCAGACTCGTGGACGTGCTGAAGAACATCACGAGCATCATATAGAAATAGCCGAGAATGGCCTTCCACTGGAACAGGGGTTTAAGGCTTACGAACGGACGGGGCGAATGAAACTGCTCCCAAAGGAACAGTGCCACGAGCAGAGGGGCTATGACGATGTAGATGCGTATGCGCGGAGAGGCCATCCAGTCGAGCGTCTTGCCGTAGGTTATCACATAGATGAGCATGAGCAGGCCGGTGGATATTATGAGCATCTCGCGCGGATGAAGCTCTTTCCAGGGTATGGGGCGCGTCTGACGGTCGATGCGGAAGAACATGATGACCGACAATATGGCCACGGCCAGAAGGAGCATCATGAAGTAGTACATATACTTCCAGTCGTAATGATAGGCCAGCAGGGCCGTGATGACCATCGAGAGCTGGCCGCCGCCGAACACGAGCGGATAGAAATAGGCATAAAACTCGCTGCGCACGTCTTTAGGACTGAATATGAACTTTATGCGGCGTATTATCCACAGCATAAGAAAGCCCTTGAGGAAGCCGATGATGAAACTTGCGGTTATCAGGAGGTCGATGTTGGCCTGACGGGCGCAAAACCAGCTCAAGAAGAACTGCAGCACGAGGTCGACAAGCAGAAGCGTCTTTGCCGGCAGCGCGTTAAGAATCTTGGGCACTATGGGATAGGCCACGGCCATGCCGGCCGACGCGGCATAATAGCCTATGGTGATGTCCTCGGTGTATACGCCCAGCGTATTAGACACCTCCACCATGCTTCCGGTATAGGTGCCGTTGAGCATGGCTATGGGCAGCATGATAATAAACACGGCTGCCACGGCCAGACGGTCGGGCACCCACGACCTGACGGGTATGTCGAGCTCCTTGGCTGTTTTCATTTGCGTCTGAGTGCTTCTGTTTCAACCATCATGCCTGCACGCAGCAGCCTCATGCTCTCCTCGCCGGCGTCGTCGATGTCGATGCGCACGGGTATGCGCTGCTGCACCTTCACGAAGTTTCCTGCCGAATTGTCGGTAGGCACAAGCGAATATTTAGAGCCCGTGGCCTCTGATATGGCCGTAACATGGCCGTGGAACACGCGGCCGGGCACGCCGTCGACCTTTATGCGCACAGGCTGGCCTATATAGATGTTGGCTATCTGAGTTTCACGATAGTTGGCCGTTATCCACTTGCCCGACTGTCTGACGATGTACGAGAGCGTCTGTCCGGCGCTGACATACTGGCCCGGCTCGAGCGTGCGGCGGCCCATGTAGCCGCTGTATGGCGCCGTTACCACGGTGTACGACAGGTTGAGGTTGGCCATGTCGAGAGCCGCCTCAGCACTGAGTATGCCAGCCTCAACGCCCACCTGCTTCTTGCTTGTCTCGTCATACTGCGAACTGGCAGCCTCCTTCTGCCGCAGCAGCGCGTCATAGCGTGCCTTGGCAGCCTCATAGTTGGCCTTTGCCTGCTCAAACTGCTGCTCGGGCACCGACTCTTCATGCAGCAGGCGCTCGTATCGCTTATAGTCCTGCTGCGCCTGCCACAGCTTTGCCTTTGCCTCGGCAAGGTTGGCATCCTGCTCGGCTATGCGCGTGTGCGATGTCTGTATGCCCGAAGCCAGCACCCCGCGCGAACCGCGGGCGTTGAGCAGGGCAGCCTGTGCCTCCTTCTGCTTTATCAGATATTCGCGGTTGTCGAGCACAACAAGGGTGTCGCCCTGATGCACAAACTGATGCTCGCGGAAGCGCACTTCCTGGATATATCCGCCCACACGGACGTTTATCGGGGCTATATACTGGTCGACAAACGCGTCGTTGGTTATTTCGTAGCTTATGTATCGCCAGAAATAGTTTGCGGTCCAGGCCAGTCCTGAACCGGCTATGATGACACACACTATGTTAAGAATGATATTGCGGCGGCGCCGTTGCTTCAGGCGCTTATATTTCAGATGGATTATAGACATGTCGTTTATGTAGGTTACTTTAATAAAATGTTGTCCTTACTACAGTTCGCCGACAGCGCGCTGCAGTTCATAGTAGGTGTATGCCACCTGCGTGCGTGCCGTGGTAAGCTGCAGCTCGGCGTTAAGCCTTAGGTTGTCGGCGTCGAGCAGGTCTGTCAGTATTGCAAGTTGGTTCATATACCTGTTATACATTATGCGGTAGTTCTCAGATGCCTGCCTCACTGAAAGTTTCAGGGCCTCTACACGGCTGATGGCCTCACGGTGGCGCAGCAGGGCCGACTGCACGGCCATGCGTATCTGCTGCTGTTTCTGCTCCTCGGCGTTATGCATGAGCTGAACGTTCTGCCGTGCCTCGCGCAGCTGATGGCGGTCGGTATAGAGTGCCGACAGCGGATAAGACACCGACACGCCCACGTTCCATGCGTTGTTATACATGTCGGCCATAGTGCGCGAAACGGGACGCGCCAGCGTGTTAGACGCCGTGAGAGATACAGAGGGGCGCAATGCCGACTGCTTTATGCACACGTTGTTTTCGGCTATCTCGGTCTGCTTGTGCAGCGCAAGCACCGAAGGGTCGGCAAGCGATGCGCGCTCAACATAGTATTCATAGTTGTCCACATGACGTTCGTCTGCCAGCAAAGCAGTGTCGGGCATGAGCAGTAGGCGCTCGTCGAGCCCGAGAAGGATGTCTATCTGCTGCGAGGCTATGCGTATGTCATTGTCTGTCTCCTGCAGTGCCAGCCGGTCGTCGGTGAGCTGCAGCTCGCTGCGCAGCACGTCGTTGTTGGTTATTACGCCCTCGGCCTTCAGGCGGCGTATGTCCTTCAGTCTACGCTCCGACTCAGCAATCTTTCTGTCAAGCACCATATGCTGCTTATACATGCTGAAGAGTTCAAGGTAGCGGCTGAGCATGGCAAGCCTTATGTCGCCCTCGTCGGCAGCAGTCTGCAGCCGCGCAAGTTCCTGCTCAAGGTCGGCCTTGCGTATGGAGTATTTTATCCTGCCGCCCTGATATACGGGCTGACTTACGTCTACCGTATAGTTCTGCTGCCAGTCGGGCGAGTCGGGCCTGGTGGCGTGGCTCAGTCCGTTCTCCCACACTATCGGCTGGCCCAAATATCCGGCACGCAGCCCCACGCTGACCGAAGGCAGCCTCGACATGCGTGCCGTCTTGGCGCGCTCGGCAGCCATCTGCTCCTTCAGGCGGTCGGCAGCCACCTGAAGATGACTGCGCGACACTTTTGACAAAAGCTCCTCAACACTGAGATACAACGTGTCGCACGCTGTCTGCGCACATGCCGGCAGTGCCGCCGACGATGTCAGGAGCGCAACGATAAAAGTTCTAATATGTCTCGATTGCATGCTGCAGGTCTTTTAATAGTTTCTCCGTCTGCTTGATAACATCTTTGCCCAGTATCTCGTCAAGCCGCGTATAATATGCCGACAGCTTAGGAGATATCCACCGTCTGAAGGCCTCGCCCTCATCAGTAAGATAAACCAGCTTGTTGCGCTTGTCCTTAGGGTCTTCACGCCTGCAGACATAGCCTTTCTTTTCAAGATTCAGCATAAGATTAGTAAGACAGGCCTTATCCTTCGACGTCCTCACCGCCAGCGTCTGCTGCGATATGCCCTGTTCTGTCCACAGACAGCTCATTATCTGAAGCATCTCGAAAGTGATGCCTGCGCCCGAATCACGCAAAAGGCGCTGCATGGCCTGGCGCGATGCCATACGCGTACTTATAAGTTGGATGATGCAGTCGCGCGATGAAAAATGTCCGTTGTTATCCTCCATAAAATTCTTCTTTTTCTTTTCGGCTGCAAAAGTACATCTTTTTATCGAGATAGTCAAATATTTAACTAATTTGATTGCTTTCATGCAAGCACGGCATATTATATGCAACCATGCCTAAAAGGAAATACTAAAGAAACTAATAGCCACGGAAAGGCAACTAAAATAAACAAAAAGAAAGCAAAAGAAGAAACAGCAGGACACGCCCCAAAGCCTCAACGGACAAAACTAAAAAACGGATTTTATCTTGCCGCGGCGTTATCCCAAATATTTCTTCTTTTGCTTCTGACGGCTTATAGCTCAAAAAACGGTGATTATGATTAAGCCCATGCTCACTGTCTTACCCAGATAAGCTTTGTGGTGTCGTAGCCGCGACGACGCAAGTTGTCGAGAAGACCGGTCAGCACCGACTGCGGCAGAGCCTTTGTGCGGCTCATTATCCAGAGATATTTGTCAGAACTGCTGCCCACGAGCGCATAACTGTAGTCGGGCGCAATGTCGAGCACGTAATAGTCGGCATAGAACCACAGGAAGAAAGTCACCTTCAGCTTGCCCGGCTCAGACGCGTCGGGCAGCTTGCCCTTGCCGTTGGCCGTCTTGCGCTTGCCGTCCTTCAGGCCTTCGTTCACCACCTCTATCCTGCCGTTGTCGAGCAGGGTGTATGTAGCCGTAACGTTTGTCATTCCGCGCTCAAACTTATGGTCGTAGCGCGCTATCTCATACCAGCGGCCCATAAACCGCTTGAGGTCGAGCTGCCTAACGGTGGTGTTGTCAACAGTAACCGGCTCGTCGGCACATCCGCCCAGACACATAAGCGAAAGCAAAAATAGCATTATCTTTTTCATAGGCAAAGGTTTTATGGTCAGCTAATCTAAGTCTGACGATTAATTTGACAGCAAATATAACAAATAAACGTCAAAATGACAAGATTTAAACGAATTTAGATAAAAATGCACGATAACTTTTGGCCGCATAATAAAAAACATCTGCATCATAATACTATCACTTCCAATAAAAGACCAACTTTAATCCAAGGAAATACCAGTTCGGTAAACGCTTTGCCCAGTTTGCCGCAAATCCATTGCCGCAGCATATTATATTATGTAACTTCGTAACGTAATCATCAAAATATTAGTATTATGAAAAAACTCCTACTATTGCTCGTCACTTTTATTGCAGGCATAACAGCATACGGCCAGGACGAGGGTAAAATAAAACTGACGCTGAACGTTGACAACCCCGAACGTGTCAGCATTGCCATCTTCGGCGAACCGCTTGAAGGACTGAAAGAGGGAGACAACGAACTTGAAGTCAGCCCGTGGACAAACATCGAAATCAGTGCGGCTAAAGGCTGCACGCTAAAGTCGGTGGTGAACTCTGCCGGAGAGAGCATTGCCATCAGCTCTAACACTGCCACCATACTACTAACCGACGAGAAGACGGAAGAGACCCTGACCATCACATCTGAAAAAGAAGGCGAAGTGGCATTCACCATCGAGGTGGACAAGCCTTCGGAGGTAAGCGTGCTCGACTGCAACTACAAGAGCATCAGCCTCAGCGAAGGAGTCAATGAGATGAGCATGCCGCAGAGCGAGCTGCCGCTCATAATAGGATCGGTGAACTACGGACAAGACCTTTACAGCGTTACGCTCGACGGCGTTGAGCAGACATATAACTACGGCTATAGCGTCATGCCGAAGGACGGAAGCAAGATTGTGATAATAGCAGAGTTTCCCGAAAAGGACTGCATGCTGACCTTTGAGCAGACTGAAGACATAGGACGTTTCTTCACCGACATACAGGTGAACGGACAGTCGGCAGGCGACTTCGGCAACGAACTGACCGTACGCTGCGGCGACAACGTAAGCCTATATTACAATCCGGCATGCTGGGAGGACGAACAAAGCGGCACGCCACTAACAGTTACGATAGACGGCAATACCCCAGCGTGGTTCGGCCCGGGCTACAGCTTCGTGGTGAAACACGACACAAAAATAATAGTGGAACAGGCCGTAAGAAAGCCCGAAATAACAGTAAACGTAAACATCGACAACCCTGACAACGTAATCGTCTACCGCGTGAGCGAAAGCTATTATGACGTGCTGGAGCTTGAAGCAGGAGCCAACACTGTCACCGTTCCGGCCGACGAGCCGTCGATGGCAATAATGGCTGTAAACGACGACTGCAGCATTGAGGGCGTAACCGTAAACGGACGGCCGCGCACGGTGGAATACTCCAACTACTTCAGTCTGACCGGACTTGAAGAGGGCGACGAAGTGGGCATATTCACCGCAGGCACAACATCTGTTGACAAGGTTACGACAACGGACGAAATCAGCGGCAATGTCTACACAATAAACGGCACCCTGATAATAAGCAACGCCACGCCTGCAGACATAGCCCG
Organism: Xylanibacter sp.; assembly: GCF_057607445.1. Taxonomy (NCBI): domain Bacteria; kingdom Pseudomonadati; phylum Bacteroidota; class Bacteroidia; order Bacteroidales; family Prevotellaceae; genus Xylanibacter; species Xylanibacter sp. Next base: position 140,450 of record NZ_DBLZAX010000003.1, on the reverse strand, counting down.
CCTGCCTAAGGGCGTATATATCTGCAACGGAAAGAAACTGATGATACGCTGACACCCTATGCGCAAGGACAACCACAGGCTGACCTTGCTCACGGCGAAGGCTCTGCAACAAGCATTGCAGAGCCTTTTGTCATGTCTAGTGCATAAAGCATAAGCGCCTGCATGACAGCAACGAAAAACAATACTAATGACCGTTTTTGGTTAAAATAAATTTAACGTTTACACCAATGAAATCGAAGAAAATAATTAACTTTGCAATAACTATGGGCAAAAAGCATAAAAGACTGATTTATAACGCCCTGGGCCTGACACTGATAATATTCTTCTATTCGGTTTTCTTTCAGGCCACATACTGCTGGATGCGCTTCGGCTCGCCGACATTCAACGGCGACTGGGGTTCGTTCATATATTCGCTGCCGTTCAACTTTGTTCCGTTCCTGATAATAGCCATAGCCGCCTTGTGGTCGGTATGGTTTACGCGCAACATTGCTGTTCTGTGGAAGAAGATAACGCTCGACCTGCTGATGGCCTCGTGCATTGTGATCATCGTAAACATACTGTTCCTGCTCACCACCGGACTTGAAATCAACTGGGGCGGCACGGTGTTCAACGGAATAATGATATGGATGGGCATAGAGTTCTGGGCTGTGAGCCTGCAGAGACAGCGTGCGCTGATACGCGAGAGCCTGCTGCTGAAGGAGAATGCCGCCCACAAGCTGCAGCTGCTGCAGTCGTATGTCAATCCTCACTTTCTGTTCAACTCGCTCGACATGCTCTGCTCTATGATAGAAGTCGACGAGAAGAAGCAGTCGCTCGAGTTCATAGAGAACCTCACGGCCTACTACCGCGGCATGCTCCGCCGCAAAAACGTGATGAAGGTAACGGTGAAAGACGAGCTTGAAACGGTGTTCTGCTATCTGAAGATTGTGTCGCAACACTATGGCGACAACCTCGAAGTAAAGGTTACGGGCGACAGAGACACTGACATGATGATAGTGCCGTTCTCGATACAGCTGCTCATAGAAAACGTGCTGAAGCACAACGTGATATCGGCCACGATGCCTATGACAATAACTATAAGCATCAAGGAGGATGCCATAACCGTGAGCAACCCCTGCCACCCCAAAAGCCCCGAAACAGGCAGAAGCACGGGAATGGGACTGAAATATCTGAGCAGCATGTATGCCGCCAGCGGCAAGAAGACAGACGTAAGCAGATGCGGCAACATGTTCTCGGTAACGATACCGGCACTGTAGCCCATTAAAGAATATAATTAAAACACAGACGCTGATGAATTATGTTATAATAGAAAACGACTCTCTGAGCCTGCGGCGCATAAAGGCCATGTGCGAGAGGCTGCGGCCCGAATGGCACCTGGCGTTCACGGCATCAACCGTGGAAGAGGCGTGCAGGCTGTTTGAGCTTAATCCGGACATTGGACTTGCCCTGTGCGACATAGAGCTCGACGACGGCCTGTCGCTGAGCATATTCAGAAAGATACCGGCGGAGTTTCCCGTGATATTCATCACGGCTTTCGACGAGTATACGCTCGACGCCTTCAAGCTCAACAGCATCGACTATCTGCTGAAGCCGCTTGAAGCGGGCGCGCTCGAGAGAGCCTTCATAAAGTTTGAGAAGATAGAGCGCCGCGTGCAGCGGCTAGCCGCCGAAACCCTCACAAGGCTCGAAGCCTCGCTTCAGCGCAAGAACTACATAAGCCGCCTGCTCATATCAATCAACGACCGCTTTGAGTCGGTAGACATCGGCACCGTGGCCTTCTTCCTGAGCGAAGACAAATATGTATATGCCGTATGCACCAACGGCAAGGAGCACATAACATCGTTCAGAAGCCTCAACGAGATTGACGACCAGCTCGACCCGCAGCGCTTCTTCCGCGTGTCGAGAGACGTGATAACATCGATAGAGGCTGTGACGAAGGTGTCGAGATGGTTCAAGGGCAAGCTGAAGGTGAAGATTGAATGTATGGGCAACGAGCGCGAGGTGTGCGTAAGTGCCGCCCGCCGCGCCGACTTTCTGGCGTGGCTGGGCCGATAACGCCAAAAGCCCCGGACAGTGTTGCCGCCCGGGACCTTTCTGACACGAAGCCCATGATTCGTCTTTACTAATCAAAATCCAAACATTTCTAAAGTGCTGTTATATCTGTCACTTAATCACAATTGCCGTATCTGATGGCCGTCTGTGCCGTCGGCCTATTGCTCTGAACTGAACTCATAGACAAACTTGCCGTTGTCGCAGTAGAATCCGTTGGTTGCGGCATTCGCAATGTCGAACTCCTTCCACACCTTGATTTCAGGACTCGTTGTGCAGCGGTTGCAGTAGAACAGCCAGATGTTCTTGCAGTCGCTTATGTCCACCTGCTTAAATTTATTCTCGCTCAGGTTCATGTAGCCCATGTTGGTGCAGCCCTTCACGTTTATCTCTGTCAGGCCGTTGCCCATGGCGTTTACCTCGTTAACGTCGGGATTGCTCGAAAGGTCGAGCCTGCTCAGCTTGGCATACTCGCAATATACGCCCTGCAGCTTGACACACTCAGAGAGATTTACCTCGGTTATGGAAGTGTTGTCGAAGCGCACGCTTGTAAGCAGCGGACAGCCTGAAAGGTCGAGAGTCTTCAGATTGTTCTGTCCGCACTCCAGCCAGTCGAGTTTAGGACAGTTTGTCGGGTCGAACTCTGTCAGTCCGCAGGCGTTGACGTTAAGCAGCTCGAGCGTAGGCTTCACCTTGGTTACGTCTATCGACCTTATGTTGCTGTTGGTGTGTATGGCGAGCGTCTTGAGCGGTGAGTCGGGCAGCACGAGGTTTGAGAGGTTGTTGCACGAAGCCACGAACGACTCGAGCGAGGTGCATCCCGTGAGGTCTATATCCTGAAGCATGTTGGTGTCGCAGATAAGAGTCTTCAGCACGCTGTTGTTGCCCAGTTTGAGAGTTGTCAGGGCGTCGTGCGACAGACTGACTGTCTCAAGCTTGACAAGCTGCGAAAGGTCGAGCGTGGTGCATTTTGAGTTGTTCACAATCTTAAGATATGTAAGGTTCTTAAGCGCCGCAACGTCAAAGTCGGGGAAGGTTACGTTCTCGCTGACAAGGCGCGTAAGCGACGTGAAGTGTTCAATGCCCGTTATGTCGGTTATGTCGGTCAGTCCGGTTATGTCTATCGTGCCGTCGTAAGCGGCAGCCTGGTCGAGCGAATAATATCCGCTGCCGTCGCCCAGGTTCTGGTCTATCCAGTTGCGGAAGGCCTCACACGGAACATACTTCTCGCTCAGAAGGTTGGTCTCGTCATCGGGCTTCTCTCCCTCGAAGACAATCTTCTCTACATCGCTCACTTTATATTTCACGGTTTCGCCGTTCTTCTGGAATACCGTAACTGTCTGTGACATGGCAGGCATGCATACAGCCGCCGTCAACAGGAATGCTGACATTATTCTGTTCATGGTGTTCATCTTAATATTATTTTATATGCGGTTTTACTTGTCTTTACTATAAGGGGCTGTCTGGGCAGCGTGCCGGCATCGATGGTGCAGCTGCCGCCGTTGTCGGCAACGGCACGGGCAACCATCTGTCCGCCATAGGTGTAGACGGCCACGGCCTCGCCGGATGCAAGTCCTTCGACGCTTATTGCCGAAGAGCTGAACGAGAAGCGCACGTCGGGTGCGGTTACTGACTTGACGCCTGAGGCATCGACAAAATCAAAGGTCACTGTAGATGTCAGCGGATATTCCAGCGTGCTTTCGCCTGCCGTAACCACAAGTGCCGTCTCTGAGAACGTAACCGTGGGCTCGCTGTCGAAAGCCAATGTTATACTGTTGCTGCCGTCAGTGATGCGCAGCTCGCGCGGAGCCGCCGAGAGCTTACCTGCCGTGATGCACAGCATCATAAGCGTGATTGTGTAGGTTAATATTCTTCTCATTGCTTTTTTTCACAAAGTTAGCCATACACAAGCATAAATAAAACAAATAAACGATGAACTGGGATTTTAAGACACCGAACTAGGAATATGGGGCATAAGGCACAAAAAGGCATAACATGGTTTAAGCCAAGAGCATTTTTGCCCGGCCGGATTGCTGCTCGTCATCAAGCAGGCAACGACAGAAAACGCATGGACTGGGGCAATATAATTGCGGCAACTATAATAACATTCCTGACGAAAGCTATTGAGGATGAACTATAACGACAGGTAAAAGACGGCAAATAAGGCTGCAATATGTGACCTTTCGCAATGCGAAACGTGGCCTTTTATGATGTAAAAGACGGCATTTTATAATGCGAAAGGCGTGTCTTCAGGCTGAAAGTATAAACAAAGGCTTGTGGTTTATAATAAGTAGAGTCAACCAATAACAGTTATAAAGTATAACCGGAGTCAACTTTTATAATGAAAAAGACCGCCTGAAATCAACCAAACTTAGGAAAGGACAGACTATTAAACGCGCACAAAATTTTTTCTTAAAAACTCATCACTCGTCACAAACAGACATAACCGGCTGTATGTCAACGCCATAGAGCGTGACGAGTTAAAAATCCCACTCGTCACGCGTGATGAGTGGGACTTTCAACTCATCACACCTTATACTGCTGATAATCAGAATGATACATGGAGATGTGACGAGTGACGAGTTTTTATCAAAACTTTTTTATATCAGCATCACGAGCACATAAGTCCAATGCGCCACCATGCCTGCTGCAATGCCGCCGATGGTATGCGACACAATGGCCTTTGACGTCAGCTCGCGATAGCCGAGAGAATCGAGCATGGCTGTATGCGTGCTGAGGTATCCGCTCCAGCACATTCCGATGGCTGTGAACACGGCTATGGCGTTGCCGTCTACCCATCCGGCGCTCATAAAGCCGGGTATAAGGCCGAGCGACGCTCCAACGGCGCCGAGAGCTGTTATGGGGAATGCCACCTGATGCGGGTCGTTGAAGCCGAAAAGCCACGCAAACAGGAAGTCGATCTTGTTGGCGAGCCACGGCAGAAGCTCTACGCCCTGATACGGCGAGCCGTCGTAGCCGTTGGCTCCGGCGCCGAACGTGAGCATCATGACGAGCGTAGATATAATGAGCACGCCGGGAATGATGGCTATGCCGATGTCTACACCGGTGCGGCCGCCGTCGAGAAGCGAGTTGAGCGTGCGCAGGAACAGGCTCTTCTGCTCTTCCTTCTGCTCCTCTTCCTCCACCTCATGCGGGTCGCACACCTGCTCTTCGGCATACTGCGGGTATGCCTTCAGAATCTTGCGCTGCATGAGGCGGGTGGACACGATGCAGCCGACAAAGGCTCCGAAGAGGCCTATCAGAGGCTCGATATAGAAGCCCTGCCCCACCATGAACACCATGACGAGCAGACCCATACCGAAGGCCGTGCCGAAGTTGGTGAGCGAGATAAACTGATATTTCTTGAAATAACTGCTGAAGCGCTTGTCCTGCGACAGCGAGATGATGGCCGGATTGTCCGACAAGAAGGTCATTACGGCTCCGAGCGATGCCACTCCGGGCAGATTGAAAAGCGGACGCATGAGCGGGCGGAGCAGCTTCTCGAGCAGGCTCACCACGCCGAACTCAACAAACAGGCGGCCTATGGCGCCCGTGATGACGCAGATGCCCATGAGATAAAACACGGTGTTGAGCAGAAGGTCGTGGGCGGTCTTCATTATGGTGTTAAGCATATTGGGCACGCCCATGATTGAACCGATGTAACCGAAAAGCGCAAAAATTACGCACAGACAGACTATTCCGCTCGGTATGGCCTGCCAGACTCTCTTTAACATTGTCTTCATCATAGCAGTTATTAAGGTTAAGTTATATCTTTTGTTCTGCAAGGCGTCCGGCTGCATGCCGCTGTGTCAGGACAGCCGGACGACAGTATAACAGTCAGAAAGAACGGTCTTTAGTTGTCGTCTTTCTTCCAGGGATTCTTCAGGCTAAGCAGGTTGACGTTCCACGTAAGGCCTACGCTCATATAGTCGCGTCCGGGCTTCATGGTTCCTTCGGGATTGCCGTTGGTGCCGAACGTATGGGCATACATGGCGTGCAGGCGGATGTTGTCGCGCGGATAAAACTCAACGCCGCCGCCAACTGATGTAAGCTCCGTGCCGTCGTACACCGAATAGTCGGCATCCTTGCCCGTATGGTTTACATCGTAAGTAACCTTGCCGAGCAGATTAAGCTTCTCTATCGGGCGATAGGCCAGCTCTGCCATTATAGAGCAGTCTTTAAACAGGAACGTGTGCCCCGACGAGGCGCGGTTCATGAAATCGGCCTCGATGCACAGCTTGCCGAGCGTGAGCTTATGGCCGAGAGCAAGATAGCTGATATACTTGCCGGGCATATATTCAACAAGGTTGGCCGAATACATCGTGCCCAGGCAGCCGTGGTTGCCTATCCACATAAGGTTATACGAATACATGTCGGGGGCATTGGAGCGGTAGATGCTCTGGCTGCACTGCGCTATAAACTTGCTGTGCCTGCCTGGCGTGGTGTAGCTGACAGTGGCCGCGAGCTGGAAGGGCGATATGTTGTTCCAGTATTCAGATGCTGCGTAGACGTCCACGGGGTTCTTGTCATACTCATATCCGCCCACTGCCACGACATCCTTACCTGCCGAGAACTCCCACTGGCCGTCGGGAGTATATACTACGCGAGCCCAGTCAGTAGCATCAAAGAAACTCATGTCTGAATGACCCACGTTAAGACGCTGGCGATAGGCATAAGAGAAATGCTCGTCTATCTTTCCGTCTATGGCAAACATAAGATATTTTCCCTTAAAGCCGGAGTTGTCGTGTATGGCCTCACCGTTGATGTATTCTCTCTGGTAGTCGACCCTTGTAAGCATCTTCAGCCTCAGTATTTCGTCCTGCGCATTGGCGGTCAGGACACACGCACCGAACAAAGCGGCACCGATAAGCTTTTTCATTTATTATATCAGAATTTAGGTTAATCGCATTAAACGAGTGCAAATATAGTATAAATAGTGTATGGCGCAAAATAATAGTGAATTAAATATGAATAAAATTTCACGGCACAAAAAAGCGCCGCCCCTTAAAAGGAACGGCGCATAATGAAGAATCTATTTGTGAAAGAAAAATCACTCGTTATGTTATAGCTTCTGCTTAACCTCAATCTCCATGAAGGTCTCGAGGATATCGCCCACCTGAATGTCGTTGAAGTTGACCAGACTGATACCGCACTCGAAGTTGACGCCAACCTCCTTGACGTCGTCCTTGAAGCGCTTCAGGGCATTGATTTCGCCGGTATGAACCACGATACCGTCGCGCACGACGCGCGCCTTGTCGGTGCGGTGAACCTTGCCTTCGGTAACATAAGCTCCGGCAACGGTTCCGACCTTAGAGATGTGGTAAACCTCACGAACCTCAACCTGACCGGTAACAACCTCCTTCTTGACCTTCTCGAGCATACCCTCCATAGCCGACTTGACGTCTTCTATGGCATCATAGATAACCGAATAGGTGTTGATTTCAACGCCTTCCTGGTCGGCAAGCTTGCGGGCTGCTGCCGAAGGACGAACCTGGAAGCCCACGATGAGGGCGTCAGAAGCATCGGCAAGCGTAACGTCGCTCTCTGAAATCTGACCTACGGCCTTGTAGATTACGTCCACCTTGATCTTCTCTGTTGAGAGCTTGATGAACGAGTCGCTAAGAGCCTCGATACTACCGTCGGTGTCACCCTTGACGATGATGTTAAGCTCCTTGAACGAACCGAGGGCAATGCGGTGGCTGATGTCGCTGAGGGTGAGTCGCTTCTGTGTGCGCAAGCCCTGCTCGCGCTGCAGCTGCAGACGCTTGTTGGCTATCTCGCGTGCCTCCTGCTCGGTCTCAAGCACATGGAAGGTGTCGCCGGCTGTAGGCGCTCCGTTAAGACCGAGAATGATGGCCGGCTCTGCGGGAGATGCCTTCTCGATGCGCTGGTTACGCTCGTTGAACATGGCCTTGATGCGGCCGTAGCTTGTTCCGGCTATCACGTTGTCGCCTACACGCAGTGTTCCGTTGCTTACAAGCACCGTAGACACATATCCGCGGCCCTTGTCGAGCGACGACTCGATGATGCTGCCCGTAGCCTTGCGGTTAGGATTGGCCTTGAGGTCGAGCATCTCTGCCTCGAGAAGCACCTTCTCCAGAAGGTCGTCAACGCCGATGCCCTTCTTGGCACTTATCTCCTGACACTGGTACTTACCGCCCCACTCCTCTACGAGCAGGTTCATGTTGGCCAGGTCTTCGCGTATCTTGTCCGGGTTGGCTCCCGGCTTGTCTATCTTGTTTATGGCAAACACCATCGGAACGTTGGCTGCCTGGGCGTGAGCGATGGCCTCGCGTGTGGTAGGCATGACGCTGTCGTCGGCAGATATGATGATGATGGCGATGTCGGTTACCTGAGCTCCGCGGGCACGCATGGCGGTGAAGGCCTCGTGTCCCGGGGTGTCGAGGAAGGTTATCTTGCGGCCGTCGGCAAGCGTAACGTTATACGCTCCGATGTGCTGCGTGATGCCTCCTGCCTCACCGGCAATCACGTTGGTGTTGCGTATGTGGTCGAGGAGCGATGTCTTACCGTGGTCTACGTGTCCCATCACTGTTACGATAGGAGCGCGCGGCACGAGATCGTTCTCGTCGTCCTCCTCCTCGGTTATGGCTTCAGAAACTTCCGCACTTACATACTCTGTCTTGAAACCGAACTCGTCGGCAACAAGGTTGATGGTCTCGGCGTCGAGTCGCTGGTTGATAGAAACCATGATGCCTACGCTCATACATGTACCGATTACCTGGTTTACAGATACGTTCATCATGCTCGCAAGCTCGCTCACGGTTACAAACTCCGTAAGCTTCAGCGTCTTGCTCTCTGCCTTTGCCTCGGCGCGCTGCTCCTTCAGATGCTCCTGAGCGGCCTCGCGCTTTTCCTTGCGGTACTTGGCACCCTTCTTGTTCTGGCCCTTGCTGGTGAGTCGTGCCAGAGTTTCCTTTACCTGACGTGCAACGTCTTCCTCGTTAACCTCGAGCGGCTTGTGGTTGCGCTTGCGGTTCTTCTTCTTGGCGTTGCCCTTGTCTGCGTGGCTGTCGCCACCGCCGTTGTTGTTCTGCTTAACGGCCTGGTCTATGTTTACGCGCTCCTTTGTTATGCGCGAACGTTTCTTCTTTCCGTCGGGATGAGCCTGCATGGCCTTCTCCTCGCGCTCCTTGCGGCGCTCCTCCTTGGTCTTCTTCTTCGGACGGGTGCTCTGGTTGAGCGAGTCGAGGTCAATTTTTCCGAGCACGTTCACCTTCGGTGCGAGCTTCTTCTCGCTCTTCAGTGTGAAGATTTTGCTCTCTTCCTTTACGGGTTCCGGCTCTGCCGGCTTTTCGGGTGCTGCCGGCTGCTGTGCCTGCGGCTCTGCGGCCTTGGCCTCGGGTTTTGCTTCGGGCTGAACCTTTTCAGGCTCAGTCTTCTTCTCTTCGACAACAGCTGTAGTATTGCCTGCGGGCTGTGCTGGCTCTGCCGGCTTCTTTTCAGCCGCCGCAACCGGCTGTTCGGGCTTAGGCTCCTGGCTCTTGGCCTGCGCCGTAGCGGCAGCAGACTCTTTCACCTCGGGCTTAGGCTGTTCTGCAACGGCAGCCTCCTGTGGCTTTTCGGCCGGCGCCGCCGGTTTGGCGGCAGGCTTCTTGCCCAGGCTGTCGAGGTCAATCTTTCCAAGGGGTGTATATTTCTGCGGCTTTACGCTTCTCACAGCGTTGTCCGCCCGGCGCTCCTTGTTGCCGTCCGACTGGCGTTTCTTCTCCTTCGGATGCTTGAGCAACAGCTTCTCGGCCTGGCTTCTCACCTCCTTGTCCGACTTGAAAGCCTCAACAAGTGCGTTATACTGACTGTCGCTGAGCTTGAAGCTCAGTTCTTCCTTGACCTCTCCAAGGTCACTTCTTTTTCTCAGGAACTCAACTGCGGTCTGGAGTCCTATATTCAATTCTCGTATTGCTTTATTTAATCTTATGCTCATTTTCTTAATTAAGTAATTGGCTGTTGCCGAAATTTGTTTAATAATTCATAATTCGTAAAATATCACCAGTGTGTATAATTCATAATTGGCATCTGTGCCCGGCGGACGCCACTGGCGCCCGTCCGGCGGCCAAAGCCTCATAATGCCAACCCAAAAGCCCGGAGGCCTGATTATGAATTATGCATTATGAACTATGAATTACTTAATTTCCTTCAAACTCGGCTCTGAGTATCTTCAGCACGTTGTCAACGGTCTCTTCCTCGAGGTCGGCTTTCTCTACGAGCATGTCGCGCGGAGCGTTGAGCACAGCCTTGGCGGTGTCGAGACCAATGCCCTTGATAGAGTCGATAATCCACTGGTCGATCTCGTCAGAGAACTCGTCGAGATAGATGTCCTCGTCTACCTCGCTCTCGTCGAGCTCGCGGAATACGTCGATAGTATATTCGGTAAGCATGCTGGCAAGCTTGATGTTCATACCGCCGCGGCCGATGGCCAGAGACACCTCTTCGGGACGGAGATAAACCTCTGCTTTCTTGTTCTCCTCGTCAACGTTGATGCTCGAAATCTTTGCCGGACTGAGCGCACGCTGGATGAAGAGCTTGATGTTTGCGGTGTAGTTAACAACGTCGATGTTCTCGTTGCACAGCTCGCGTACGATGCCGTGAACGCGGCTACCCTTAACACCTACGCAGGCTCCAACCGGGTCTATACGGTCGTCGTAGCTTTCAACGGCTATCTTGGCGCGCTCTCCCGGCATGCGGGCAATGCGCTTTATGGTAATGAGTCCGTCGGCTATTTCGGGCACCTCAGCCTCGAGCAGGCGCTCAAGGAACATGTTGCTTGTGCGCGAAAGTATGATCTTCGGGTTGTTGTTCTCGTTGTTCACCTCCTTGATCACGGCGCGCACGGTCTCGCCCTTGCGGTAAACGTCGTGAGGTATCTGCTCCGACTTGGGCAGGATGAGCTCGTTGTTCTCGTCGTCAACGAGCAGCACTTCGCGCTTCCACACCTGATATACCTCGCCGGCGATAACCTGGCCCACGCGGTCTTTATACTTGTTGTAGAGGCTGTCGTGTTCAAGTTCGAGCACCTTTGATGCCAGTGTCTGGCGGAGGTTAAGGATGGCGCGGCGGCCAAACTTGCTGAAGTCAACCTTCTCGCTCACTTCCTCGCCCACCTCATAGTCGGGCTCAATCTTTATTGCGTCGCTGAGGGCTATCTCCTTGTTCTGGTCTTTCACCTCGCCGTCGGCCACAACAATACGGTTGCGGTAAATCTCGAAGTCGCCTTTATCGGGGTTGACAATAACGTCAAAGTTCTCGTCGCTGCCAAAAATCTTCGCGATAACGTTGCGGAAACTCTCTTCCAGCACACTCATCAGAGTGGTACGGTCGATATTCTTGGTATCTTTAAACTCTTTGAAGGTGTCAACCATGCTCACGGTTTCTTCCTCTTTCTTTCTTGCTACCATAGCTGTCTGTATATTTTTATTTTATTATTATCTTCTGTCAGGGCGGCAGTGCCGCCTTAGGCTCATGCACATATCGGCGCCACGGGGGCGCGCTGCTCCTACTTGAAGCTTATGAGATACTTGGTGTACTTAACGCTGTCCATGCTGAAATCGTGGTCTACGTCTGTCAGCACGGGGCGCTTTGAGCCTTCCTTCTTAACCTTCTCTCTCACCGTTACGGTAAAGTTGCGCCCGTCAACGGCCTTGAGCACGCCGCGGAACTTCTTGCCGTCGGCGTCGAGAACCTCAACTTCCTTTCCGACAAAGTTGACATACTGCTGCGGCACCTTGAAGGGCTGTCCCAGCCCGGCGCTGCCCACCTCGAGCTCATAGTCTTCTTCATCACGGCTCAAATGGTCCTCAATGAAGCGGCTGAGCTGCACACAGTCTTCAATCCACACACCGTCGGCATGGTCAATTTCAACTACAATCTTGTCGTCTTGGCTGATTTCGATGTCTACCAGGAAATACTCCTTGTCCTTAAGCCACTCGTCAACTAAATTTTTTACTACGTTTTTGTCTATCATAAACGGGTATTTAAAATAAAATGAGGGACTTCGTAAAGCCCCTCATTCCACTGAACGCTGCAAAATTAACAATAAAATCGCAGGTTAGCAAATATTTTGCGGTTTTTATGCAGTTTGTAATACAATATTTATAGAGAAAGCGACTTTATGGCAACTTTCGGCCTCTCTTACCTACGGCATAAGCATGCCGGCGGATAAGCACGGGCGACCATGAAACGGGGGCGGCAAAGACGGCTACACGGCACGCCCTAAGCAAGCCACAAGGCGCAGCCGGCCGACCTTCGAAAAGGCTGCATCATGAGCATGCAGAGCAATGCGGTGAAGAGCCGCAAGGACAGGGACGGAAACAGGGACGGATGCAAGTAAAATATCGTTAATTATGTTAATTAAGAATAGTTAAAACGAGAATATTGCAAGAGCGGCAAGCGTTTGACAGAGAAAAGCGTAAAAACCGGCATTTCTATATCACACTGTATGTCAAGCTGTTACATTCAACCGGCAATTCAACGACAGCAAAACGGCTGCCAAAACAAGGCTTTTCGGCTTACAAAAGGACATGTTTCGGGGCATAAAAGGCCATGTTCTGCGATGCAAAACGATACCTTTTGCAACATGAAAGGCCGCAAACGGCGATGAAGAAGGCATGAAAACGGACGGAAAGAGCCGAAAAACGGGGTAAAAGGTTAAAAACATTAACACTCCGTCTCTATTTTAAGCCGAGACGAAGTGTTAACAAAATTTGCTAGAATGTTAAAAACATGGTTTCACAATCCATGTCATGATGTTTGGCATAGCCGTTGCTCCGACCGCCCCGCGCCCTGCCCCGGCGGGACCGAGATGCGAAACAGAGAGCCACGGCACTGCTGCCGCTGCATGCAGTTATCTGCCTGATATAACCACCTTGCGGTTGTTAATGATGTATATGCCCTTGCCGAGCCTGCCGATGTCGCTGCCGAGATAGCGGCCGTCGAGCGAGTAGATGCGCACTTGCTGCTGTGCCGTGGCCTCTATGTCCTCGATGCCCGACGAGCCTGACGACGGCGCTATGTCGATATAGTCGGTGCGGCAGCGCATGTTGCCGTTGGTGTAGAACTCGAGCCTAAGCTCATCGCCGGCATCGAGAGGCACGTTTCTTGTAACGCGTGTGGACATCTTGTTGTTGTTGGCCTTTGCCGTCCACTGGTCTTTCAGCTCCTCGCCAACGTACAGGCCAAACCATCCCTGCCCCGAGGCCTCGTCGAAGTAGGCCGTAGTGATGTCGTATTCGGCAGCCTCGCCGGCCCACACAAAGCTCATGTAGCCGGGACCCTGGTCGCCCACGTTGCACGAGTCGTTAGAGGCAAGTATCCATGAAGGCTGGTTGTCGAGCTCAGGGAAGCACAGCGCTCCCCTTACGGCATGCTCCACCTCGTTGCGCCCTTCATGTGCATGGCTTATGTCCGATGTAAAGCTCCACACGTCGCCCGTAGCCACAGAGCCGTCGGCGGCGGTGGCATCGACGCGCCAATAATATGTCTGACCGTAGCGCAGACTGCCGGGCTGCCATTCCTCCGTCTCGACATAATTGGCCTCGGCGTCGTCAAGACTGCTGTCGGTGCCCATATACACGGTGTAGCCCTCAGCATCGAAGCCTTCGCGCCAGCGCAGGCTCAGCGGCACGCAGGGCGACGTAGATCCGTCAACCTCGCGCAGCGAAGCGTGCTGCTCGCCGTCAAAGGGCGTGGGATATGTGGCCTCGGCCGGTGCAGTGGTGAAGCGGAACACGCCCGAGGTCTTGCCCGAATATTCTCCGCCGTCTACCGTAACCTGCCAATAGTATGTCGTGGCAGGCTGCAGCTCGAGCGCCGCAGGGTCGCACTGCTGGAGCGCATCGGGCGAAGTGCCCACCTTATATATATAACCCGTGGCGCCCTCTATGTCGCCGCAGGCTATCTGCGTGCCTCTGACAACGCCTATTGCGCCGTCGCCCGGAAAGGGAATGATGTCGCTCTCTATGCCGTCCACGCAGCCCATCTGAGCCACCAGGCCCGGAACGCTCTGCGCATCGTCCATCGCGAAGTCATACTGATAGTAGCGGCTCACGTCGAATCCGCTGCTGTTGCCCTCGCCCCTGCTGCCTTCAAATACGTTGCCCTCGCTCTTCAGGAATCCCCAGTAGGCGTCGTCCTCGCTCGTGGCGTACATCTGGCTGAACGGCGTCTTCACGTCCTTGAAATAGCAGTTCTCCACATTCACCACGGCACGCGCAAACATGCCTATGGCATAAGACGTGTTGCGCTCGTTATAGTCGTTGAAGATGTGGCCCAGGCCGTAGCCTATGCGCGGGTTGCGCTGCGTGCAGTTGACGAATGCGTTGTGATGATACGTTACGCGCTGTCGGCCGTAGTCGGCAATGTTACGCGTGCCCGAGCTGCATATAGACGACTTGTCGTGGTCGTGAAACTTACACCACGACACCGTCAGATAGCTCGAGCCGTAGGTAAAGTCGAGCAGGCCGTCGTTGGCGTCGTTCTCCTCCTTCTGGCTCGAAAGGTCGCAGTGGTCAATCCACACGTGGTGGCTGTTTCTGAAGGCTATGGCATCAGGGTCTGCCTTCGATATCTTCAGGTTGCGTATAATGATGTTCTGCCGGTCCTTGATGTCAAGTCCCAGACTGTCGAGCCTTGCGCCGCTGCCTCCACCAATGATGGTCTTGTTGCTTGCCACCGACACCACGTCGTGCTTCTGCTTAGGGTCGGTGCTGTAGTCGTAAAAGCCCTTCAGGTCGGCATCCAGTATTATTATATAAGGTTCCTCTGCCCCGGCATACTTCTCAAAGTCGGCGCGGTTAGTTACATGCACAATCTTTCCGCCGGCACCTCCGGTGGTTCCGCGCAGTCCGAGGTCGGCATAGTTGGCAAAGCCCACAAGCCCGTGCTGAGCCATGACGCATGCGGGAGCGCCCGCAACAGCAAATAAAAGTGAAAGTAAAAGTTTTCTCATCGTTTGTTTTTCTTTATAATTATTAAGGTAAAGCGTTTCGCAAGACTTGATTAAAATCAAGAGCAAATATAACCATTTATCGCCTAACACCCTGCCAAGATATCAAAATGCTATACACAAAAATCATTTTACAAATGAAATAAGGCCTCATCAGCTACAAAATGTAACTAAACGTCGGCATCACGTCAACAAGTCATTTAACATATAAAACAAGCAAAACATACATATATATATTAAAATTGTAAGTCAATATTTTTTAAGAATTCACAACACACTACGCTAAAATTTGAGTAAAAAACTTTCTTTTTTGATACAAGCAAGTCTTTTTTATAATATTTTGTAGATAAGAATAAAAAAACTTCTATATTTGCAACGAATAAAATAACCTGCCATAAGGAAAAACATAAGCCTTTATAAACGGTTAAAAAGCTGATTGCTGTAAGAAAACATTTTACCTTGACAAGTTCTTGAAAACTTTACATACATGACGTGATTTTAAGATTGACGTCCTTTGTCCGAGACCTATTAAAACTACAATAAATAAAACACCAGAAACAAGCGATGACATATTCTGACACGTTAATCGTGCGTGTCACGAAAGTCGGCGTTTAGTTATATCTTTATCACTAATGTTTAACAACAGAATTAAAAATTTGGAAAAAAACATGAAGCATTATTCAGGCAAAGCCTTGACAAAAACTTCTGTCATTTTCAGTCTTTCTGCCCTACTGTGCATACCCGCCTGCGGTTATGCAGAGAATGCAGAGGCTAAGGAAATGGCGGTACAGGTAGTTCAGCAGAGCCGCACGGTAAAAGGTATTATCACTGATGAGACCGGAGAGCCGATGATCGGAGTTACTGTCAGAGTGAAAGGCAGCAAGACTGCAGCTGTAACGGACATGGACGGTAAGTTCTCTATTGCCGCCGGTGCCGGCGACCAGCTTGAAGTGTCATACATTGGCTATGCAACACAGACTGTCAGCGCCAGCAACACTCAGCTGAACATACAGATGAAGCCAGATTCTGCAACCGAACTCGACGACGTTGTTGTGATAGGTTACGGTACGATGAAAAGACGCGACCTTACTGGTGCGGTAACTTCTGTCAAAGCCGAAGACATAACAATGACACCTGCATCTAACCCGATTGAGGCACTGCAGGGTAAGGTTGCCGGACTCGACATTACAAAGTCGAGCGGACAGGCCGGTGCATCTATAAGCATGCAGCTGCGCGGTACACGCTCGTTCACTGCCAGCGGCGACCCGACAGTCATCATCGACGGTATGCCCGGAAACCTCAGCACAATCAATGCCAACGACATTGAAAGCATCGAGGTTCTCAAGGATGCTTCATCTACTGCTGTATACGGTTCTGCAGGTGCCAACGGTGTAATCATCGTCACCACAAAGAGCGGAAAGGAAGGCAAGGCAAAAGTTAACTTCAACGCATACGTAGGTATAAACGGATGGTCTGAAGTGCCCGAAGTTTACGACGGACCTGGCTACTTCAACATGCGCAAGCAGGCTCAGATAGAATCAGGCGGATATATCGACGACGCCAGCGTACTGGGCAACACTAACGCATGGGAGGCTTATCAGAAAGGACAATATATCGACTGGGCCGACGCTCTGCTCAAGACAGGAGTAATACAGAACTACTCTGTATCTGTAAGCGGTGGAACAGAAAAGACAAAAGCTTACATGTCGCTCAACTTCACAGACGAGCAGGGACAGTATGATAACGACGACTACAAGGTTTACTCTACAAACATACGTGTTGACCACGAGCTGAAAAAGTGGCTCTCTATCGGTGTCAACATGCAGGGCAGCTACGTATACAAGAACTCTGCATATGCAAAGCTCGACAGAGCGCTGCAGGCCAACCCGATAGGTTCATTGTACGATGAAAACGGTAACGCCAACGTTGAGACAATACCGGGCAGCGGCGCCATAAGCCTCCTGGTAAACAACAAGAGCAACTACCGCAACAACAACCAGGTTTCACGTATATACATCAACCCGTACATCCGCATCAATCCGCTGAAGGGTCTTACATTCGAGAGCCGCCTCAACGCTTCGCTCACGTTCAACAAGACCAACAAGTTTGACGGTATCGGCTCTTACAGCTACTACTTCAACAACGGTGCAGGAGCAACAGGAACTAACTCTGGCGTTTATGCTTCGGTTGAACAGACAAACGGATACAACTACAAGTGGGAGAATATTCTTACTTATAACTTCCAGATCAACAAGGACCACGACTTCACTCTGACCGGAGTAACCTCTTGGAACCACAACCGCCAGGAGTACACTTACTCTTATGCCGACAACTTCACCACAAACACATACTTGTGGCATAACCTCGGAGCCGGACAGAACCAGAAAGTAAACTCTACCTACACCATGTCAAAGGGCATGGGTCTTGTTGGCCGTATCAACTATTCTTACAAAGGCAAATATCTCGCATCAGCATCAGTAAGATACGACGGTTCTTCACGTCTGGCTGAAGGCAACCAGTGGGATGTATTCCCCGCATTCTCTCTCGGATGGCGAATCTCTGAAGAGAAATTCATGGAGAGCACACGCAGCTGGCTCGACAACTTGAAGATCAGAGCCGGTTATGGTGTCACAGGTACTGCTGCCATCGACGAATATTCAAGTCTGTCTGTGCTTGAGCAGGGATACTACGGACTCGGCGGAACAAAGCTGCCGGCATATCATTTCAGCCAGAACGTAGCCAACCTTAACCTGGGATGGGAGAAATCAAAGAACACCAACATCGGTCTTGATGCAAGCTTCCTGAACGGACGCATCGACATGGCGCTCGACTACTATTTCACAAAGACAGAAGATGTTATCTGGCAGAAAGCACTGCCTATTACCAACGGAGGATACCACTCTTCTGAATATTACATGACAAACATGAACATCTGTGAAACTGAGACATCAGGTCTTGAACTTGCGCTTAACACACGCAACATCGTCACCAAGGACTTCACATGGACCTCAAACCTCACATTCACATGGAACAAGGAAAAGATTACAAGACTGGCAACTCCCGATGCTGAATATGTAACCAACGGCGACAACGGTCTAGTACTGATGAAGGGCGAAGCCGTAAACTCTTGGTATCACTATAAACTCAACGGTGTATGGAAGACTTCTGAGGCTGCCGATGCTGCCGTATTCGGAGCTAAGCCCGGCGACCTCAAGATCGACGTGCCTGGAATGATTCACAACGGCGAAGGTTCTTATTCTAAGTGGGTTGAGCGCGAGAACTCTGAAACAGGCGAAATAGAGCGCGTGCTCGAAACATATACAGCCGAAAATCCGTATGTCATCAGCAGCAACGACTATCAGGTGCTCGGACATAAGAATCCGGACTGGACAATGGGATTCAAAAATACATTCACATACAAGAACTTCGACTTGAGCATCTATCTCTACTGGCGTTGGGGTCAGACCATCAAGTACGACATGCTCGGCAACTACGATCCGACAGGTGCAAAGAACTTCCCGACTTACTTTGACTATTGGACACAGGAGACAGGTGATCAGGATCACTACTTCCCTGCACTCAACTCTTCACGTGACATCACTACCTACACAGGATATTATGCTCTCTCATATGTTGACGGTTCTTTCTTCAAGATCAAGAACATCACACTCGGCTACACACTGCCACAGAAGTGGGCTAAGTCTGTCGGCATAGAGAACTTCCGCGTTTACGCCACTATTACCAACCCGCTCGTTATACAGAAGAGCGACCTGCTGAAGAACTACGATCCTGAAATGGACGGTGGCATAGACTATCCGCTGACAAAACAGTTTGTGTTCGGTGTGAACCTTACTTTCTAAAAGCATTAAGCACTCATACACTATTAAATGTTGTTATAACTAAAAATGAAAGTAAAACTTATGAAAACAAAATTATTATATACGGCAATTATAGCCGGAACGCTGAGCTTCTCATCCTGTGAGCTCGACGAATACAACCCAACCGGCGGCGACGCAACAATAGAATCGTTCGACGCATGGTCAGGACTTGAGACTTACTGCTACTCGCCTCTGGCTGAACAGCTCTACAGCGTATATGACTTTATGTCTGTAGCAGAAGGAGGTACCGACATGTGGCTGACTCCGGGTGGAAATCCCGACTACGCAAAACAGCTCATCTATTATGATGGACTGACAACTAACACCAACGGTTCTAACAAGGTGTTCAAGCAGGCTTACTCTTGCATAGCATCATGCAATGCAGTAATAAACAACGCAGACAACGTAAAGGGCATAACCGACTACGACAAGAGGATTCTCACTGCCGAGGCAAAGACCCTGAGAGCATTCTACAACCTGCTGCTCGTAACCTACTACGGTCCGGTTACACTTAGCCAGGAGGACATAAGCAAGGGCGAAACCAACGTAAGACCTGTGCGCAACACTGTTGAAGAGTTCTATACAGCTATTATCAAAGACCTCACTGAGGCTTCTGACGAGCTCGACGTTCAGCCTTACGGCGGCAACTATGCACGCGTATGCAAAAAGACTGCTCTCGGACTACTCGCACGTGCCTATGCACAAGGTGCAGGCGAAGGTCTCTCTGAAAATGGAGTAAGCTACTGGCAGAGAGCAAAAGACGTGGCTGACGACATCATCAACAACGCCTCAGCATACAATGTTTATCTATATACAGACGTATCTGACCTGTGGGCACAGGCCAACAACCGCAACAACCCGGAGGCTCTGTTCATCGTTTCAGGACGTGATGCCAACGACGAGTCGTATAATTATGTGAACTGCAACAACAACTTGTTCACATACACAATCTGTAACCCATACAAGTGTAGCGACATCTACACACGCGCAGACAACACCAACTATTACCTTGGCCGTACAAACAATAATACAATTGCTCCGACCAAGTATACTCTAAGCGTGTTCGACCCGTCATGGGACAAACGATATGAAAATACATTCATGACAGCATTCGGTCTCTTCTCGATGGTTGATGCCGGATGGGTAGGACCTTACAGCGCATGCCGCGTAAAGATAACACCTAATCTCATTACAAAATATGGCATCGGTGAACAATACTTAGGTCAGTATATCTATCCTTATGTTGACATGGCAACATCTACATCTGCTTATGGCGGTAACCAGTACTACCCCACCGGTGTATGGGCCAAGGGCGACCACAGCGGCGACACAAAGAACCTTATAAAGGATGTGAAAAACGTTTACGTGGTTGACTATCCCGTTGCAGAAGACGACGACCGCTTTGCCATCGTACTCTCAAAAGACTACAAGAGCGCCGAAGAAAAAGCAAAGAGCATCTACTTCACAGTTAACATCGATGACTTGTTCGACGGTGACCAGTACAAGACTTCTCAGTTTGACGGCACAAATTCTTACCAGCTATATCCGTCACTCATAAAATATGACTGGTGCTACAACGGTGTTGTTGGCAACCACATGCAGCGCCGTAACGGAGACATGATGGTTATGCGTACTGCAGAGGTATACCTCATCGCAGCAGAGGCATGCCAGCAGCTCGGCATTCCGGAGGAAGCTATAAAATACCTGAAGCCGCTCCGCGACCGTGCAGCACGTCCGGGAACTGTTGCTCCTGAACTGACAGAAGTTACTGAAGAAACCATTCTTGATGAGTATGCACGCGAAATGGCAGGAGAATTCTGCCGCTGGGCTCTTCTCAAGCGCCACCACAAATTGGGTGAACGTCTGAAACTCTACAACTCTCGCGCAGCACGCTACTTCAACGAGGACATACATTATAACCGTCCTATCTCTGCCGACTTCCTCAACCAGATTGAGAACAAAGACGAATACGGAGACAATGGTTATGGAACTACCCCAAGTAAAGGATATTAACCTCTAAATATATAATAACATAAAATGTCGGGGCATGAAGAATATGCCCCGACATTTACCAAAAGCCTTAATTTTATTATTTACTTAAAAACAATTAATTATGAAAAATTTATTACTTATTGTAGCACTTGCCATTGCAGGTGCAATGAACTTAAATGCCAAGACAAGTATTCACATCCCTACTGTTGAAGAAGCACAGACAAACGGATGGGAAGCTCTTTGGGGCAGCTATGACTATGGCTACATTATGCCCGAAAACTATACATTTGTTGACAACGACGAATTTAAACTCTATCTGAACAAGGCTGCAAACGTTGCAACTGGCGTACAGTGCAAGGACAATTTCAGCATCGCACTGCAGATGGGATCTTCTATGGAAAGAGAAAGCAACGAGGCTGTATACATGCTCGAAGCACTCTACAACGGTATGAAGCAGCCGTATGCTGTGCTGACTCTGGAGCCCAAGGTGAGCGGAAAGATCTCTCTCTGCTACAGCCGCGGAAAGAACAGCACTACACTCTATGTGTTCGACACTACTGCAAAAGACGGACTGGGAGCATATGTAATGGCTAACAGCGTATTGTTCGACGATGTTGACGGAGCTGTTATGCCTCACTCTTCTGTTGTAAACGTAACAAAAGGACACAAATACTACATCTTCGGAGCTGAGACAGGTGCTAACATCGACTTCTACTCTTTCGGATTTACAAGCTACAGCGACTCTAACTACGGTGGAACAACAGGCATAGAGAACGTTGTTACAGGCAATGACGCAACTGTCAACGACGGCAAGATATACACAATCGACGGACGCTATATCGGCAAAGATAAAGAAAATCTCGGCAAGGGACTTTATATCATGAACGGAAAGAAGTTCGTTGTAAAATAATAAATTGTCAAAAATTTAGAAACCGTCTTTCTGACAGAAGGGCGGTTTCTTTAGATAAGAAGAAATCAAAAATATACAAATTTCTTACATTCAAGCCAAAATCAGTCATTATGCCGCACACGCTTTAATACTACAAACAGATTGACTCTTTCGGTCTTCCATGTGGTTTATGTTGCCTTCGTGTCATCTGTTTCTTCTTGACATAGTCTGGCTATGCATGCGAAAGATGAACGACAATAAGCTCAATCTCAGGCAATAATCCACGCGATCTCTAATGACAGATTTAGGTTAAGACAAGAAAATTCATTACAAACGTAAAAAACATAATCAATTAAAATTAAGAAAAATGAAACTAATCTCAAAGCTTGCGCTTGCCGCAGCGACATTGTTGCCTGCAACACTTAATGCGGGCGCAGCTATTGAAGGCAGTCTCGACCCACCTTCAGTAGTTGCAGAGTGGAGTAATTCGTCCACTTATCCTAAGATAATAGACATAAACTTCAGCGACGAAATGTGGCCGGGACAAACATGGACCGGCGAGACCGGCATGGACTGCCCTGAATATGCAGACGGCGGCTATGTGAACACTGTCATCGAAGTTCCTGCAAACGGCGGAACAGAAATAAAATATCCTGTTCTTTTCCACAACTGTATCTTCGCAAACAAAAAGTCATACAACGGCTATGCAGGTGCCACAGCAGCATTCTGTCGTCAGTACTATATGGGACAGAACACCACAGGAGCCGGAACATATCCTAATGACTGGACTGTTGAAGGACATACAAAATATATCGAAGACAACATAAAATACGGAGAAGACGGCAAGCCTGTATACGGCGAAGCCGGATTCGTGCAGATGTGCCGCGACGCATTCAAAGATCGCGACCCTGAAACCGGAGCACCTATCTCACAACACGGATGGATGGAAATAGACCACATTCCTTACGTAGAACGCATACAGTGGGCATGGTCTTCTACATCATGGGGACGCGGAATAAAGTGCGACATAAAGATTGGTGACGGCGACTGGCAGCCGCTGGTATGGATGGGTTCGGACATGCATAAGTTCGGCTACACATCATTCAGCGACCAAGGCTACTTCATGGAAAACGTAATTGACGCCCACGACGTGTCTATCCGCTGGCGCATCTGGGACGGCGAGAACATGAAAGACCCTGTGCAGACTGACGAAGAAGGACAGCCGGTGTTCGGCAAGAGCGAGAGTCCGTATACACAGCAACAGACCACCCGCGTACACAAGATACAGATTTTCGGCTCTGAGATAACTGCCGAGCAGGCTCAGTATGCAAAGGACAACCCTGTGAGCGACGTGGGCGAGCTGTCTGACATCGAGGGCGGCGGCGATACATCTGACGACAACGCTCCCGACGCAAACGCTCCGATAGAGCTCTATACCGTGGCTCAGGACGGCACGGGCGACTATACAAAAATCCAGGATGCCATCAACGCCGTAAGCGACGGCTCACGCGGTATTATATACATCCGTCCGGGCGTATATGAGGAAAACCTCTATTCGGGCACCAAGACTAACAAGAACAAGTTTATCAGTCTTATCGGTGAGGACAAGGCCACTACCATCCTGACTTCATCTGTAGACCGCGGCTCAAACAACCCGCAGAACACTTACAACGACTGCGCTGCGCTCAACGTGTATACATCACGCTTCTACGCCGAGAACCTCACCATACGCAACACCAGCGGCAACGTGGGACAGGCCGAGGCTCTGTTTACGGCAGGCGACGCACACATCTTCAAAAACTGTCTGATAAGCGGCTACCAGGATACATACAAGGCAAACATCGGCGCACGCGGATACTTCACAAGATGTACCATCGAGGGTACTACCGACTTTATCTACGACAGCGGTCTGGAGTGGTTTGAGAACTGCGAGATTAAATGTCTCAAGGGCGGCGGCTACATCACGGCTGCCGGCGATGCCGGACTGACACTCACAAAGACTCTGTATCCGGAACTCAGCACCGACAAGTTCTATGCCGGCCTGTTCTTCCGCAACTGCCAGGTGGTGCCGGCTCCGCGCGTATCTGCAGGCGACTACTATCTGGGACGTCCGTGGAAGGAGAAGTGCGGAACAATGTTCATACAGTGTACGCTCGACAAGCACATCAACACCAAGGGATGGACAGAATGGAGCGGAGCCGAGAACGACTGCTCTTACTTTGAATACAAGAACGTTGACAAGAGCGGAAACCTGATTGACACTTCATCACGCGCATCTTTCAGCCACCAGGCAACCGATGCTGAGGTAGAGGCATACATGAACCCAGAGTTCATCTTCTCTAAATTCTCTGACGTTTCTTTCGACTATAACGCAATCCTGAACGGCGCTGCAGAGCCTTCAAACTTCAACGTGTCTGCAACCGGCTTCACATGGGACGGCGACGACAAGGCTGCCGGCTACCTCATCTACAAGGACGGCGTATTCGTAGACATGACGGCAGAGCCTTCTTACACAAAGGACGCTGACGACAATGCTACATACACCGTGAAGAGCATCTCGCGCCACGGCGTAACATCAGACGCCGTTGAAGCCAAGGAAGGCGCCATGATGCTTGCATTCCCGACAGCAGAAGGCTTCGGTAAATACACATCAGGAGGCCGCGGCGGACAGGTAGTTACCGTAACTTCTCTTGCCGACGACGGCACAGAAGGTACTCTGCGCTGGGCTTTCGAGCAGTATCCCAACGAGCCTATAACTATCGTATTTGCCGTTAACGGCGAGATTCATCTCAACGGAAACCTGCGCGTAAGCCGCTCTGACTGGACGCTGGCCGGACAGACAGCTCCAGGCGACGGCATAAGCATCGTGGGCGACAAGGTTAACCTTGGAGGTTCACAGAACTTTATCATACGTAACATCCGTTTCCGCTCAGGCGACGGCAAGCAGGATCAAGCATGCGGAACAGAAAACTGCTCTAACTATATATTCGACCACTGCGCATTCGGATGGTCAGTTGAGGAATGTATGAACACTGCCGACAGCCACTTCCTGACAGTGCAGTACAGC
This sequence comes from Xylanibacter sp., assembly GCF_057607445.1. Lineage (NCBI taxonomy): Bacteria > Pseudomonadati > Bacteroidota > Bacteroidia > Bacteroidales > Prevotellaceae > Xylanibacter > Xylanibacter sp. The sequence goes on along the minus strand of NZ_DBLZAX010000003.1, from coordinate 115,617 downwards.
ATCGTTCACGAAGGTCTCTATCAGGCAGGCCACGACAAGGGTAACCGTGGATATGGCGCACAGTGGGGCGGATCACCCGTAACATACCACCACAACCTGCTCGCAGGCAACAACTCGCGCAGCCCGCGTATCAACGGCGCACGCGGCGAAGACTATGTCGTATTCATGGAATACGTAAACAACGTAAACTTCAACTGGGGCAGCGCCAAGGCTTGCTATGGCGGAGAGAACGCAGCCGAAATCACTTCTTACAACGGCAAGAACTCTGTTCACGAGTGCAACTTCATGAACAACTACTACAAGCCAGGACCTCAGTCACCATCTAACTCTGTGTTCGTATCAGTAGGTTACATGCGCGACATCGGTCCGTCATGGGCACCTTCTAAATGGTATATCAACGGAAACGTAATGGAAGGCAACGCCACAGCCACAGCAGACAACTGGTCGGCAATGGCTTCAGACCACTTCACATTCGACGAGTTGCGTGTTGACGAGCGCATCGTGACAGAGACTCCTTACTACAAGTACAACTCTGTTCTGGGCAACGAGGGCGAATACGACCCTGCACTCTACATGCTCACCGACATTCAGACTGCAGAAGACGCCTACAACACTGTGCTCGAGAAAGCCGGAACCATAAACCGCGACGTGATAGAACAGCGTGTCATCAACGACGTTAAGACCGGTACACCTAAGTACACCGGCTCGCTGGCCAACAAGAAGGGTATCATCGACTCTGTGAACGACGCTGAGGGCTTCGGTCTCGACCACGGCAACGAGAAGGCTCCTGCCGACACCGACGGCGACGGAATGCCCGACGAATGGGAGAAGGAGCACGGACTTAACGCCAACGACGCTGCCGACCGCAACCTGCGCAACGCCGAAGGCTACACAGCCCTCGAGGTTTACCTCAACGGACTCATGGGCGAGCTGCTCGACGACGACTTCACATCAGGCATAACACAGGCCGTTACCGAGAAGCCTGAGATAAGCTACAACAGCAGCAACAACACACTGACCGTAAGCGAAAACGCCATAGGCGCAACGCTGAGAGTGTTTACAACCGACGGCAAGCAGCTGGCACAGATGCGCATAACATCTGCCACAACACAGCTCAACAGCCTGCCTAAGGGCGTCGTACTGCTGTATGTAAGCGGCAACAACCTGTGCCCGAGAATATTAAAGGTGAACAAATAAAAATCTTGCATAAGCCTATATCATAAGAAATCCCGGCAGCCGTCATGGCTGTCGGGATTTTTTTATTTCTATAAAGGCAGCATGATGTTATCTGTCTGCCGCCATCACACGCCCGTCATGCCCCTATCAGAAGCTGCATAAGGCGCAACAACCGCCTCTGCCCCGCCCGTGCCGCCACCATGCCCTGCCGGCTTCCATACTCTAACAGACCGCGCCATGCCTCACTTGTCTATCTGACTCTCAGTGAAGGGGTCGGCACGATGGCCCATCAGGTCGATACGCGAGTATTCCATGTCAAACTCGTCAGCCTCGTCCGGCGTAAGCCTTACGCCTGCCGCACCAATAAAGTCGTCGAGATGGGCAGCACTCGTAGTTCCGGGTATAGGCACAATCCATGGCTTGCGCGACAGCATCCACACAAGCGAGAACTGCGCAGGCGTGATGCCCTTGCGCCGCGCCCAGCGCCCTACCAGCTCAGTCAGCGGCCTATTGTAGCGCAGGGCCTGCGGAGTGAAGCGCGGCAGATTGTGGCGGCGGTCATCACTGCCGAAGCGGCTGTCCTCGCCTATCGTGCATGTCAGATAGCCGCGACCGAGCGGACAATAGGGCACGAAACCTATGCCAAGTTCTTCGAGCGTGGGGAAAATCTTAAGCTCAGGCTCGCGCCACCAGATGGCATACTCGCTCTGAACGGCCGACACAGGACACACGCTGTGGGCACGCCTGATGGTGCGGGCGCTTGCCTCCGACAGTCCGAAGTGCAGCACCTTGCCCTCCTTTATCAGCTGTGCCACGGCGTAGGCCACCTCCTCTATGGGCGTGGCAGGGTCTACGCGGTGCTGATACAGCAGGTCGATGTGGTCGGTGCGCAGCCGCCTCAGCGAGCCCTCAACGGCCCGGCGCATATGTGCCACGCTGCTGTTGAGAGCCGTAGGGCGACCCTCCTCAACACCGAATCCGAACTTTGTGGCTATCTTAACATTGTCTCTTATGGGCTGCAGGGCCTCTCCCACCCACTCTTCGCTTGTGTAAGGGCCGTAAACCTCGGCCGTGTCAAACAGCGTAACGCCCTTTTCGTAGGCGCGGCGTATCAGCGCCACCATGTCGCGGCGGTCATAACGGCCGCCATAATAGCCCACCATGGGCAGGCAGCCAAGGCCTATGGGCGACACGCTCATGCCGCCCAGATTGCGGCGCTCGGCCTTAGGCTGCCGCCCCGTGCGCCCTTTATCCTTGCCTGTGGCAGCCATGGCGTCTGTGGCGGCAAGCACTCTCGACGTGCCCGTCAAGGCTCCGGCAGCCATGAGTGCCAGGCCCGATGCCGACTTTAAGAATTTTCTTCTGTCCATATCTTTCTGTCTTTTGGAGGTTAGTTGTTGTTTCTGTCGCAAAGATATGCCACGACAGAGCCGGCGCGGTATACAATTCTCATGCATAAGTACCATTTTCATGGTTTATGTTTCGCCGTTAAGGATAAATAGCGATATATTTGCATCAGCAACAACCAAAAAAGTTAAGGGCATGGCAAAGATTGAGAAGGTAAACACGGTGCACGACTATAACGCATACGTAGGACAGGCAGACGAGCACAGGCTGGCAAGCGTGATAAACTATGACGACCTGCCCCCGATAAGGCACAGCCTCAACAGCTACGGCATATACGGCCTGTTTCTGCGCGAGGACACGCTCGTAGACCTGACCTATGGCTGCGGCAGATACGACTACGACGAGTCTACGCTGATATGCGTGGCGCCTGGACAGACGGGCGGCAAGGAGGACAACGGCGAGAGAGTGGCTCTGAAGGGATGGGCCCTGCTGTTTCATCCCGACCTGATAAGAGGCACGTTTCTTGAAGGCAGGATGCACCGCTACTCGTTCTTTGCCTACAACGTGAACGAGGCTCTGCACATGCGCCCCGGCGAGCGCGACATACTCGTGGCATGCCTGAAGCTCATCAAGCAGGAGTTTCAGGCGCCTGACGACGGCTGCCGCGACTCTATCATCGTGGGCCTGATAGACATCGTGCTGCAATACTGCTCACGCTTCTACAACAGACAGTTCAGCTCGCACAGGCAGCAGAACAGCGACATACTGACACGCTTTGAGCAATTGATGCACAGCTACTACGACTCGGAAAGACAGCTTACGGACGGACTGCCTACCGTACAGGCATGCGCATCAGAGCTATGCCTCTCGAGCAACTATTTTGCCGACCTGATAAAGAAGCAGACCGGCATCACGGCCGGCGAACACATCCACCGCTTTGTGATGTCCATGGCCAAGAGCAGGCTGACGGCAGGCGAGCAGGTGTGCCAGGTGGCCTACGCCCTCGGCTTTGAATATCCGCAGCACTTCAGCAGACTGTTCAAGAAGATGGAGGGATGCACACCGTCTGAATATATAGCATCGAGAAGCAGGCGGCCTGACCATCGCGCTGACAACGGCGACACCGGCGCAACGGCCGGCTGATATATTCAGCATATCTGCACGGGCATCACGGCTGCAGAATCCATCAGCCGTTTGTAAACAAAAATGACATTTCCCGTCCGTTTGACGCCCTCAGAACGGCAACGGCGGGAGCGAAAGGGGGGAATGACGGGAAATATGGCGAAAAACGGCAGAAAAGATAAAATGCTGATGTACAGCCACTTACATCTAAACACAAATAAGACGGACACGGCTCATACTCTGAAAGATGCCCTTTGAGGCTCTAAAAGGGCACCTTTTGAAGGGCGAAAGGCTGCGTTTTATGCGTCAAAAGGATGCCTTACAGACCGAAAAACAATGGGGTTCGGGCTGTTTATGACGCTCTACAGCTAACAAAAGTTAAACAAAAGCATATTCGGACGGCAAGACATTAACATCTGTTATACATTGATTTCCTATAACGGAAAAATATTTTGTCCTGACTTTTTACCTTGTCTCATGCATGATTTGCACCTCCGTTTGGATTTATTATATGCCGGCAAGGCTATATAATACTCATGAAGGAAACGCAACGTCAATATGTCTTTTTCAAAATATTATGCCACATTTAAAATTATATTTATTACTTTTGTGCGCTATTTGGTTTAGATACAAACCGGCAAACAGAGTCGCTACTATGAAAAAATACAAGATATTCATTATTATCTGCGCGCTGCTCACCACATGCGCGGCATTTGGTTCCGGTGACACGAAATATACTAAGCTCGTGAAGAAGGTTTCGGTCAAACCGACGGCTAACATAATGAATATTGCTGACAGATATGCGGCAAAGGGCAAAGACGGCGAAGCCCTCGTGCTGTATGCCATAGTATATAACAGGTTTGACCCCAATGCTGCCGACAAGGAAAAGGACATGTGCGCGCTGGCAAGGAAGAAGGCCGGCACGCTATACTATGACAAAGGCAACTACATAAACGCCCTCGACGAATTTATCAACGGCGTGAAGATCAGCGAGGCGTGCTCCAAACCCACGTATGCGGCAAGTCTGTATAACTACATAGGCAACATCTACTGCATCTTTCTCGACTACGAGAAGGGCATACGCTACTATCTCAAGGCGTATGACCTGAGCAAGAAGTATCCCGACAGGAAGATGCAGCACAGCGTACTCGTTAACCTGACCGGCATGTACAGCTATTACATCAAGGACATCCCGAAGGCAAAGAAGTATTATCAGCTGTCTGAAAGCACGAGAGACAAGAACAACAAGACCGACACGTTCATGAGTTTCTACACGCTAAGCCTGATACAGATAAGCGAGGGCAACATCAAGCCTGCCATATCAAGGCTGAAATGGCTCGCCGGATATGCCACAAAGGAGAAGCTGGAGCCTAGGTTCCGCTGCTTTGCCTATCAGGAGATTTACAGCGCCTACAGGCAGCTGGGGGTAAAAGACTCTACGCTTAAATACATGCATCTGTGCGACCGGACGGCACAGAAATACAACCTTCAGCACACGTTCGTCACGACGACCAAGAGCCTTTCTGACTTTTTTCAGGAGAAAGGCGACATAGCCATGTCTAATCTCTACAAGTCGCGCTATCTCGACATCATGGACTCGATTTATGACATGAGAAAGTTCGACATGGTAAAAAACTCGCTGCTCAACTACGAGATATACAAGACGACAAAGGAGATAGAAGACCTGCGCACAAGCCAGCACGAGAGGATGCAGACCATCAGGATGCAATGGGTGATAATGTGTGCCGTGGCTGTTGTGGCGCTCACCACAATACTGTTTCTCTTCATTGTATGGAAGCAGAAGAAGAGAATACACAAGGGGTATATCAACCTGTATAAAATCAACCGCGACTTCATAGAGACGCAGGAGCTGCTGACGAGCCGACTGCGCAAATGCCGTACAGAAATAAGCGAGAAAAACGACATAATAGACAGTCTGAGGCAGGAACTCGGCAACGCAAAGGACACGGAAGAGAGCGCAGCCGAGGAGGGAATGAAATATCAGACAAGCAACCTGACCGACGGACAGATGCAGACCATAGCCGACGCCATAGGCAACGTGATGGAGAACACCACGGAGTTTTGCGACTGCAACTTCTCTCTCAGCAGGCTTGCCGACCTTGTGGGGTCTAACAGGTCGTATGTGTCGCAGGTTATTAACGACTCGTTCCAGAAGACATTCAACGACTACGTGACGCCTTACAGAATACACCTTGCCTGCAAGCGGCTCACCGACAGGGTCAACTACGGCAACTTCACGATGAAGGCTATAGCCGAAAGCGTGGGCTTCAAGTCGTACACCGCATTTGTCAATGCATTCAAGAAGATTACCGGCATCACGCCTTCTATTTATCAGAAGATAGCCCTCGACAACAATTCTAAAGAGTAGTCTGCCTTCCGCCTGCGCCGTCAAGGAAGCATAAACGCCCTGTCGGCCATAAGCATCAGGGCGCATCGCCGTTGCCGTATGGGTTTTTTTTGCAGTCTTATTTTCAGCATGCATGGCATGCAATTCGATAAAATACAGCCGGCAGGACGATGCCGGGAAACGACCCGACGGCTGAAAACAAGAGTCTTATTACAGCATAAGGCCATGCGCATGCCAGTGGTCTGTCTTAGCTTATGCAGGCCGCATAACAAGCAAGCCCGAGCCAGTCTCACGACCAGCCCGGGCTGAAAATTATCGATATTCTACTTTACTGATGCTTAATCTTATAGACTAATCTCTCTTATGGCCTCTATCAGGCGCTTGAAGTCGGCAGGATGCACGTCGCCTATGTTGCCTATGCGGAACGTGTCGGCCTGCGAAATCTTGCCCGGATATATCACGAAGCCCTTTGCCTTGAGCTTTGTGTAGAAGTCCTTGAAGTTGAAGTCGGCCGACGGATAATAGAACGACGTTATCACGGGTGACTGCTCCTCGTCGGGCAGCAGCGTCTTGTAGCCGAGGCTGCGCATGCCCTCCACCAGCGTGCGGTGGTTCTCGGCGTAGCGTGCATGGCGTGCCTCCACACCGCCTTCAGCCTTCAGTTCCTTCAGTGCCTGCATGAAGGCGCGCACCACGTGAGTGGGAGAAGTGAAGCGCCACTTGCCGTGTCCGCTCTCCATCGTCTGCCACTGGTCATACAGGTCGAGCGACAACGAGCGTGCAACGCCCTTGCATCCTTCGAGCAGCGAGCGGCGCGCAATGATGAAGCCGAAGCCCGGCACGCCCTGTATGCACTTGTTGGCACTGCTTATCATGAAGTCGATGCCCAGCGCCGCCATGTCTACGGGCACTCCGCCAAAGCTGCTCATCGCGTCCACTATCAGCGTCTTGCCGTGCTTCTTTACAACGGCTGCAATGTCGGCAAGCGGATTGAGCACTCCGGTAGTGGTCTCGCAGTGAACCACCGACACGTGTGTCGTCTCGGGATGACTGGTCAGATATTCGTCTATCTGCTTCGGGTCAACGGGCTGAGTCTCCTCAAAGCGCATCACGTGGCAGTTCAGATGATAATAGTCGGCTATCACGCCCATACGCTTTCCGTAGGCTCCGTTGGCAGCCACGAGCAGATGGTCGTCGGCCTTTATCACCGAGCCGAGCGTAGCCTCAACGCAGAAGCTGCCGCTGCCCTGCATCAGCACTGCCGTATATTCTTCGGGACGGCTCGACGCCAGCTCCACGAGCTCTTTGCGTATAACCTCAACAATGCCTATATTATAGTATTCGTCCCATGTACACCAGTCGCTCATCATGGCTTCCTTAACGGTGTCTGTGGTTGTCAGTGGTCCGGGTGTAAGTAATAAGTATGGTCTCATGTCGTTACTGTTTTTTATCGTTATTATCTATGCTCTGCAAGTTCCGGCCGCCGCGCGGCGGCTGTCATGCTTGTGTCTGCTTATCTGTTCATTCGTGCGTTAATGCAGTCTATCAGTCCGGGCAGCTCAGTTATGTCGTCCACCACAAAGTCGGCGCCTACTGCATACATGCGGTTGCGCACGCATGCCATGCGTCTTTTCAGTTCGTCGGCAGGCATGGCAGCCACCTCGTCGCGCGTCAGGGCCAGCTCGTTGCTGCCCAATATCACGCCCACGCTCCACACTCCGGCGTTAGCTCCCTCCTTGATGTCGGCAATGGTGTCTCCGAATTTCACAACCGAATGGCGCGATGCCACATCCAGGTCGCACATGTTCTTGTATATCATGTATGGCTTCGGACGTCCGCCGGGCATGTTGTCAGACGTAACACAGTTGTCAACGGTATAGCCTTTCTCTGCCGCAGCCTTTATCACAATGTCCATCATGGTCTTGGTGTAGCCCGTGGTCGATCCCAGCTTTATGCCCTGTGCCTTTAGCGCAGCCACCGTTTCAACCACTCCGTCGATAGGCTCCGAATAGTCGGCCAGCGTAGCCATCAGCTTGTCCTGAAAGCCCTTGTAGCATGCCTGCACGTCGTCCTCGTTGTAGTCGCGTCCGTATTTTTCGGCAAACTCTTCCCTGACATGGTCTATGGCGAACAGAGCGCGTATCTCCTCTATCTTTGTCAGGCCCATGTGGGCGCGGGTTTCTTCCGCCGTAACGGTAAGTCCCATGTTCTTGAAACACTCAACGAAGGCTGCCACCGGAGCGAAGCATCCGTAGTCAACGGCCGTTCCGGCCCAGTCCATAATCACACATTCAATCTTGTTCATATTCTTATTACTGTTTAATGTTCTTTGTTTGTATTATTCCGTTTGCTTTTATTTAGCCATGCTCACCGTGCCGTAGAGCTGTGCGTCGCCGGCTCCGGCCTCGTCGGTGCTGCGTTTCGGCCTTCCTGCCTGCAGCATATATACCAATGCTCCGATAAACATCACGCAGCACGCAACTCCGATAAATATGCTCATATGGTTGTAGAACACAGCCCAGTCGACATGCGACGCTCCCAGCTCCTTGAACATCAGCAGGGCGAGCGTGCCCACATAGCCGATGAAGTCGATGGTTATGATGAAGAATCCCACGTTGCCGCGAATCTTGAAGCATGCAATGAAGCGCTCGAAGAATATTGTCTGGAAGCTCAGATATGCTATGTCGATGCAGAAGGTCTGCATGAACAGCCATGCCGTGGCGGGCATCGACAGCGCGGCATGCCTTGCTCCGACAAACGCCAGGGCTGCCATTCCGGCGGCAGACACGCCCAACAGGATGCAGAGTGTCTTCAGATGGCTCTTCACTGTTGACATCACGGCGAACACTCCCAGCAGGACGAGCGTGGCAATGCCGTCGATATAGGCGAAGGCCCACGACGAAACGCTGTGAACGTCGATGATGCAGACAATGAAGTCTTCCTTTATGTCGCGCTGCACTGTGAGCAGAAGGTTGGCTATGAAGAGCATAAGCAGCACGGGCATAAACCTGCGGAACAGCTGCATGCGCTCTCTGGCATTGAGAGTCACGCGCTCCGAACGCGACGCTATGTCGGCAGCCGTGGGGCGCGGCAGCTTGGTCATCACCCACCCTGCGAGGCATAACAGCGGGAAGGCCACTGCCCCTATCAGGGCCGGCATCCAGAACTCGCTGACGTGGAGCGTGTGGAGCGCATAGAGTCCGAGCGACTTTGCCACGCCCGAGCTCAGGGCCATGCTCACTCCCATGATGCTTGCCAGTATGTCGGTGGTGCGGCGTCCTTCAAGAAAACTGAATATCACGCCCCACATACAGCCCAGCGACAGGCCGTTGAAGAAGAGTGCAAAGATGTTGAGCGGTGCGGGCACGAGGGCAAACGTCAGCAGCGACACCTCCGACAGGGCTGCCGAACCGACGATAAACTTCAGGCGGTTCTGCGGCTTAAGCTCTGATATAAACTTTATGCCGAGCATCTTGGCGCACACATAGCCTATGAGCTGAATCATGCTGACCACAATCTTGTAGTCCATGCCGGCTATCTGCATGCCGTCGAACTCGGCTGCCGTGAACGGCTTGCGCAGGGCATACACGAGCGAATATGAAAGCAGGGCCGTGCCTCCTGCCCAGAATACGAAAAGCCAGTCGGGCATTGCCTTTCCGTTGCCTCTCAGGCGCTGTATTATGTTTAGAATCTTTTCCATTTCAATATTTGCAGTCATTCGGTTTCGGGTGCAAAATTAGCATCGTGCAGGCAGCGCAAAAATGAATAAATCATGAATAATAGGCCGTAACAATTCAGTAAAATGATTGTAACCGGATAATAATTTTTCTGTTGCCGGAAAGAAACCCGAATGTAACACGGATGTAATATGTTTTAATACGAAAAGGCCTATCTTTGCAGTGCAATTACCATTCAGTGAAATTATGAAAGAGCTTAGAGAGATATACGACCGCATAACCTATCTGAGACAGAAAGGCATGAAAATGAAGGACATAGCAGGATGCATCGACTTTGCGCCGAGCGTGCTTTCGGCCCTTTACACCACCGTGCTGCCGGCCTTCTTCAAGAACATAGAGAAGGGCGAGAGCCATGAGGCTGCGCTCGACAACGCCCTGATATGGGTCAACAATGTTTCAAAGAAGAAGCTGCTGGGCTCTATTCCGGCCATGAAGAAGGTGCTGTTCTCTGACGACATCATACCTGTTGTGCCTGAAAGCGAGACCGCCAATCCCTTCATATCCGAGCTTGAGCGCAACATGAAGCGCACTGCCGGACAGATAGCCAACTACAGCGGCATATACATGAGCTACAGCGTGTCGTCAGGCTCGCTCGCAATGAAGCTCGAACCTTATATCATAACGCCGGCGGCCAACGGCAACTACGTGCTCGTTGGGCACAACAACGCCTACGGAACTACACACTGGGGTATTGCGATGATGAACGGCATAAACCACATCTACCTGATGTTCAACGAGAACAAGGAGCCTCAGCTTGCCCTGTTCAACATCTGCCTGAAGATTCCGATGTACGACAGACCGCCGTTTCTGAGGGGCGTCTACACTTGCTTCGACTACAACTACAATCCCATTGCAAGGCGCATTCTCTTCGTGAAGCTGTCAGACAGCACCTCGCGCGAAGACTTCGCGAAGCTAAAGGGATGTCTCAAAACACGCGAGGAACTGAGCGAGCAGGAGCGCAAATATTATGAATATACGTGCGGACAGGAGGATGTGGTGCGCATGTGCAACATTCCCTCGCCCACCATGCACGAGGACGACCTGATAACGGAAAAGCGCATTCTGGCCATGAACACCGCCACAGAAAGAAAACCCATGCAGCTGCATGACGGCAGCAGGCATGATGAAGGCTGACAGCCGTATGGCTGAAAGCATGGTATGAATGCACTTTGCGCATGACATCGTCTTACGGCGGCAGCACAGACGACAGCTGGCTGCCCGACATGTAGCAGCATAGAGCCTCACGGCTACAGGGCGGAATGATTACGGCAACACGGCAAAAACCGCTGAAAACAAGGCATGAGGCAACGTATATGAACTTTTAACACTAAACCATAGTAACAAAAAGGGCACAAATGCGTTTTTATATCAACGCCCTGATTTAAGGGGTATAAGAACGGAAATAACGTAAAAGCAATATTGTTACTATGAACTTTTCCCTGAAACTTACAATTGTATCAGTAGCCGTCGCACAGACCGTATGTGCCGGCGGAAAGGCTATTAACGACGGCGTAGACCCGCCAGCCGTGGTTGCGGCATGGAGCACGCCGAAGGGTTATCAGAAGATTATCGACATAAACTTCAGCGATGCCATGTGGCCCGGACAGACATGGGCAGGCAAGACCGGAGCCGACAGTCCGGAACTGGCAGACGGCGGATATGTCAACACGATAATAGATGTGCCTGCCAACGGCGGCAGCGAGGTTACATATCCCGTGATGTTCCACAACTGCACCTTTGCCAACAAGAAGAGCTACAACGGCTTTGCGGGTGCAACGGCGGCCTTCAGCCGGCAGTATTACCTCGGACAGAGCGCCACAGGCAAGGGCAACCGCTATGCCAACGACTGGACGGCAAAGGGGCACACGGCCTATCTGGAGGACAACATAAAGCGCGACAAGGACGGAAACATCGTCTACGGCGAGGCAGGATTCGTGCAGATGTGCAGCGCTCCGGCCACCGCAGGACATAACGGCGCCACAAAGGGCGAGTCGCAGCACGGCTGGGTGGAGATAGACCACATACCATACGTTGAGCGCGTGCAGTGGTCGTGGTCGTCTACATCATGGGGCCGCGGCATAAAGTGCGACATAAAGATTGGCAACGGTCAGTGGAAGCCGCTGGTATGGATGGGCTCGGGCATGGCCGCCTACGGCTACTCGGCCTTCAGCGACCAGGGCTACATGATGGAGAACGTGATTAACGCCAGCGACGTGTCGCTGCGCTGGCGCGTGTGGGACGGCGAAGTTCAAGACAATCCCGTGCAGCTTACAGCCGACGGCAAGGCCGTATTTCAGGCAGAGACCGACCCGCTGGCACGCCAGCAGCCGGCCCGTGTGCACAAGATAATGATATACGGAAAGAAGATTACGGCCGAACAGGCTCTCTATGCAAGGCAGAACCCCGTGGGCAGCGTGGGCGAGCTGACAGCCATAAGGGGACATAAGGAGCCGCACATAAGCGCGCCCGATGCCAAGGCACCCATAGAACTGAAGGTGGTGGCGCAGGACGGCAGCGCACAGTACACAAGCATACAGCAGGCCATCGATGCCGTCAGCGACGGGGCACGCGGCATAATATACGTTAGTCCGGGCGTATACGACGAGAACGTATATGCCGGCAGACGCAACGACAAGAACAAGTTTATAAGCATAATAGGCGAAGACCGCAACACCACGATACTGACATCATCTGTTGACCGCGGCCCGAAGAGCAAGGGCAAGCGCTACTACGACTGCGCCGCGCTCAACGTCTACACCGACCGCTTCTATGCCGAGAACATCACCATACGCAACACCAGCGGCAACGTGGGACAGGCAGAGGCGCTGTTTACGGCCGGCGACGCACACGTGTTCAGCAACTGCACGCTGAGCGGATATCAGGACACATACAAGGCCAACGGCGGAGCGCGCGGATACTTCAGCCGCTGCACCATAGAGGGTGCCACCGACTTTATTTATGACGCGGGCCTCGAGTGGTTTGACAACTGCGAGATACGCTGCGTCAGGGGCAAGGGCTACATCACGGCTGCCGCCACATCTGAGCTGCCGCTGACACGTGCCATGTATCCCAAACTGAGCCAGAGCCGCCTGTATGCGGGTCTGTTCTTCAACCGCTGCCGACTCACCGCCGAACAGGGCGTGGCCGACGGTGCCTACTATCTGGGACGCCCGTGGAAGGAGAACAGCGGCACGATGTTCATAAACTGCACGCTGGGCAGCCACATAAACGAGGCAGGATGGCTCGACTGGGGCGGACGAGGCAACACGGCATCATATCTTGAATATAACAGCACCGACGAAAACGGGCAGCCGGCTGACACAAGCCGGCGCGTAGGCTTCGGCCGCCAGGCCACCAAGGACGAGGTGGAGGCATACATAAACGCCGACTTCCTGTTCAAGAAGGCGTCTGACGTGCCCTTCGACTTCAACGCCATTCTTCAGGGCGCCCCTGCCCCGTCGGTATTCACGCGCAGCGGCAACACGTTCGAGTGGAACAGCGACCGACTGGCTGCCGGCTACCTGATATACCGCAACGGGCGCTTCGAGGCTTTTGTGGCCGAGCCTGAATACACCATATCAGACGGCAATGCAGACGAATACAGCGTGAAGACCGTTTCGCGCCAGGGTGCCACGTCAGAGGCTGTTGCCATGCGCGTAACGCCCGTGGCCTTCCCCACTGCCGAAGGCTTCGGCAAATATGCCACTGGCGGACGCGGCGGACAGGTGGTTACGGTTACGTCGCTGGCCGACACCGAGGACGAAGGCACGCTACGATGGGCCTTCAGCCAGTATCCGGGCGAGCCGCTCACCATCGTGTTTGCCGTGAACGGCGAGATACGCCTCAACAGCAACCTGCGCGTGAAGCGTGCCAACTGGATGCTAGCAGGACAGACGGCCCCGGGCGACGGCATAAGCATCGTGGGCGACAAGGTGAACTTCGGCAGTTCGGAAAACTTCATCGTGCGCAACATACGCTTCCGCGCCGGCGACGGCAAGCAGGACCAGGCCTGCGGAACGGAGAACTGCACCAACTTTATATTCGACCACTGCGTGTTCGGATGGTCGATGGAGGAAAACATGAACACGGCCGACAGCCACTATCTTACCGTTCAGTACTGCATCGTGCACGAGGGCCTCAACGACGCCGGCCACAAGAAGGGCAAGCGCGGATACGGCTCGCAGTGGGGCGGCTCGCCTGCCACTTACCACCACAACCTGCTGGCAGGCAACGACTCGCGCAGTCCGCGCTTCAACGGCGCCAGGGGCGAAGACTATGTGGTGTTTATGGAATATGTGAACAACGTGAACTTCAACTGGGGACGCTGGAACTCGTGCTACGGCGGCGAGAACTCGGCCGACATAACAGAATATAACGGCCGCAACTCAGCTCATGAGTGCAACTTCATGAACAACTACTACAAGCCCGGCCCTGAGTCGCCTGCCAACTCGGTGTTTGTCATGGCAAGCCACGCCCGCAAGGGTGCCACGTCGTGGGGCCCGGCGCGCTGGTATGTAAGCGGAAACGTCATGGAGGGCAACGACGCTGCCACAGCCGACAACTGGCAGGCCATGAGCGCCGAGAAATATACAACAGACCAGATAAGAGTGAATGAGCGCATCGTGCCCGAAATGCCTTACTATAAGCTCGACGAGACTGAAGGCGCCATAGGCAAATACCGCCCGTCGCGCTACATGCTGACCGACATACAGACGGCCGACGAAGCATATAAGACGGTGCTGAAGAAGGCGGGAACGATAAACCGCGACGCCACGGAAAAGCGCGTGATAAACGACGTGAAGAGCGGCAACCCGAAGTTCAGCGGCTCGAAGACAGGCAAGCGCGGCATTATCGACTCTGTGAACGATGCCGAAGGCTTCGGACTAAGCCACAAGCAGGAGGCAGCACCGGCTGACACCGACGGCGACGGAATGCCGGACAAATGGGAGAAGAAACACGGACTGAACCCTGACAATGCCGACGACCGCAACCTGACAAACCCCGACGGCTACACCGCCCTTGAGGTTTATCTGAACAGCCTGATGGGCGAAAAGCTGAGCTGCAAATTCAGCAGCACCGCCACATCACACGGCAAACAGGCTAAATAAGGCGTGGCGCGCCTGCCTGAAAGCAACAAAGACAAAGTAAAAACAACATTCATAAGCGCAGAAAAAGGTGGAAACCCGAGCCGGCTTGGAAACAATATCCGGCTGAAGGTTTCCGCCTTTTCTGTTTTTATACGGAAACAAAAATGCAGGAAGAGTTACGGATCAGACCTCTAAAGCCTGACGAATACATAAGCCTTTCTGCCTGCTGAATTATGGATTTGAGCGCAACAAACCAGCCCGTAGGGACGTACCCGATGTACGTTCAAATAACGACACTATGAATAACAATAATAAATTATATGCAAAGGTGGACATACCTCGGGGATGTCCCTACGGATAATGCTGAAAAAACTATCCTCATAAAGATATAATTTCCGCCATTTTAACCTTATATTTTCACCACGCAGCAAAAACATCCAAAAATCCGTAACTTTTTCTTTTAATTATGTTACGGTTATGTTATACGGCGCTATTTAAAAACATTTTCTTTAAGCAAATTAAGCCGTAATAGTTTCAGACTGTTAGTGGCCGGTTTACGAGTCGTTAATGGGCCGTTTACGAGTCAAAAACCGGCCACTTTTTATACGCAAACGGCCCTGTTATTTTTCGCATTCAACAACTTAACCTATTACGGCTTTTTGTTTTATGGCATAAAACATCTGAGCTGTCAGTCAGGGGTGTTATTTTATTTTGAACACCAAAAGGTATATGTTGCGGATCGCAGATCCTTATACTCAATGCTGCCGGATGGCACATCCGGCAGAACATTAGTCTTGCAGTTTCTTAACATCGCTGCAACTAAAGAACTATAGTGAGAAAAAAAGGTATTTGAATTTAACTGCCTAAAAAGAAAAGCATTTGACTTTAACTACTGTAAGGCTTTTATCTTATGGCATAAAACACCTGAGCTATCAGTCAGGGGTGTTATTATATTTTGAATACCAAAATATATGTTGCGGATCGCAGATCCTTATATTCAATGCTGCCGGATGACACATCCGGCAGAACATTAGTCTTGTAGTTTCTTAACATCGCTGCAACCAAAAAACTTTAGTGAGAAAAAAAGGTATTTGAATTTTACTGTCTAAAAAGAAAAGCATTTGACTTTAACTACTTTAAGGCTTTTATCTTATGGCATAAAACACCTGAGCTGTCAATCAGGGGTGTTATTATATTTTGAATACCAAAAGGTATATGTTGCGGATCGCAGATCCTTATACTCAATGCTGCCGGATGGCACATCCGGCAGAACATTAGCCCTGCTGTTTCTTAACATCGCTACAACAAAAAAAGAATAGCGAGAAAAACACAAGGCATTTGAATTTAACTGCCTAAAAAGAAAAGCATTTGACTTTTTTCGCTGCGCTAAAGGAAATTTCTCCTTAACTACCTAACTCCTTAACTCCGAAAAAAGCATTTGACTTTAACTACTTTAACTCCTAATGAGACTCCATAAAAAAGGAGAGGCAAAAGCCATGCGGCCTTTACCTCTCCCGAAAAAATATATTCTCTCAACTTTTATTTCTTCTTCGCTGCACCTTTTACTAATACAGCCTTATACTCGTCAGGACTGTTGAGCAGGCGGCATGCCTCCTTCATCTGCTTGTCGTAGCGCAGACTGTTCTCCATGCTTCCAACCTGATAATAGTAGGCCGCAATGATGTCGTTGGATATTATCTGCTTTAGCACGTCCTTGTGATAGTCGAGGTCTTTGGCTATGTTGTGCTTAAGCTTCTTCTCCAGATTTTCAAATTCGGCCTTGGCGTCGTCATAATAGCCCTCAAACTCAACAACCTTCTTTAGCGACTTGAGCAGTTTCTCGCTCTCAGGGTCGTAGGTGAATCCGCTCTTTATCACTCTCTGCTTGAAGTCCTCATAGTCGGCGTCAGAAAGCTCAAACTCAGAAGGCTTGGCTATCGTGGGGTGAGACGCTATATAGTCGACCTCATAGTCGAGCAGCACCTCGGTAGAGTCGAGTCCGCTCACGGTGAGATAGTAGGCAATGTTGGGCAGCGAGTCGGGGCGCACCTCTATGTCGGGCTTAATGCCTCCGCCGTCGCGCACCTCGCGTCCGCCTGCCGTATAGAACACCTTGGTCAGACTGTCGGGTATGTGCTCGGTATATCCGCCGCGCGCGTGCTTATAGTTTATTGCCTGTATGCAGCGTCCGCTCGGAATGTAGTATTTGCTTGTGGTCAGCTTCAGCTGTCCGTTGTATGATATGTCAACAGGCAACTGCACGAGACCCTTGCCGTAGGTGCGCGTGCCCATGATTACGGCGCGGTCGAGATCCTGCAGACTTCCGCTGGTAATCTCGCTGGCGCTGGCCGACTCGCCGTTGACTAGCACCACAACGGGCATCACCGTGTCGATAGGCTCAACGGTGGTCTTATAGTCATAGTTGGCACGCTTCAGCTTGCCGCGGGTCTTCACCAGCGTGATGTCCTTCGGCACAAACATGTTGACAATGTTGACAGCCTCTGAGAGAGAGCCGCCGCCGTTGCCGCGCAGGTCGAGCACGAGGCCCTTCATGCCCTGCTTCTTCATCTCGATGAACGCCTTGCGCACATCCTTTGAGCAGTCTTCGGTGAAGCTGCTCAGATTGAGATAGCCTATGCTGTCGGGGCGCAGGCCGTAGTAAGGAATTGAAGGCATGTTGACAGAACGGCGAGTTATTCTGAACTCCATGTTCTTGCCCGTGCTGGGGCGCTTCACCTTCAGCACGAACGTCGTGCCGGCGTCGCCGCGCAGATGCGAACTTACGTAGCTCACGTCCTTGTCGGTCATAACGGAGTCGTCGATACTCAGGATGATGTCGCCCTTCTTCAGGCCCACCTCGGCAGCCGGGTTGCCTGCATAAGGCTCGTCGATGACCACGCGCTTCAGCTTCTGGTTGTAGCGTATCACGGCTCCTATGCCCACATAGCGGCCGGTTATCATCGTCTTAAGGTCGTTCACCTTGTCCTCGGGATAGTAGACGGTGTAGGGGTCGAGCGAGCGCAGCATCGAGTTGATGGCCGTGCCCACCACCTCGTCGGCGTTGAGCGTGTCTACATACATCAGGTCGAGATAGCTGTAAATCTCGTTGAACACCTGCATGTTCTTGGCCACGTCGAAGTTGTGGCTCTTGCTTTCCTGGGCCGACGCCGCCATGAAAGGCAGCATGAGCAGCACCGCAAGCTGAAATAGTCTTATTCTCATCTTATGTTCTTATTGTTTCTTTTTCTTGTTGCAAAGCAAATTCATGCCTCATACGGCCGCAAAGCGTCAACGCGAGAGGCCTCAGCCCTGTTGCCGGCAATGCCCACAGCCGCCTCCACCGGCAGCAAAAGCATGCACACGTGCCCTAAGCGGCAGAAGCAGCACACGCAGACTCACCGGCAGCCGACCGGACACAGGCCAAAAAGCATGAGCCTAAGGCATGGTCTCAGCAGCCGTATTGACTTATGCAAAGTTACATGTATAATGGTGAAAACACCACTTTTCGGGGAAAAATTATTTTATTTTAGTCTAAAATTGAATTTTTTGCCAAAAAAGTTTGGAGGTTTCAAAAAATCTTCTTACCTTTGCATCGCATTTGAAAGGAAATGCATCACATGCTTCAATAGCTCAGTTGGTTAGAGCACCTGACTGTTAATCAGGGGGTCGTTGGTTCAAGCCCATCTTGAAGCGCAAAAAGGAGTTGCTTCGGTAACTCCTTTTTTGTTTTTGTATAATTCATCACTTTTAGCCGCAACGGCTACACCTTGCAGACAATACACCACATGAACAACAGCCACAACAAGATAATAATGCTGGGCACAGGCAGCGCAGGAGTTACAAGATGCTATAACACATGCTTCTTCCTGAAGACAGCCGACACAGCACTGCTCGTGGACGCAGGAGGCGGCAACGGCATAATGTCGCAGATAGAAAAGGCGGGCATAAACCTTACGGACATACACCACATGTTCATAACGCACGCTCACACCGACCACATACTGGGCGCCGTGTGGGTGGTGAGAATGATTATGCACAGGATTCTCGGCGGCGAATATAAGGGCAACCTGAACGTATACGGCAATGACAAGGTGATAAGCACGCTAAAGCAGATATGCCTCATGACGCTGCACAAGAACTATAACGCGCTGTTCGGCAGCCGCATCATGCTGTGCGAGAAGCTGAGCGGCGACGAATTTCAGGCCGGCGACATCAGCATGCAGTGCTTCGACGTGCTGTCGGACAAGGAAAAGCAGTTTGGCTTCCGTGCCATAATGCCGGGAGGAGCCACGCTGGTGTGCATGGGCGACGAGCCGTGCAACAGGGCCAACTACCCTATTGCGCGCGGTGCCGACTGGCTTATGTGCGAGGCTTTCTGTCTGTATAAGGACCGCGACGTGTTCAAGCCCTACGAGAAGTTTCACAGCACGGCCAGGGACGCCGGAGCCGTGGCAGCCGAGCTGGGCGTGAAGAATCTGCTGCTATACCACACCGAAGACAAGACGCTGGCCACACGCAGGACCGAATATGCCCGCGAGGCGGCGCAGAGCTTCAAGGGCAACATTTTTGTACCTGACGACCTCGAAGCTATAGACATCGACTGAACAGACATTGCATTTATGATACAAATGACGCTTTACTCCAATCCGTCATCAGCATACGGTCGGACTGTCGCTTTACAGGCGGACACATTATTGCCTGCTTCTCGACAGGAATAGCGTTATTTGTCAAGAAAAATCAGACGACAAAGCAACAATAAGAACAATAAATGCCCGTAAATATCTATCAACTCATTGAGTTAGGCCATATACAGCCTTATGGTTGATATTATTTTACTCCAATCAGACAGATTTGGATTTAAAGCAATTAACAACTAAAATTGCCAAGATAAAGCATACAAACTTAAGTCTACATAATAATAAAAAATACACCTTTTGTTAAAAAAGACCAAAATAAAAAAAAAACAACTGTAACATTTTTTTCGTAATATTGCGATGATATTAATCGCATGTTTAACTTAAAGTCTTTATTATGAAAAAAATCTTCTTTTTTCTAATGGCTGCGTTTACGGCATTCCCGAATAATGCCGACGCAGAGAAAGGGTTCAAAACTCTTGGCGAAAACATCAACGGCAGTGGTATCTCGCCCAACGGCCAGTACTTTGTTGGTACATCTGTAGCCGGTGAACATTCCATAAACGGAATGAAAATGGAAAGCTTCATTTACAACACAAAAGACGGAACGCTTACGTGGATAACTGAAGCAGACAAAAGTGATTATACGAAGTGTGGCAGATTTAATGCTGTAAGCGATAATGGTATTATTTGCGGAGACGCCATCAACACAGACATTAAGCTGGCTTCTGAAAATAATCCGATTTCTGCCGCTATATGGGAAAACGGAAAACGCACTTTATTAGAATATGGCGACTTTGACATTTCCACCATTTCAAGTTCTGCCGAAGGCGCCTTCAGCCAAGATATTTCTGAAGACGGCAACATTGTGGTAGGAAACTTCAATACCGGTTCAGGCGCTTTTATTACTCCGTGTAAGTGGGTCAAGAACAGCGAAGGTAAATACGCTATAGATTTTCTTACCGTACCGGAAAATATGAAAAACGGATACGCGATGAAAATATCATCAGACGGAAAAATATTCGGCATCATAACATCCAATGAAGATGACGACAAAGGCACTTACCTGTGCATCTGGGATGACGACAAGATAACCGTCCTGACACACGAAGACCTGGGCATAGAATTCCGTTATTTATGCGTAATGAATCTTATTGATGTAAGCCCGAATGGAAAATTCGTTATTTTCAGCGAAAGCAACACGTTCAAGACTTATATATACAACACAGAAACAAAAGAATGCAGACCTTTGCCTTCTTTTGGTGAATATGACAACTGGAACAACTTCAGGTATGCAAGCATTGACAACAATGGAAACGTTGCCGGAGCATACGACTATGGCAACCCAATCTTAGGTCCGATGCCTTACACACATCCTTTCTGGTATTCATACGAGCGTAATGCAATCTACGACTTCAGCTATTACATGACAATAGCAGCTGAGGGAGTAAATCCTGACATTGATTTCACTTTCGATGAGGAAACACTGTCAATACCATCATTCATCTCTGCTGACGGCCAGACTATTGCAGGAAATGCAGATATCTACAACACATTCCTCCAGCAGACACCTAAATTCTGGGTGTTGAACGTAGATGACATCAGTAACACTGAAATACCATTGACCCCAACCGGACTCAATGCAAAGTCTGACGCACTGAAAGAGGCAAAGCTGTCGTGGACAAAAGACGAAACTGAATATAAGACTCTTACACTGAAATCATATAACATATACCGTGACGGTGAACTTATAGGCAATATAGAAGCAACAGAGCAGGAAATGTCTTTCAGAGACAAAGACATATACGGACACCCAGAATATACTGTAGAGGCTGTTATGGCAAAGGCTGACGGAGGCACAATGCTTTCACAAAAATCAGTTCCTTTTAAAGCATCTGTTCCCGACACTTACGCCCTGCCATTCTTTGACGACTTCGACTCAGGCTCACTCGAAACAAACTATTGGACTACTGAGGCTGACTATGGCGAAGGCGAAGACACTAAATGGATTTTGGACGGCTACGGACTGCTTCAGACAACATGCGCCGCTATATACGTAAGCAGCGCCAAGCCCCACTCATCAAGTCTTGTATCAAGACCTATGGACGCCACCAACGAAGAATCAGTGAATGTTTCATTTGCCAATATCTACGGATTCATCAACATTGAAGACCAAGCTCTTGACAACGACTCGATAAGCCTCGAAGTGACAACAGACAACGGCGACACATGGAAATCTGTAGGCGACTGGTCGATTGCAGAATTAAACCCGCAGCACAAATGGAACATGATAAACGTGGACATATCAAAAGAGGTTGCAGGCAAGATATTCTCTATCCGTTTCCACAGCCACGGCCAAGGCAAGTCATTATATTACGTGGATATTGAGAACGTGAAAATAACAACGGGCAACGAAGTAAAGAAAGACGCTCCCGAAGGACTCACAGGCTGCAAGAACAGCAGCGACACACCGCTTTCACTTATATGGAAGAACAATTTCGGCGCTTATCAGCTGAACCATATCAACAGCGTGGTTGAAAGCATGTTTACGCTCGGCAACGAAGGAAAAGAAGTAATCGGAGCCAACGCCTTCGATAAAGACGACCTGGCACCATACAAAGGAAAGTATCTGACAGGAGTAACAACCATCATCAATTTCTACGACTGGTATGAAGTAAACAAAGGCATACACGCCGCAATCGTTGTATTTGAAGACGGCAAGCTTGTAAGAGAGCAAGAAATAGAAGATCTGCCATACAATGAATACTTTACGACAGCACTTGACGAGCCTCTGCTCATTGACGGAAGCAAAGAGCTTAAAATAGGCATCAAGGTACACGACTATGATGCAGAACAGATACCTCTGCTCTACGCCGTTTCAGACAAGTTTATTGCAGGAAAGAGCGACCTGTTCTCTGAGGACAACGGAGCAACTTGGCAAAAAGTGTCAGAATTTTACGGTGAAAACAACGAAAAATCACCTTGCTGCTGGAACATTACCGGCTGCGTGACAGACGAGCCGGAACTTAACCCTGAAGCTATAGAGAATCTGTATTACAACATTTACCGCAACGGAGAAGTTCTGTCTACTGACATGCTCGACAAGCTGCAGAGCCACTACTTCGACAAGGACGCTAAAGACGGCGACAGCTATTACGTGATAGCTTACTACGCTGACGGTTCTGTATCTGACGCATCAGAAGCCTTCATCTTCGACAGCAGCACTGACATCAGCCAATATACTATCGACGACCTTAGCATATCGTTCAATTCTGAAACGAAGAACATCAATATTAACGGTGAGTTTGACAAAGCAGAAATCTTTAACACAAACGGTATCTGCGTATCACAGTCAGCCGCAAACTCTATATCACTGAACGGCGTAACACCGGGTATTTATGTTCTAAAAATAAGCAAGGGTGGAAAAGCTGTTGTGAAAAAGATAATTATCAAATAACACGTTTCCTTGATTAATAGCATTAAAAAACGTATAACTTATGATGAACAAATGAAATTGACGATGCCAACAACCAACAGACTACATATATATAAAAGCAGGATAAGTTAATTTCAGATGTTAATGGGTAGGAGGTAAATACTAATCATAGCTATTTATCTCCTACTTTCTTATTTACCCAAGAATCATTAAGGACTTGCACCCGTTAGCAAATATTTATTCATAGCATAATAAAGAAGAGCGGCCTTCCGTCACCGGAAAGCCGCCCCTGTATATTACCCTGAATTGTGATTGCCCGATATTAATTAATAAAACAATTTATGGTAAAACTAAATCATGCAAATCTAAACTCAAACGTCAATAAACATATAATCATATAACATCAAAAGAAACTTTTTCTTATAGCAACCACACGGCCCGAAGGCCCCAACCTCTTTTTCGTTCGCGGCAGGAACATGCCGCTAATATAAAATCACTACACATTATATTTAAGACTAAAGACTTCGTATATCGTCATGTTTAAACAATATAAAATTCATAAAATTATATTATCAGATCAGAAATTTATGAGTTTTTCCTCTCCTTTCTTCAGCCTGATCTTGCCGCTGATGCCCTTCACGCTGAAAGTGCAGTCGGCCGTGGCCTTTATGCGTGCCGACGTCATCTTGCCGTCGCGCCAGCTCATGTCCACCACGAGTCCGCCCTCGGCACACAGTCCTCTGACATGGCCCGTGCTCCACTGGCTTGGCAATGCCGGCAGAAACTCTATGAAGCCGTCGTAGCTCTGCAGCAGCATCTCGCACATTCCGGCAACGCTCGCCTCGGTGGCGTCGAAGCTGAATATGTCGTACTCTGCCATGGCCACTCCTGCCGGCGACACGGTCATGAGGTTCTCGCGGGTGAACTTTCTGAACAGGTTCTGCAGCCATCCGTAGGCAGCCGGCGCGTCTTTCATGCGGGCGTAATAGCAAAGCATGTTGGCCGTGCTCCATTCGGTGTCTTCCCATCCCTTCTGTCCCGTCTGCATCTCGAGCCCCTTGCGCGCTGCTGCCATAAGGTCGGGATTGCGCGTATAGGATATCTGTCCGAACGGAAAGAGCGTCAGCAGATGCGACGAGTGGCGGTGGGCAGGGTCGCTGCGGCGCACGTCGTCGAGCCATTCGCGCACCTGTCCGTCGCTGCCCGTCATCAGGGGCGGCAGCATCTTTATGTCGCGCTCAAGGCGGCGGCGCATGGCCTTGTCGGTGCCGAGTATCTTCGACGCCTCTATGCATGCCGAATATATGTCGTAAACCACGGCGCGGTCTACCGTAGGCATCATCGACAGACTTAGGTGGTTGCCCTTCTCTGACACGTATCCGTTCTCGGGCGATATGCTCGGTCCGGTTACGAGATAGCCCGTGCGCGGGTCTTTCACCATGTAGTCCATGAAGAACTCTGCCGTCCTTTTCAGCAGCGGATAGCCCGTGCGGCGCAGATAGTCGTTGTCGCGCGTGTAGAGATAGTGGCTCCACAGATGCGTGGCGAGCCATGCTCCGCCCGTTACGTTCATGCCCCAGCCTACGCCCCAGCCCGGCGAGGTGTAGCCCCATGCGTTGCACACGGTGTGTGCCACCCATCCGCCGCAGCCGTACATCTTGCGCGCCGTCACGGCTCCGCTGTCGGCAAGCATGCTGATATAGCTGAACAGCGGCTCGTTGCATTCGGCCAGGTTGGCGCGGTTGGCAGCCCAGTAGTTCTGCTGTATGTTTATGTCAAGATGATAGTCGCACGTCCATGGCATGTTGCACGCCCCGTTGTCGTTCCATATTCCCTGCAGGTTGGCACACAGAGGCATGCCGCTGGGGCGCGACGACGATATGAGCATGTAGCGTCCGTACTGAAAGAATAGGGCGTCGAGCATAGGGTCGGATGCCCCTGCCTGCGCCAGCCTCAGGCGTGTGTCTGTGGGCAACTGGCTGCCTGCGCCCTCGCCCAGGGATATGTCCATGCGCCCGAAGAGTGCCGTATAGTCGGCCACGTGGGCATTTCTCAGCGCTCCGTAGCCCTTGCCTGCGGCCTTGTCAACAGTGGCAGCGCAGAGCTGCATGTAGTCTTTGTTGTTATAGTCGGTGCGCACATCTATTATAATGGTGAGCGCATCGGCTCCCTCTATGGTTACAGTGGTGTCTGTCGTGCTTACGGTTCCGCCCTCGGGCAGCAGTCTCACCTCGCCGCAGAAGCTCACTCCGCCCGCTCCGTGCAGCGGAAAGTCTACCTTGCCAGCCAGCGTCAGTCCGTCTTTCGTTGCCTTCACGCCGGCCTTGCGCAGCAGGTTAAGACCGAACGTTGCCGTTATTGCTCCCTTGCGGCTGGCAGTGTAGCGCATGGCTATCACGTCGTCTGGATAGTCGGCTATGTATTCCCTGCGGTAGTCTGTGTCGCCGCAGCTGAACGTAACGGCCACCACCGAGCTGTCCATGTCGATGCTCCTGCGGTAGTTGCGTATCTGTCCGCACGGATATCTGAAGTCGGCCACCATGTCGCCGAGCGGCAGATGAGTGCCGAAGGAGCGGCCCAGTCCGTTGAGATATTTGTTGCCCAGCTCGTTGCCGCGCTCCGGGTCGCCGTTGAAGAAGCAGCGGCGCATCTCGTCGAGCTTATCCTTTCCGCAGATGTCGTTGTTAGATGCGTCGGGCTTTCCCGACCACAAGCTGATCTCGCCGAGGGCTATCCGCTCGCGGGCTATGCCTCCGTAGACCATAGCCGACAGGCGGCCGTTGCCCGCAGGCATGGTTTCCATCCATTCGCCGGCCGGCTGCTGATACCATAATATATTGTCGGCCCTGACCTGCAGGGCAGCAGTCATAATAAAGGCTAATATGAATGTTATTCTTGATGTCATTTTCAAAGTATCGGTTTAAGTTACAATTTTACGGCTGCAAAATTAGCAAACATCACAATACTATACGGAAACAAAATATTCAGAAAATATAAATTTTACGCCAAAAGGAGCGAAATAGGCCAATAACAACAAGTTAGAGCTATGATGTAAGAAACAAGAAGTATAAATTACTAATTATGAAATCTTAAATTAGGAATTATGTATTGTGGATACGAAGTTGGGCATCAGACAATTATGAAACGAGGTTCGGCGTCAGCTAATTGTTAATTATGAATCATGAATTATAAATCGTGAATACGAAGTCCGGCATCAGCCAATTATGAATTACCCCCAAAGAAATCTCTCCCCCGTCAATTTTTAATTTTTACTTTTTAATTTTTAATTAGAAAAATCCCGCCCTCTACGCCTTCGGTTTCGTGCGGTAGGCGCGCGGACTCATGCCCATTATCTTGCTGAAAAGGCGCGAGAAGTAATACGGGTCGTCCATGCCGAGCTTGTGGCATATCTGGTTCATGCGCATCTGCGTGGTGTCGAGCAGCAGGCAGGCACGCTGAATTTTCAGCAGGTTGATATAGTTTAGCGGACTGTGCCCCGTCTTCGCCTTGAACAGCATGGAGAAATGCGACGCCGAATAGCCCGTGAAGTCGGCCACCTCCTGCAGCGTCATGTGGCGCTCTATGTTCTCTTTCATATAATGTATGGCTGCCTCCACCACGTTGCCTTCGTCTATCTTCTCGCCCGCGCTGCGGTATTGGTGAACATAGCGGAGCGAGGCAAGATAGTGGTGAAAGAGCGACATGGCGTAGCGGATGTTCTCTATGCTGTAGCCCGAATTGAGCGTCTCAAACAGCTCCTCGAACATGTTTATGCGGTTGCTGATGCGCGAGTGTATGCCGGGATTCACCGACGTGGGGGCTATGGCGTCGGCGGCATAGTGCGGGGCGAGCACGCCCTTGAAGTGGATCCAGTAGATAGTCCACGGCTCTTCGGCGTCTGCCTGATATCTGTGGGGCACTCCTGCGGGCAGGATAAAATACTGGTTGGCCGACACCTCGTAGCTGTTGCCGCCCACCTCGTAGCTCCCGCGGCCGTCGATGCAATAGATAAACACATACTGGTCTATTGGTTCGCGGCGCTCGCGGTAGTGGTTTTCGGCCTTGGGATAATAGCCTATGTCGGTAACGTAGAGCACCGATACGATGGCGTCGGCTGCCATCATGTCGGTAACCATCTTGGGCAGCACAAGCGAGCGCTCGCCCGAAAATCCGCTCTTTATTCTAAGCATGGCGTCAAACGGTGATAGACTATGATGCAAATATACTGAAAACAATAATAAGATTGTCCATTTTATTCTGATTTTTTTCTATTTTTTATATTCTATAATGTCCGTAACTTTGCGCTGTCAAACAATATAGCAGGCAACGGCTGCCGGCGGCACAAATAATAAGATAATAAAAAAACGCCGTAAAAAGGCTGCGGAATGCATGACGACAGACAAGCCGCGGGCCATAAGAAAACGGCATGACGGGCACACGGAGGGCAACAAACATTGCCGGAAGTCGGCGCCATGGGAATATAGAAGAATGTCAAACTAAAAACCATAAGCAACCTATGAAAACGTTTAACAAGGGTTTTGTATATTTTATCTGCATCGTCTCGGCCATGGGCGGACTGCTGTTCGGCTACGACTGGGTGGTGATAGGCGGCGCCAAGCCGTTCTACGAAGTGTATTTCAACATTGCCGACGACCCTCAGATGCAGGGTCTTGCCATGAGCATAGCCCTCGTGGGATGCCTCACGGGAGCCATGACAGCCGGCAGTCTTGCCGACCGCTTCGGCCGCAAAAAGCTGCTCATCGCCTCGTCAGTGGTGTTCCTGCTGTCTGCCTACGGCACGGGATACTTCAGCCATTTCAGCTATTTTCTGGCGGCGCGCTTCCTCAGCGGCGTGGGCATAGGCATGGCTTCGGGCCTCTCGCCAATGTATATAGCCGAGGTGGCACCGTCGCACATACGCGGCAAACTGGTGTCGCTCAACCAGCTGACGATAGTGATAGGCATCCTGGCGGCACAGATAACCAACTGGCTGATAGCCGAACCCGTGGTGCACAACACCATTGACACATGGAACTGCCAGATGGGATGGCGCTGGATGTTCTGGGCGGGAGCCTTCCCGGCGCTTGCCTTCCTCATCCTTGTGTTCTTCATTCCGGAGAGTCCGCGCTGGCTTGCCATGAAGGGCGACAACAGCAGCGCACGCGACATACTTGCACGCATAGGCGGCGGGAGCTATGCCGACGAGGAGCTGTGGGCCATATCTGCCGCAGCACAGGCCGACAACAAGCAGTACGGACTGCGCACGCTGTTCCGCCGTCCGCTCGTCAGGATAGTCATAATAGGCATCGTGGTGGCTGTGTTCCAGCAGTGGAGCGGCACCAACGTGATATTCAACTACGCCCAGGAGATATTCCAGTCGGCAGGCTATTCGCTCAGCGACGTGCTGTTCAACATCGTCGTAACAGGCGTCATCAACGTGATATTCACCATCGTAGCCATATTCACCGTCGAGCGCCTCGGCCGCCGCAAGCTGATGCTTATAGGCGCATGCGGACTGGCAATAATATATCTGGTGCTGGGCACATGCTATTATTTCGAGATAAAGGGCGTGCTGATGGTTGCACTGGTGGTGTCGGCCATAGCCTGCTATGCCATGACTCTCGGTCCCGTGGCATGGGTGCTGATAGCCGAACTGTTTCCGAGCCGCGTCAGGGCTGTTGCCGTGGGCACATGCACCTTTGCGCTGTGGACGGGCAGCACCACGCTTACCTACACTTTCCCGCTGCTCAACAGCTCGCTCGGCAGCTACGGCACGTTCTGGATTTATGCCGCAATATGCGCCGCAGGCTTCGTCTACTTCATGCGCGTGCTGCCCGAAACGAAGGGCAAGTCGCTCGAGGAGATAGAGAAGGAGCTTACCAGATGACGCCGCAACAGGGCGCATGCCGCGCCCCACTGGGCATGAAGCGGCCATGAATATGACCGCAGGCAGACTTTATCGCATGCATGACATACAGCCACAAACATTGCTGCAAAAGAAAAAACAAGAACAAATAACATAACAAAGGATTAAGAAAAATGGTAAAAGCATGGAGAGAAAAGGTGGTGATACCTACCTACGAAGTGGGCTCACCTGAGAAAAATCCTATCTTTCTTGAAAAGAGAGTGTATCAGGGTTCGAGCGGAGTGGTTTATCCATATCCCGTGATCGAGTCGATTGCCGACGAGAAAACCGACAAGGAATATGAGGTTGTCTTCATTGAGAACGAATATATAAAGGTGATGATTCTGCCCGAACTGGGCGGACGCGTGCAGATGGCTTACGACAAGATACGCCAGCGCCACTTTATCTACTACAACCACGTGATAAAGCCGGCACTGGTTGGTCTGGCAGGCCCCTGGATTTCGGGAGGCATCGAGTTCAACTGGCCGCAGCATCACCGCCCCAGCACCTACATGCCCGTTGACACGGCCATAGAGCACAACAGCGACGGCAGCGTGACGGTGTGGGTGAGCGAGATGGAGCGCATGTTCCATCAGAAGGGCATGGCAGGATTCACCCTGAGGCCGGGACATGCCTATCTTGAGATAAAGGGCGCGGTGTATAACCGCACCGACGTGCCGCAGACGTTCCTGTGGTGGGCAAACCCTGCCGTGGCAGTTAACGACCATTACCAGAGCGTGTTCCCGCCCGACATCAACGCGGTGTTCGACCACGGCAAGCGCGCCGTAAGCTCGTTCCCGATAGCAACGGGCACATATTATAAGATGGACTATTCGGCAGGAGTGGACATCTCTAACTATAAGAACATCTTTGTGCCCACGAGCTACATGGCCGTTAACAGCAAGTATGACTTTGAGGGCGGCTACGAGAACGACACGAAGGCCGGAGTGCTGCACGTGGCAAACCACCACATCTCGCCCGGAAAGAAGCAGTGGACATGGGGCAACGGCGACTTCGGACGCGCATGGGACCGCAACCTGACCGACACCGACGGCCCTTACATTGAGCTTATGGCGGGCGTGTACACCGAGAACCAGCCCGACTTCACATGGCTTCAGCCCTATGAGGAGAAGTCGTTTGTGCAGTATTTCCTGCCCTACCGCGAGCTGGGCGTGGTGAAGAACGCCACGAAAGACCTGCTGATGAACATCGATCAGGACGGCAAGTCGGGCAAGGTGAACTTCAAGATATTCGCCACGTCGGAGCAGCACGTATGCGTCGAGCTGCGCAACGACGACGGAACGGTGTATTACAGCAAGGAGGTTACGATAACGCCTGAGAACATTATGGAGGAGAATGTGGACGTGAAGGGCGCCAAGCTCTGTCAGCTCAACCTCAGCATAACAGCCGGCGGACGCACGCTGCTGACATGGCACAGCGAGCCCGACGAGGTAAGACCTATACCCGACGCTGCCGAAGCTGCCCTGCTGCCCGAGGAGATAAAGACCACGGAGCAGCTCTATCTGACAGGTCTGCACCTTGAGCAATACCGCCACGCCACATACAACCCCGTCGACTACTACGAAGAGGCTCTGCGCCGCGACCCGCTGGACGTGAGAAACAACAACGCCCTCGGCCTGTGGTACATCCGCAAGGGGCGCTTTGAGCGTGCCGAGAAATATCTGCGCACGGCTG
Organism: Xylanibacter sp.; assembly: GCF_057607445.1. Classification (NCBI taxonomy): domain Bacteria; kingdom Pseudomonadati; phylum Bacteroidota; class Bacteroidia; order Bacteroidales; family Prevotellaceae; genus Xylanibacter; species Xylanibacter sp. Next base: position 85,110 of record NZ_DBLZAX010000003.1, on the reverse strand, counting down.
TCAGGGTGCTGATGAAGCGCAACCCCAACCCATACGACGGCGAACCGATATACAACCTCGGACTGGCGCTGAAGTATCAGGGGCGCACAGACGAGGCCTACGACCAGTTCTACAAGTCGACATGGAACGGCGCATGGCAGGATGCGGGCTATTTTGCCTGCGCGCAGATATCTCTGATGCGCAACTGCCTGACTGACGCCATGGACGAGATAGACCGCTCGCTGATACGCAACTGGCACAACCACAAGGCGCGCGCGCTGAAAACGACCATACTGCGCAAGGCGGGACGCAACGACGAGGCTCTGAAACTGATTGAGGAGTCGCTCGGGATAGACAGATTCAACTACGGCTGTCTGTTTGAGAAATATATCATAACGGGCGACGACGACACGCTGCAGCTGCTGAAGACGATGATGAGACGATGCGCCAACAACTACGACGAGATAGCGCTCGACTACTGTGCGGCAGGCTGCAACTGCGAGGCGCTGAAGCTGTGGAGCATAGCAATAGAAGAAGGAGCATTGACGCCTATGACATATTATTATATGGGCTGGTGCAACGCCGCAACCGACGCCGAAGCAGCCAAAGAGCTGTTTGCCAAGGCCGAGGCATATCCTTCAGACTACTGCTTCCCCAACCGTCTCGAAGCCGTGCTCGCCCTCAACTGCGCCATGGCACATCTGCCCCGGGCAGCCAAGGCACCTTATTATCTGGGCTGCCTCTACTACGACAAGCGGCAGTATGACCTTGCAATAAAGGCATGGGAAAGATCGGCCGCAGCCGACGACAAGTTCCCCACGGTGTGGCGCAATCTTGCCCTGGCTGCGTTCAACAAGCAGGGCGACAAGGACAAGGCAGTAAGACTAATGGAGAAGGCTTTTGCGCTTGACGACACCGACGCCCGAGTGCTAATGGAGCTTGATCAGCTGTATAAATGCATGCGCCGTCCACACGCCGAGCGGCTCGCGCTGCTAAGAAAATACGGCAACCTCGTAGCCAAGCGCGACGACCTGCTGCTCGAAGAGATAACCCTGCTCAACCAGACAGGACAGTATGAGGAAGCAAAGACCAAGCTCGACGCCCACATATTCCACCCATGGGAGGGCGGCGAAGGCAAGGTGCCGGCACAATATCAGTTTGCACGCGTAGAACTGGCAAAGAAGGCCATAGCCGAAGGGCGACATGCCGACGCCGTGAGCCTGCTCGAAGAGTGCCTCACATATCCTCATCATCTCGGCGAAGGCAAGCTGCACGGAGCGCAGGAGAACGACTTCTACTATCTGATGGGCGTGGCATACGACGCCATGGGACAGACCGACAAGGCGCGCCAGTGCTGGCTGAAGGCAACCGAAGGACCCACAGAGCCTGCCGCAGCGCTCTACTATAACGACGCAAAGCCCGACAAGATATTCTATCAGGGCATGGCGCTGCTCAAGCTGGGCCGCACGGGCGAGGCCAACGGCCGCTTCCACAAGCTGGTGAACTATGGCGAGAAGCATCTCTTCGACAAGGTAAGGATGGACTATTTCGCCGTCTCCCTGCCCGACCTTCTGATATGGGAAGACGACCTGCAGGTGCGCAACGAGATTCACTGCAAATACATGATGGCACTGGGCTACTGCGGACTCGGCAACAAGGACAAGAGCATGCGCTATCTTGGCGAGGCCGAAGCCCTGGACATCAATCATCAGGGAATACAGGCATTCAAGACTTTATAATTAATTTGTCTGTTGTTAACAAAACATGTTTTAATTACAGATGCGGCGGGGCTGTGACAGTTCTGCCGCATTTTTTATGCCGTAATGAAGTGAGCCGCCTGCAGTGCTGCTGATAAGGCATCGGCATACGGCTCGACATAAGGCGGCATATTGCAAGACGAAACGCGGCTTTTAACACGCCGGAAAGCCACGTTTTGCGAGCTAAAACGCCATATTTAACATTGTAATTAAAACAGAAGAGTTTTGTGTCAGTCAGTAATTTTTCTATACGCCCAATAAGCATTTTGTCGGTATAACGGGCACTTTTGCTTACATATTTTAAAGCCATAAATACACGTAGGCAAAGGCCTTCACCGCAGAGCAACAAAAAAACGCGCCCCGAAAGCCTATGGCAGGGGCGCGCTCCACGGTTGAAAACAAACCATGTTACTACTCTCTAACAATTAATCGAAAATGCGTATTTAATCACATGGCGGTATGTCTCGCCCGGCATCAGCACCTGGCACGGCAGTGAAGGATGGTTGGGAGCGTCGGGCGCACCCTGACACTCAATGGCCACGCCGTCGTGGTCGGCATACCTTCGGCCGCTCTTGCCCACGGGCAGGTTGTCGGCAAGCCAGTTGCCCGTGTAGAGCATGGCTCCGCACTGTGTGGAGTAGACGCTCAGACGGCGGCGGCTCTCATCGTCGTCGAGCACAGCCACGAGCCTAAGCTGCCCGTCGCCGTTCCATCCGTCTACGAAGAAGAAGTGGTTGTATCCCTTGCCCGTCCTCATGTTGCTGAAGTCGGCACCTATGTCCCTGCCCAGCGCCTTGGCCTGCAGAAAGTCCATCGGAGTGCCCTCCACCGGCTCTATGCTTCCCAGCGGAATGTCCGTGACGTCGGCAGGCAGCCATCTGTGGCAGTTAAGCCTGAGCCGCTGACTCAGGCACGAGCCCGAGCCTTCGCCCGCAAGGTTGAAGTAGGCATGGTTGGTAAGATTGACAATGGTGGGCCTGTCGGCAGTTGCCTCATAGCTAATGGTCAGCTCGTTATCGTCGTTCCACACATAATCAACCGCCACGTCCATGGCTCCCGGATATCCCTCCTCGCCGTCGGCGGCATGATACGTGAACCTTACGCCGCCGTCATGAGGCTCGGCATCCCATATCACGTTGTGAAATCCGTCGTTGCCCCCGTGCAGCGCGTTGGGCGGATTGTTGATAGCCAACTGATACTCGTCCCTGCCTATGCTGAACCTGCCGCGCGCAATGCGGTTGGCATATCGTCCGGGCGTCTTTCCGGCGCAGGCGCTGTCGTAGAGATAGTCGGCAGGCCGGGCATATCCCAGCACCACGTCGTCTATCCGTCCGCGTGCGTCGGGCACCCTTATAGCCGTGATGCCCGCGCCAAGCGACGACAGAGCAGCCTCGCAGCCCTGCGAGTTGACAAGGCGGAACACCCTGAACGTGCCCTTTGCCGAGCTTATATCGTTGCTGAATATATCCATCTTTTTTGCATGCAAAGTTAGCATCATGCGGCTGAAGGACAAAGCACGCGCATGTCAGAAAATGTAAATTATTCGTCAAAACGCCTGCCTGCGCCCTGATTTTCGGCAGAAAATAACAAGTGTTACGGCCAACATCATAAAGCATATCTTTGCTTTTATGGTAAAAAAATATTATTTTTGCCAAAACGTTAACAATATATTATCACACAATCTAAAATCATTCACAACATGAATATTAAACATTCAGCAGCGTCGGCAGCATATCTTATTCTGGCATTCATGGCCATATGGCTTGCACCGACTGAGACAAAAGCACAAGTAACCTACGAGACATTCATATACACGAGCGACGCCCTGAGCAGCGAGATACAGGACCTGAGCAACGAGCGCGCTGCCCGCGGAGGCTACATGGCCGACCTGGGCATGGCGATGGCCAACGCCGGAAAGGGCATTGCCGGGGGATACGTGACGAGCTTCATCGACATGGGCGTCAACGCCATAGCATCGCTCATAACAAGACCGTCGCGCCTGAAGAACGAATGGGAGGAGACGGTTAAGGCCGAGAGCACCTTTGAGACCAAGTTCGGCACGGTGAGCGAGCTCAACGACTTTTATTCGGTGCCGTCTACAGACGGGGCGATGGACCCGCGCGGCATGCGCTTCAACGGCATAGGATGCCTGCGCCGCGGCGAGAAAGGCGACACCGTGTTCTACATATCATGCCACGTGGACCACAGCAAGCTCTACCGCATAGTGAACCACTCTAAGTTTGAGCTGGTGCTCGACACGCTCATACTATGCCCGAAGGAGTCTAACCTGCCCAACTCATCGCTGCCCCTGCCCTTCTATTTCAGCGAGCGCGGCAGCTATCAGATAGACATGACCATGACGCTTACATCGTCGTGGATAAACGAGCTGACCGTGCTTCAGAAGGACAAGGAGCTGGGACGCTTCGAGCTGACCGTGCCCATCGACTCGTCGCAGGTGGCGGCCGACGGCAAATACCGCTACGTGCGCGGACGCAGCAAGGGCTCGCCACTGGTGATAAAGGGCGAGAGCTTCATCGTGCCGCGCTCGTTCATGGCATACCGCGACGAGAACGACCAGTATCACAACAGCTGGGGAACGGGCGAATACAAGATGTCTGTAACGCTGAAGGAGAGCTGCGACGTAACCGACGAATACCGCGACGAATGGCGAAACGACCGCAAGCGCCGCAAGAAACTGACGCCGAAGGAGGGCTGGACCGACAACGTATGGAAGGTGATAGAGTCGCAGAAATGGGACGAGATATCAAAGCAATGGGTGATAACCACGCTGAGCGCACCTGCCGACATGATAACGGGCGACATAATAGACAAGCTCGACCTGGCACCCGACAAATAGCAACAGGCACATGCCTAAAGCCGGGAGGACGGATGGACAAGGCGCAGGCACGACATCAACAGGCACCCGGCAACGGCTGGACAACAATAACATAAAACGGCTTATGAAACCACTGTTATGTCTATTTATACTTATGTCGCTTCTTGCCGCGCCGACGCATGCCGGCAAGACCTATGCTACGGCCGCAAGCCACGCCGCACACAGAGCCGCCGCGCAGCAGGATGACGACAAGGCAAGGAGCGAAGCCATAACCGACATATTGGCCCACCGCAAATGGGCGGCTGCCAACGTAGACACGGCATTTGCCACAGACGCCGACCTGCTGAGGGCTGCCGCCGACGCCGCTGCCACGCTGTCGCGCGAGCCGGTATACACGGCAGTGCTGCGCAAGGCCGCAGCACTGGTGCCCGCACTTGCCGAATATGCCTCATTCAGACAGACCGACAGCCTTGACCATGCCGACAGGCGCAAGACCGAAGCCCTCGAGGCCATAGCCCTGGCAGCACAGAAGACAGTGCCGCAAAGGCCCGACGTGGAGGCAAGGGCAAGATACCACATAGCCGTAATATCCGTGCAGACCGACGCAGGCCGCGCATACAGCTCGATATGCGACGCCTGCAGGCTGGCAGAAAAGAGCCGCGGCGGAATAAGCAAGGACAGGCTTACGGCCGAAACAATGCTCTACAACGCCACACGACTCTTCATAAAAGCCAACTACACCGAGGGCGACTCTCCGCTGCTGTATGCCGAGGAGAGCAGGCTCGAGCACGATTTTCTCAGATACTTCAGAGGACGCAAGGGCACGGCAGACGACGCGCTGACCATGTCGATGCTTGCCATGATAAGGCAGGGGCGCGGCTTCGGGCGCGAGTCTGACGAAGCCGACGTGGCAGAATTCGGCGGCAGCAGGCCGGCAGAACTGCCCGACAGCGTGGCAACGGCCGAATGGCTCTTGGGCAGATACTACGTGAAAGAAGCCTTCAGGATAGCATCGGGAGCGTTGGGATACAGCCATCCCGACGTGATGTCAATGCGGCTTATGACGCTTGCTGCCGGCTCGCCGTGCTTCGACAGCATGTTCGTCTACGCCCTTGCCTACTGGCCGCTGGGCACACCGATGCTCTGCGACGTCAAGATAGCCAAATGGACTACTGCCCTTAACGAGGGGACAGACGTGTCGGAAAGCAGAAAATACGCCACTTACCTGAAATATTACCGCAACTATTACGGCGAAGACAGCGGGGCGTATGCCGACATGCTGCAGCAAGTGGCACTGATAAGACTCATGGACAACATAGCCGACGGACAGCCGGGCGACGGCTCGCAGCTGGTTGAACTCTACATAAAACTGATGAACCGGACGGGCAGATGCGACGACAGATACATCGATGCGTGCGACGGATTCATGACGCTGGCATCGCTGGTAGACCCGAAGATATATCTCCGCCTGTCTGAAGAGATAATGAAATGTTATGCCGAAAGGAGCACGCAACCCAGCTGGACGCGCGTGGCAACAGGCGGAAAGATAGCCACACGACTGGCACAGAACGCCGAACACGACAAGGCGCTCGACATGCAGCGCAAGACGGTGGACGAGGCAACGATGCTGCCCGGAACCATAGGACGCAGATATGAAGCCAAGGCACGATACGACCTGGCAGTGCTATACGGCAGCAGCGGACAGCCCGCCGACTCGGCAACGGTGGACAGCTGCTGGCAGGCAGCACTGAAAACCTACGGCGAGGCAAGGCTCGAAAAGTTTATGCCGGCCATGAGCTATGCCGTGCATCTCGCTGACGAATACCGGCTCGACGATGCCGCCGGCGTGGTGACAAAGCTGATAAAGGACGACGGCAAGACCATGCGCAAGGCATATCTGGCAAGCGCCCGCACACTGCTCGGACGCATAAGGATGATGCAGGGCAAGAATGACAGGAAGACAAGGCGACTGTTTGAGTCGGCTGCCGAGCCGCTGCTGACAGACACCGCACAGCTTCCGTCGCTCGCCGTAAACGGATATCTGTATCTCAGCGCATGGCACATCAGCGAGAACAGGCCCGACTCTGCCGAATTCTACCTTCAGCGCGGATACCTCCTGGCAAAGAAGATAACCGACATTTCGCCCGGATTTTATCTCAACTTCTCAAAGAATCTGTACACTCTGTACATGGCTCTCGGACAAGACCACAAGGCTGAGGAGCTGAACGAGAGCATGATAGAGGAGCTTGAGAGGGACAATATGCAGGGCACCACGACATATCTCGACTGCATGTGGAACCGCGTGGACATAACGCGGCTGAGGACTCCGGGCAACCTCAACAAGATTTTCACGCAGTGCACGGGCATAATATCGCCCACATTCCTCGTATATAAAAGAGGCAACTACAACAAGGACATAAAGTATTCGTATGTGTTAAGACTGCTCACAAACATTGTAACCAACGGCACCAGACTGTATGCTACCACACCAGCTGCGGCGGAACAGCAGGACGGAGCCGGAAACTCGCGCGAATACATAAGCAGCCAGCTGGGCGAACTGATACCGCAGCTGCTCGACATGGAGCAGGGATATCCCGGCTTTGTGCAGGGTGCCGACTACCGTGTACTGCCCGAATACTATATGCTCATACAGGCTCTTGCCAACTATTACGGCATGGTAAGAGACACATCAAAGATCACTCACTACTACAGACTGATGGCCGAAGCCGACTCGCTGTGCCACAGGCCGTGGACGGCGGCACAGAACATGGCAGGACTTTACGTCATGCGCGGCGACTTCAGGAGCGCGCTGCCCTACAACACCGAATGCTACAGGCAGCTTGACCGTTTCTCAATATTCGACCAGATACAGATAAGCCGCTGGCAGGCAGAGCTGTGCTATGCGCTCAACAGAGACGACGAAGCCGTGGAAGCTGCAGCCGGATACGCCGGTCAGATACGCAGATATGTGCTCTCAAACTTCGACTATCTTGGCTCTGACGAACGCGCGCAGTTTCTTGCCGACCACAGCACAAGCGGCCTGATGATCAACTGGATGCTGCCGCGCAAGAGCCGGGAGCTGGCAGCTCAGGCCTACGACGCAGCACTGTTTGACAAAGGTCTGCTGCTGCATTCGTGGGAACGCATACGCCGCTCGATAATACGCTCGGGCGACAATGCGCTGATATCTCAGCTCGACACGCTTGCACGCCTTAACGAAGCGGCACGCGCTCTCAACGCAGGAACAGGCGACACAGAGACGAGCAAGCAGCTGAGCGGCATACAGCAGCAGATAGAGCGCATAGAGAAGAGCCTGGCACGCAGCACCGAGGCCTACCGCACAGACACCATGAGAGTTGTGTCGTGGCAGGAGATAAGAAAGGCACTCAGCCCCGGCGAGGCAGCCATAGAGTTTGTAGCCACCGACACGGCCATGGCAGCCCTCATAATAAAGCCCGGACTTGAACGTCCCGCTGCCGTGATGCTCAACGGTGCAAGACAGCTGACCGCGCTGCTCAGACAGACCGACTTCATGCCTGCCGAAACACGTGTGCGCAGGCTCTACACCTTCGGAAGGTCAAAGCTCTACGACATAATATGGCGGCCGCTTGAGCAATATCTCGGCAACACGGCCACCATATACTTCTCGCCCACAGGCGAACTCAACCGCATTGCCTTTGCCGCCATACCCGTATCGGCCGACAGCTGCCTCATAGACAGATACGACCTGCGCCAGCTGTCTACCACGGCAAGACTCGTAAGCAGAGCCGGAAAGCACGACATAAGGACGGCAACCGTGTTCGGAGGCATCTACTACAGCGACGGACAGGCAGCGCAGGCCGCAGGCAACGGCAGCGACAACACACGAGCAGCGATGCAGGAAGCCTTCGTATATCTTGACGAGACGCGACGCGAGACCGACGCCATAGCCCGATGCATGGCCAAAGCCGACATCAAGGCCGACACCATAACGGGCAGCAACGCCACCGAAACGGCATTCTACAAGCTCGACGGACAGAGCACGGACATAATACATCTGGCCACGCACGGATTCTTCATAGACGGCTCAAAGGATGCCGACGAATATGCGTTCCTGCGCAACCATCCCGGCTCAAAGCACCACGCCATGCAGCGCACGGGACTTGCCTTCGTAGGTGCCAACGCCACATGGACAGGCGAACGCAAGCCCGACCGCGAGGACGGCATACTGACCGCCAACGAGCTGTCGCTGCTCGACCTTGGCAACACCGACATGGCTGTGCTGTCGGCATGCGAGACGGCGCTGGGAAGCTACACCACCGAAGGCGTGTACGGACTGCAGCGCGGATTTAAGGAGGCAGGCGTCAACACGCTGATGATGTCGCTATGGAACGTGAACGACCGCGCCACGGCGATATTCATGCAGGACTTCTACAGGCTGTGGCTCGGCGGAATGACCAAGCGCGAGGCCTTCAGGACTGCCGTGAACAACATGAGACAGCAGCACCGCGAGCCGTTCTTCTGGGCTGCCTTCACTCTGCTTGACGCCGAATAAGGCCGCGCCGACCCGACGGCACCTCCGACAGAGACAAGGGGAAAGACAGCAGAAAAGACGTGAATGAACATTGACTGACAACTAAAATATTACTGACATGAGAAAAATATTATTGCTTGTGCTTGCCGTATGTGCATCGGCCATACATGCGCAAAACACAACCGAACTGATGATGAAGGCTGAAAAGGCGTGCATGATGATACGCGACGCCGTTACGGCACGCTCTGCCGACAACGTGATGGCGGGCATGGAGATGATAAGCGAGATACCGTTCAGCGAACTGACGCTAAGCTCTGTCGACACCAAGAGCGCCGTGCCGATGCGCGGACATCTGCAATATAACGTTGAATATCTTGACGAACTGCTGCTGAAAAACCTCGACATGGGGCTCATAGAGGTTGAAGACGCCTACAAGATGAGGGCAACGGGCGCTCCGCTAAGATGCACCCACCGCGCCGTGGCGGCAGGCAGCAGCGTAACTTACTCGATGATGGCGCAGGGCGAACAGCAGCTGATGGTGGTGCCCGAGTGCGGAGGCAAAGTGAATCTCTACGTAGACGACAAGGGCAGCGGCCGCAAACTGGCAGACAAGGCCGACGGAGGCAAGGACTGCTGCACGCTCAACTGGACGATAGAACGTGCCGGCGAACTGGTGATAACCGTGGAGAACAAGTCGGACAAAGACCTGAGCTTTATCATCGTGTCCAACTGAACAGCCCCAGGCAGCTAAAGGCATAAGACAAGCCGAAACGGCCGAAGCGGCATGACAAGCCATAAATGAGGCTCACTAAGCCCTGAAAGGTTATCAGAGTGCATGCTGTTTTGTCTGTTTGCGTATCGGTGCTTCCATCCGGATTATCACCACATATTCGGGTTAAGGCAAAAAATCCAGCTGCCGCAATATTATTTATACATGTTTTCTTAATTCTTAATTTTTAATTCCTGATTATCATCGTGTTTCGTTTTCTTGCATTATTGATATTATCAGCCGCTGCCGCCACGGCAGAAGGACAGACGGTGGCAACGCTGCTCAGGGCCGACTCGCTGCGCAACGCGGGGAGCTATGCCGAGGCTATTGAAGCCTACCGTGAGGTGAACGACAAGAAAGGCATACCCGGATCGTGGCGGCTAAGGGCGCTGACGGGCATGGCCACGTGCAACAAACAGACGGGAAACTATCGCGAGGCGCTCGAAAACTACCGCACAATTGACAGCGAAGGACTGCTCGACGTGCGCGGAAAACTGAACATGAGCAACCTGTATCTCACTCTCGGACTATACGCCGACGCCGTAGACCTGCTCGAACCGCTCGACGCCACGATAGGTCAGGACACACGGCTGATAAACCTTGCATCGGCGTATGCATATCTCGGACGCGGCGGCGACGCCCTGCAGCTGCTCGCCACGGCACCGACCGACGGCATGAGCGCAGAGCAGAAGGCCACGCTGACAGCCAACCGCGGATTTATAGAGATGTCGCTCGGACAGCACGAAGCGGCGGCGGCATCGCTCGGCAAGGCTACAGGCATGCTGGCAGAGGGAGCCGGACGATACATCGTGATGGCTAACCTGGCGCTGGCTGAGAGCGGATGCGGACACGCTGACAAAGCCCTGGCGCACATAGACTCGTGCCTGACATGGCAGAAAACAAACCTCGGAGAGAAGCATCCCGACTATGCGATAAGCGTAAGAAAGCGCGCCGAAATTCTGCTGAAAGCTGGACGGAAGGATGAAGCGGCGGCGTGGTTTAAGACGTATTTCGGCCTTATGCGCAACTATGTGTGCCGCTCGTTTGCCTTCCTTACCGACAAGCAGCGGCAGGACTTCTGGTTCAGCAACGAACCGCTTGTAACCGAATGTTACGCCACCGAGGCCGCCGACCCGCAGCTGCTCTACGACGTGGCGCTCTTCTCCAAGTGTCTTCTGCTGCAGGTTGAGCGCAACATAGAGGCCGAGGCAAGGCGCGACACATCTGCATCGAGGCTTTATGACAGCATAGCATCACTGAGGCGTGAGGCCGACAAGGGCAACTCTGACGCACGGCAGCGCGACTCGCTCTATGCCGAAGCCGACAGGCAGGAGCAGAGACTGATGGCCATGATGGACGGATACAGGAGCTTCAACGCCAACATGAGGCTGACATCGGCCGACATAGCGCGGCGGCTGGGGCGCAACGAGACGGCAATAGAGTTTATAAGATACGGCAGCACATCGGCGCGACGCTATGCCGCACTGACCCTTGACGGCACAGGCAAGGTGGGCTTCGTGCCGCTGTGGACAGAAGACAGTCTGCGCAACTTCAGACTGACCGACGGCCGAACGCTCAACGAGGCGATGAACTCGATGCGCGCTGCCGACAAGAACGCCATATACACCGACACTAAGCTTAGCTCTATGATATGGTCGAAGCTGAAACCGCTGCTGACGAAGCGCGGACGGATATACTTCGCGCCCGACGGTCTGCTGCATCTGCTTGCCATAGAGAACATGGCCGACGCCATGAACGGCAGCGACGTGTGCCGCCTCAGTTCTACGCGCGAGCTTGCCAATGACGACAAAGACATCAGGGGAAAAGCACTGATAATGGGCGGAGTGAGCTACGACGAATGCGACGCAAAGACTCAGGACGACGCCACAGCAGCGCCCGACCGCAGCGCAAGCAGCATACTCTCAGCCCTGCATCTGCCGCCCGCAGCCAACGGAGCCTACGCCTATCTGCCCGCCACGGCGGCAGAGGCTGACACCATAAGGAGCATGATAGCAAAAGGCAACGGCATAAAGGCTGAATGCATAAAAGGCACGCAGGCCACCGAAACGGCCTTCAAGCTCGCCGCCCCGTCGTGCTCAATGATACATCTTGCCACCCACGGCTTCTGCTTTGCCGACACCGACAGGCCCGAGCCGCTGGCGTTCTGCCGCGACAGTCTGCGCGAAGACGACACGATGAGCCGCAGCGGACTGGTGTTTGCTGGTGCCAACCGCATGGTGCACCCGGCATACTGCGCCTACGACGACGGCATACTGCTGGCACGCGAAGCCTCAGAGATGCGCCTCGACAGGGCAGCCCTCGTAGTGCTGTCGGCATGTCAGACAGGTCTCGGACCGATAACTTCTGAGGGCGTGTTCGGCTTTCAGCGCGGACTGAAGAAGGCTGGAGCCGGCGCGATAGTGGCAAGTCTGTGGAACGTTGACGACAAGGCCACCAAGCTGCTCATGACCCGTTTTTATCATCATCTGCTCGGCGGCATGCCTATGTCGGAAGCCTTCGCCCAAGCCAAGACTGACCTGCGCTGCCATGAAGTGAAGATAGAAGTTGAGACAGACGAGGACGACAAGTCGCACGGACAGATAAGGCGCTTAGGCCGATGGGTATGGCCGAAGAAGAAAGTAATGAAAACCGTTCGCCCCTACTCGAAGCCACAATACTGGGCAGCGTTTATTTTAATTAAGAAGTAAGAATTAAGAAAATAAAGAACGTCCCGTTGCTTGTTGTTGCAATGGGACGTTCTTCTTTTATTTGTAAACATCTGACCACAAAACATTTGGATTTTTCACTCTTAACTTTTCACTTCCGTCAGGCGTTTTTCATTTTTAATTTTTCATTTTTAATTGCGCTTTTGCGCCTGCTTTTCATTTTTAACTTAAAAAGCGGTATTTTAAGCGGATCAGGAGATCCTTATAATAAATTCCGGCGGAGCGCAGATCCGCCGGCACAATAGCAAACGTAGTGCTTGAGAGAATAACAAATAATACATTCGGATTTAATTACTCTAACTACTTTAACTTCTAAAACCAACAATGCATTTGACTTTAACTACTTTAACTCCTTTAACTACTAATACAACGTCTTTCACTTTCAATTGCGCTTTTGCGCCTGCTTTTCACTTAAAACAAGCGGTATTTTAAGCGGATCTGGAGATCCTTATAAGCAATTCCGGCGGAGCGCAGATCCGCCGGAACAATAGCAAACGTAGTGCTTGAGAAAATAACAAATAATACATTCGGATTTAATTACTCTAACTACTTTAACTTCTAAAACCAACAATGCATTTGACTTTAACTACTTTAACTACTCTAACTACTTTAACTACTAAACCAAAAACATTCGTCTTAACTACATAACTCCTTGACTCCTAAAACCAACAATGCATTTGACTTTAACTACTTTAACTACTCTAACTCCTTTAACTACTAAAAGAAAAACATTCGTCTTAACTACTTAACTACATAACTCCTTAACTCCTAAAACCAACAATGCATTTGACTTTAACTACTTTAACTACTCTAACTCCTTTAACTACTAAACCAAACAATATTTCCCCAATTCCGCCGTTCTATATCTTAAATGGATAAAGACGAAAGTAAAGACAGCTACGGACATGTGCTGAAATATACTGGAATATTCGGCGGCGTGCAGGGACTCAACATCATCATCGGCCTTGTACGCAACAAGATTACGGCCCTGCTGCTCGGCCCTGCCGGCATGGGACTGGCGTCGCTGCTTAACTCTTCGGTCAACTTTATCTCGCAGGCCACCAACCTCGGAATATCATTCAGTGCGATAAAGCACATATCAGAACTCTACGATCAGGGCGACACAGAAGGCATGGAGCGCTTCATCAGGATTGTCAGGGCATGGAGCCTCGTAGCTGCACTGCTCGGCATGCTCGTGTGCATAGCCGCCGGACCGCTGCTCAACAGCCTCGCCTTCTCGTGGGGCGACCACACGCTCCACTTCATGCTGCTATCGCCTGCCGTGGCGCTGATGGCCATAACGGGCGGCGAGACGGCCATACTGAAGGCCACACGACGGCTAAGGGCGCTCGCCGTGGTGCAGATATGGTCGGTCATAGCCTCGCTGCTGATATCCGTGCCCATATACTGGATGTTCAGATGGACCGGCATAGTGCCCGTGATAATACTCATGGCGCTTGCCACGATGATAATAACGGTGGTGTATTCTTACAGGGCTTATCCGCTGCGCCTCAGCGGAACCAAGGGCCTGCTGGGCGAAGGCATGGAGATGGTAAGGCTGGGCATAGCCTTCATCATGTCGGGCATAATGGCAAGCGGAGCCGAGATGCTGCTGCGCGCACTGCTCAACGCCGAGGCCGACCTCGACATAGTGGGACTATACAACGCGGGATTCGTGCTTACGATAACCTACTCGGGCATGGTGTTCTCGGCGATGGAGACCGACTACTTTCCGCGCCTGTCGGCCGTCAACCACGACAACCAGGCCATGAAGCTCACGGCCAACCGCCAGATAGAGGTGTCGCTGCTCATCGTGGCACCCATGCTCACGCTGCTCATCGTGGCTCTGCCGCTGGTGGTGCCGATGCTCTACAGCCGCAAGTTCACGCCCGTGGTGCCCATGGCTCAGATAGCCGTCATGTCGATGTATCTCAGGGCCATAACGCTGCCCATAGCCTACATGACGCTCGCCAAGAGCCACTCTAAGGCCTTCTTCGTGCTCGAAACGCTGTCGGCAGCCATGCAGGTGGCAGCCGTGATGGGCGGATACCGCCTGATGGGACTGACGGGCACGGGCGCCGGACTGCTCGTGTCGTATCTCTTCGAGCTGACGCTGATATACACTTATGCCCACACACGCTACGCCTACCGCCCCTCGAAAGGCGTATGCACCTATGCCGCCATACATCTGCCGATAGGCATAGCGGCATATCTTTCAACACTTATCGGCAACACTCTGCTGAGCGCCAGCCTCGGCATAATGCTCACCCTGGTCAGCACAGCCGCCTCGCTGTTTATACTGCACAAAAAGACATCGCTGTGGAACAGCCTGACAGAACGGCTGAAAAAACTGCGCAGAAGATAGGCACATCAGAAAAACACACCGAAAAGAATAAGCATAACGGCACTTTTCAACAAAATTTCAACATATCATAAAGACGTGAGCCTAAGGCCTTTACAAAACTTATCAACAAAATAAACACCATTTATCAACAAGCCGAAAGCATATCTTTCAGCACACGAAAAGCCACATATCGCAATGCAAAAAGCCACCTGTTGCAAGGCAAAAGACGGCATATCACAACACGAAAAACGCATAAAGCAACACCAAAACCGGGATAAAGCCACACCACAGACCGAAAACAACGCAGAAAACACCATGAAAACAGGCACAAACGCCACAGCGGACAAAGAACACCGAGACACTGTTGAAAACCCTGTTGATAACCATGTGGAAAACCGTTGGAAAAATATGTGGATATCAACACGCCATGCGGGCACGACATTATACACGTGTATATCAACACCTTTATACAGACAAAATAAGCAAGTTTTCAACAGATAAATGGCGAAAAAAGATATAAACTTATTAAATTTGCAGTCTGACAGGAGAATTGTGGATAAGATGCCTTAACGCCTGACAGTCAGACAGAAGATATTAATGGCACATGTTGAAAACACATAACCACGGGTTGATAACGAAATAAGCAAACTTTCAGCCCTAAAGTTTTGAACAAATCAACGGCATATCATACAACTCATTCTCTTTTTTAAAAAAGGAAAACAAAGGATAAGAATAATTATGTGAGTGTGGAAACCTGAGGGTAACCTGAAAGCAGGACAAGCACACACGGCAAAAGAAACAAACACTATGGTTAAAGAAGAATGGACAGAGAAGGGCTACATAGACGAGCCTGCTGACAACGGCACCGACCTGGCCGCCGAGATAAGAAGAATGTGCAAGGAGAAAGACGCCATAATACTGGCCCACTACTACACCGACGGATCGGTGCAGAAGGTGGCCGACTTCATTGGCGACTCGCTGGCCCTGGCGCGCAAGGCTGCCAAGACCGACGCCAAGATTATCGTGATGTGCGGCGTTCACTTCATGGCGGAGACGTGCAAGATACTTTGCCCCGAAAAGCTGGTGCTCTGTCCTGACCTCAACGCCGGATGCTCGCTGGCCGACTCATGCCGCGCCGAAGACCTCAGGAAGTTTAAGCAGGAGCACCCGGGCTACACCGTGGTGAGCTATGTCAACACTACGGCTGCCGTGAAGGCGCTGACCGACGTGGTGGTTACGAGCGGCAACGCGAAGAAGATTGTTGACCAGCTGCCGAAGGACGAGAAGATTATCTTCGGACCCGACCACAACCTGGGCAGCTACATCAACGCCGTTACGGGCCGCGAGATGCTGCTCTGGAACGGCGGATGCCATGTGCATGAGCGCTTCTCGCCTCAGGCCATCGTTGAGATGAAGAAGGAACACCCCGACGCCATCGTGCTGGTTCACCCCGAGTGCAAGGGTCCCGTAGTGAAGCTTGCCGACGTGGTAGGCTCAACGGCAGTGCTGCTCGACTATGCCGTGGCACATCCCGACAAGGAGTATATCGTGGCAACAGAGCCGGGCATACTGTTCGAGATGCAGCGCCAGTGCCCCGACACGGTGTTCCTGCCCGTGCCTCCCGAAGTGAGCGAAGGCTCCGTAGGCTGCTCTTGCAACGAGTGTGAATACATGAAGATGAATACTCTGCTCAAAGTTTACAACGCCCTTAAATATGAATGGCCCAGCGTAGACGTTCCTGCCGACATAGCAGCCGAGGCAGTGAAGCCGATAAACCGCATGCTGGAGATGAGCTAGAGATTGTTCATAATTAAAAATTAAAAAGTAAAAATTAAAAGGCTGGGAAGAATGAAGGGATTATAAAAAAACGGAAAACTTTAGCCGGCTATTTCATGCAAGCCGCAAAGCCGTTAGTTTCCTGACATTCCGTTCTTTCCCGCCTTTTAATTTTTGCTCCTTAATTTTTTAATTTTTAATTTTTACTTTTTAATTCCAAAAAATCCGTGCGTATATTATTAATTGGTGAGGCGAGCTATGCTCATGCTACGCTGAGAGACGGTCTGGCTGAGCTTGGACACGACGTAGTGCTGATGTCTGACGGCAACGCTCCGCGCGACTGTCCGCGCGACATCGACCTCAGGCGCGACCCGCGGTGGGGAAAGCTTGGCGGACTGAAGGTGCTGCTCACGCTCCTGCGCAACATAAGGCGGCTGTGCGGCAACGATGTGGTGCAGATACACAACTATCAGTTTGTGCCGCTGAAGATGAGCTGGAACAAGATGCTCATCAGTTTCCTGAAGCGCCACAACCGCTGTCTTATAAAAGGATGCTACGGCGACGATCCGCAGGTGCTCGAGCGCCAGCTGAAGGGCGTGCCCGAATATTCGGACATGTACTGGAACGGCTGCGTGCGCAACCAGGAGCAGAACAAGGCCCGACTGGCAGAGCAGCGCCTGCCCGAGTGTGTTTCGTGCTTCAACAAGGCAGCCGGCAGCTCAGACGCCTTCGTGGCATGCCTGTATGAGTATTATCTTGCCTACGACGTCGATTCTTTTCGCTCAAGGCTGCATTATGTGCCGCTGCCCATGCATGTGCCCCATGACGCACGCGTGAAGGGCACAGACGGCAAAATAAAGGTGCTGGTGGGCGTGCAGAGCAGGCGCGAGTATCTGAAAGGTGCGCGCAAGATAGCCGAGATGATAGAAGAGGTTGACCGCAGGCATCCAGGACGGCTCAGCGTGATGTATGTAGAGGACGTGCCCTACGACCGTTATTGCGTGATGCTTGACGAGGCCGACGTGCAGGTGGACCAGTTCTACAGCTACACGCCGTCGATGAACTCGCTGGCGGCAATGGCGCGCGGAACGGTGGTGATAGGCGGAGGTGAGGAAGAGTTTTATGAGTTTATAGGCGAGAAGAAACTGAGGCCTATAATAAACGTAAGTCCCGAGAAGAGCTTCGACGACAATGTGGCTACGCTCGAGCAGGCGCTCCTGACGCCCGGCAACGTGGCACTGCTGTCAAAGCAGAGCGTGGAGTTTGTAAGAAAGTATCACGACTACCGCAAGGTGGCGGCAGAATATGTTGAAGTGTATAAGAAATATTCTGTGCGCCGTGATTAGTTTGTGTTGAAATAAGAAACGTGTATTTAAGCCCCAATCTGTCATCAGACGGCACATGGCTTTATATAAATACTGATAGCCGATTTGGGGTAAACAAAAAAATAGCACCGCCTGAGGTGCTATTTTCTTTATGTATTATTTATCCGTATGTGTAAATGTAATGCTGCATAAGCACAGCCATTAAAGTATGCCTGAGGCTATAGTCGCGGTAAGGCGGTATGACATTATATATAGTCATATCTCGTCTTGTAAGCTGTTGCCCTGCTTGTTTCATCAGAAGATATACTGCGCGTGATGCTCATCGGCTCAGGTCGTCAAGCAGCCTGTACCACTCCTCCATCACCCTGTCGCGCGAGAAGCGCATCGTCCGCCTTGCAGCCTCTTCGCCATAGCTGCGGCGCTTGTCTTCAGACGCCATCATGTCTATTGCTGCCCTGGCAAAGCCCTGCATGTCGTCCTGCGGCACTATTGTGCCCGTTATGTCGTCGGCAACAATCTCGCGTGCGCCATATTTAAAGTCGAACGTCACGGCAGGCAGTCCGCATGCCTGTGCCTCGGCAAGCACGAGCGAGAAGCCCTCAAACCTCGACGTGGCCAGCATGAGGCTGTATCTGGGGTATGTCTGCATCATGTCTTCGGTGCGTCCGCACAGTCTTATCTTGCCGCTCAGCCCCAGTTGGTCTATCTGTTGCTGCAGACTTTCGCGCAGCGAGCCTTCGCCGTAGATGTCGAGCCGCCAGTCAGGATGCGCCTTGTCTATCTCCTTCCAGCATCTTATAAGGATGTCGAAGCCTTTTGGATGCTCAAGTCTGCCTGCCGCCAGCGCCCTTTTTGCGCCGTAGTCTTCGGCGGTGTGGCGGGGAGTGTTGATAAAGTTGGGTATAACTCTCTTATTGCGTGCCCGTGCATACTGCCGTGCGTCCTGTTGGGTTATGCACACCACGGTGTCGGCCATAAGCTCCATGGGCGCGAACAAGCTGTGGTAAGGCGTAAACTGCCGTGCCGAGTGCGACTCATACACTCTCTTTGCGTTGCCGCGGTAGAGCGGCAGGAGCAGCGCTCCCATGGGCAGCGTGAAGAATATTACGTCGGGGCGAAGCTCAGACATCAGTCTGTTGAAGCGCACGGCAGCCGACGTAAGCACCCTGAGGCGCGACATGGTCTTGGCAAGCAGGCTGCAGTCAGTGGCGGCAAAGGGCACGCCCAGACTTACGAACGACACGCCGTTGAGCGGATATGCCGGCGGACGGCTGTCGCTGAATATCGACACAATGGTTACGTCGTGCCCCTTCACGGCCGTAAAGGTGTTGGCCTTTTCGGATATCATGCGCTCTGCCCCGCCCTTTATGGCGAAGTCTTCTATCAGATAAACAATCTTCATGGTCTTAGTGTTTTGAATATCCTGCACGCCGTCTTCAGTCCTAACGTGTTGAGCATTAGCGATTTTATCATGCCGCTCATGCCTCCGTGCATATCGGCTGCAACCTTCTGGCTGCGCAGCATCAGTCTGCCCGTGGCGCGGTAGGCATACAGCTGCGCCGTGAACATGTCCATGTAGAGCCTGTGCCATTTCTTCTCTCTCGTGTCAATGCCGAGCATCTTCACCACTTCGAGCTGTGCCTCGAGCATGGTTACGAGTCCGCCGCAGGCAGCCTTGGCTGTCAGTCCGTCGCCGTTCCAGTGGTAGAGATACATGCCTTCGCCGGTGGTTGCCATTACAGGATGCCGGCTGATGATCTTGCCGAGGACGATGCCGTCCTCAAACATCCTTCTGTCTTCAGGAAACCTTACGCCGTCGAACATCTGCCTGCGGAACACCTTGTTCCACATCCAGCAGTGGCCGAAGCCGTGGTCGGAGAGCCATCCGATGGCGTCGGCATACACCCTGCTGCCCGGGTTCATCACGTGCATGTCCTTGCGTCCGGGCCGTTCCGTAGCCGGATATTCCAGTATGTCGTATTCAGGATGCTGCTCCATTATGGCCATTATCCTGCCGAGCGTGCCCGGTGTGAGCTCGTCGTCGCTGTCGGCAAAGGTTACATACTCTCCTCTGATGCGGTCGAGCGCACAGTTGCGTGCCGCCGAGGGGCCTCCGTTGGCCTTATGTATGACGGTAAGGCGGCTGTCGCCTTGCGCTATTTTGTCGGCCGTCAGACCGCTGCCGTCGGTAGAGCCGTCGTCAACGAGCAGCACCTCGAAGTCTTCATACGTCTGCGACAGTATGCTGTCCAGGCATCTGCCGAGCGTCTTTTCGGCGTTGTAAACGGGGATGATGATGCTGAGTTTCATACTTGCAAATTTAAAAAAATAAATAGCATTATTTGCAAATTATGCTGTTTATTGTGTTTTTTAAGGTGTGTATATGGTACGCGCTTGACGGCGCGGTCTAAAAACTGCGCCTTTTATTTTGTTTTGCCGCCGGCTTTCATTATATTTGCATAATATACGCCGGCCTGCAAAAGAGGTACGCCGGTGGCAGCACCTTAAATATTCATATCTGTGCAAAACAAAATGATAAACGAATTGTCAATACTTATACCCGTCTATAACGACAGTGCCGTGGCGCTTGTCAGCGTGCTCCATTCACAGGCTGAAGCCATAGACGGCCTTGAATATGAGATTCTCGCAATAGACGACGGAAGCACCAACGAGGCCGTGATAGCCGAAAACAGGGCGATAGACGGCCTTTCTAACTGCCGCTACGTTATTGACCGCCACCACGACTGCCGTGCAGCCATGCGCAACAATATGACGTCTAAGGGCAAATATGAGTGGCATCTGATGGTCGACGCGCGCCTCAGTTTGGTCTACGACGACTTTCTGCTGCGCTATCTACGCAGCGGAGCGCAGCGCGGCGAGGCTGTGTGCGGCGGCGTGTGTGTTGACGGAGGAGCAGATTCGGCAAGACTATATAAGGAGAACCTTCGCTTCAGATATGAGAAATTTGAGGAGAAAAACCATTCGGTTGAGGTGAGAAACAGGCTGCCATACAATTCGTTCCGCACGACAAACTTCTTTTATCACCGCTCTGTTCTTGAGCGTGTGCCTTACGACGAAAGGATAAAGGGCTACGGATATGAGGACGTGATGCTTGGCCGTGCATTCCGTAACAGCGGCATCGTGGTAAGGCATATAGACAATCCTGTGGCTTATACGTGCTTTGAGGGCAACGCGGCTTATCTGAAGAAGATAGAGGAGGCTATGCTCACTCTGCATCAGTTTGCCGGTGAACTAAAAGACTATTCGCCGCTGCTCGGCATGGTGGGCAGGCTGAGGTCGATGCACATGCTGTGGCTTGTCAGGCTGTTTCACAGAATGTTCCGCGGCGCCGAACTGCGCAATCTGCGTGGCAATAAGCCATCGTTGACCGTATTCAAGCTCTATAAGCTGGGCTTCTTTGCCTGCATCTGACATGCTCCGAAGGCTGCCATGAGCGTGATGCAGAACGGCAGCGAGGCATCGAGATAGGTTATGTCGTATGCCGAATTGAATATGTCGGTCCAGTTGCCGTACACATACATATTATGTCCGTATGCCAGCACGGGCACGAGGATAAGCATTATAGCCGAGAATAGCATAAGCATCTTGTTGTTTCCCTTCCATTTTAAAGCCATTATCACTGCAACCGCGAGCAGCAGAAGCGAGTCGGCCGGGCGTCCCTGTCTCGACTGAAGCGAGAACGGATTGTTCTCGGCATAGAATAGTTCGTGCCAGTCCCACAATGCAAACGGCAGGAATGTAAGGCACAGCACGGCCGCGACAATGAGCAGCGTGGACACCTTGCGGCCCGCAGAAAGCTTGAGCCAGAAGGGAAAGAACATGATGAAGAGAGGAAAGGCCGTGCTTATTCTCGTTGACAGCCACAGGCCGGCTATGGCCGCGAGCATCAAAGGATATTTACTGAAGGTTATCTTCTTGCATATAAGAAGGTTTATAAATGATGCAAGAAGAAGAAAATTGGATATAAGATCGCTCCTCACAGCCGTTTCATACCACAGGTTAAGGCTGAGCGCAAGCAGCACGGTGGCCTTTATGCCTGCCTGAGAGCCGTAGGCGGCCTTGACGCTGATGACGAACAGCAGGGCGGTGAAAATCTCTGAAAGGCCTACGTTGCCGAGTGCCCAGAAAGGTATGTGGAACACCATCCACACCGGGAACGGCGAGGCATAGCCGCCTAAATGGGTCTGTGCCGAATAAGGAAACTGGCCGCTGAACATGGCAGTGAGCGGATTGGCTATGGCCGACCAGCGGTCAACCTGGTTCTGCATGGGGTCGAAATGATACTGCACGGCTGCCATTGCAACTGCCATTATCACTGCCATTGACCAAAATATTGCCTCAGAATGTCTGCTTATAATTGTCTTTCGGCGATTGAACAGCAGCGTGACGAGCGCAAGGATGACGGCATAGCTCATGCTGACGTATCCGAAATGTTCGGTGGCCCTCATGCTGTATTTGCATGCCATGATGTAGCATACGGCGATGTAGAGTATTGAGGTGAACACCGTGGTGAAGTTGTTCTTCAGCTCGTTGTTTATCCTGTTGAACACGGCTGCAATGACGGTAGACGCCGCCATGTATTTAATTATGGATAAAAAGTCGGTTACAAACGGCAGGACGAAGAAGTGAACTATGTATATTTCATAGCTTATCTTGCCGAACCATGATATAGGTCTGAGCCTCTTCAGCTGCGGTAATATGTGCGGAGCTGTGATTATGGCTACTGCCAGCGGCAGCTTGATGTTGAGCAGTATGACGTTGAAGGGCACGGTGCCGATGTATCTCCTTACGAACGGAATCTCCTTGATGAGCATGAACGCCGTGCCGTAGGCAAAGGCTGCCGCCGTGAATTTTATGATCCTGCCGCGGCTTATCTGTCTTACCTTATCATAATGCTGCGACACGATGTATCCGCAGAAGAACGAGAAGGCCTGCTCGCACATGAGCTGCTGGGCGAAGATGAAGGCCACTGAGAAGCCTGCAAGTATCTTGGTGGTGTGGCGCGGTGATAGTCTGCGCGCCAGCCAGTAGATGATATACCATCTTACGATATAGTCGACAAACCACAGTTCCGAGTCGGTGAAGAGCAGGTTGTGGACAAGCCTTGACAGGCTGAACTGTTCTTCAAACGGCAG
Source organism: Xylanibacter sp. (assembly GCF_057607445.1). Taxonomy (NCBI): domain Bacteria; kingdom Pseudomonadati; phylum Bacteroidota; class Bacteroidia; order Bacteroidales; family Prevotellaceae; genus Xylanibacter; species Xylanibacter sp. Next base: position 61,929 of record NZ_DBLZAX010000003.1, on the reverse strand, counting down.
CTTGAACAGAAAGACGAGCCAGCACGGTATTATTACGCGCACGATACGTTTGTGCCAGTAGCCGGTCAGACCGCTTTTCTTGTAGCTTTCGTTTAGTCCGAAGCCTGATATGAACAGAAACGCAGCCACGCCTATGCTGCCTAATATGTTGACGATGCGGGGGTAACCTTCAATCTGCATTATGAAGTGCATCAGCATAACCATTATTGCCGATATGCCCTGCGTCCATAATGTGTTTTCGTGAGATAGGATGTCTGTATTTCGTGTCACGTGTTCCTGCTGAGATTTTTATGTCTGTTGTGATGTCAGTTTACTATGGCAATCTTGCACACGGTGCCCTTGTCGCCCGACGATGTTGCCGTCTCAACCATATACACGCCTGATGCCACACGCTTGCCGTTGAGGTCGCATCCGTCCCATGTGTATGATCCGCCCGTGCTTCGGCCCTGGTTTACGAGTGCTCCGCTCGACGTTACGATCTTCACGTCGGCGTCATAGCTAAGGCCTGTGATGGTTATCAGGCCCGTGTAGTCGGGTCTTACGGGGTTGGGATATGCGTATACGTTGTCCTTGGTCATCTCGTCTGTCGGCTCGGTTGCGTCGCTCTGATAAGAGCATAAGCCCTTGTCTGTGGCGAAATATACGCGGCCCGACGCACCGTCGATGGCTATGTCCTGCACAAGGTTTGACGGCAGAGGCGAGTTGTCTGTGGTGAAGTGGCTTATCTGGGTGTTGTTGTCGTCGCTGATGAGGAACACTCCGTTAGAGTTGGTGCCTATCCATTTGCGGTTGCCGCCGTCGATGGCTATGGCGCGCACGTCGATGCCCGATAGCAGATAGTCGGCATAGTTGGTGCCGTCATTGCGCGGCACTTTGTGTTGCGTGAAGTAAGTTGAGCCGTTCTGTATGGCGCTTGCCGAGAGATAAACAGGTCCGGCGTTGGTGCCTACCCATACGTTTCCTTCCCTGTCTTCAACCGGACTGAATATGTAGTTTGCGCCGAGGCTTGTTCCGTCTTGGTTTATTATACTCGGTCCGTATTTTGTCAGCACGTCGTTGGCATAGTCGTATGAGTAAAGTATGGTGTTGTTGTAGTTGTTGTTTACAAACCACATATTGCCGTTGGTCTTGCTGATAAAGGCTTTCTCTAGGTCGTAGCTGTTGGTGCCCGACAGTTCTGAATGCTTGTATGTAGTCCATTTTCCGTCGCTTTTCGAGAGGCACTTTATGCTGTTGCTTATCAGCGAGTTGAGCGCCCAGAGGTTTCCGGCAGCGTCGTATTTTACAGATGTAACGATGGTATAGTCTTTCGACGGCGGATTGAACGGCGACTCGAGCGCGCTGTTGTCCGTTGTGTAGTGCTTCACGAACTTGCCGTCCTGAAACTCATACATGCCGCTCTTGGCGCCCACCATGACGTGTCCGCTTATTGTTGGGTCGAAGTCGAGGCACAGCACGTCAACGTAGTTGTGGCCTATCTTGTCTGTTGTAACCTTTTCAAACTCCGACCAGCTGTCGCCGTTCCACACGTGAACTTCGCCCGGTCGGTTGCCGTCGGTCTCCTGCGACCACAGGCCGCCCACGCCGTAGAGGCTTCCGTTGTTGATGTATATGCGGTAGAAGTTGTTTGATGCGGGTCCGTCTGGTGCAACGCCTTCGGTTACATACACGGGCACGTTGTCGCTGTTTATCTTATATCCTGTTAGCTTTCCGTCTTCGGTCTTGGTCCACCACGTGCCGTCGGTCTGGTCGTACACCTTTGTGCGGTCTATGTTCTGCGCCACATAGTCGCCCGTGCGGCTCCAGTTGCCTTTGTCGAGCAGGTTGTCCTGCATGTTGCCGCGGTAGATGCCCTGCGTGCTCGATGCAGCATAGATGTAGTTGCCCTCGATGTAGCAGTAGTCAACCTGGAATCCGAGCTGATACGAGTCGGCAATGCTTCCGTTGCTGACGTTCATCTTCACTATGCCGAAGGCTGTCGACAGATAGGCATATTGGTTATATATATAAATGTTGTTTATGGTCTTGTCGTAGGTAGCTTCCTTCATGTAGAGGTCGGGCACGTTGATCACGCTGCCGTTTCTTGAAAGCAGGTCGATGTTAGAGTTTGTGTAGGTAACGATAAGTCTGCCGGCAGATTTTGACCATGCTATGTGCGATATCTCGATATCCGACAGCATATTTGTCTTGTCGTAGGTGGCAACAAGTCCGTCTGCGGGGTTATACGAAAACAGACTGTTGGATGCCAGCACGTACACCTCCTTGCCCGTGGGCTCTATTTCTGTTATGTTGCCGTAGCTTGGATAGAGGGTCCAGCCGTCTGTGCTGCCGCCGCTTATTGCATTGGCCGGCACTGATAATAGCAGAAAAAGGCACGGCAGACAGCATGACATGATATGTCTGAGGATATGGGTGTTTATTTTTCGCATAATTGTTTTGTTTACAGCTTGTGGCTTGTTGCTCAATGATATAACGCCGGCAGGTAAGATTTGTTTTATAAAATGCCAAAATTCTTCGTTCAGCGGCATTGCCGTTGCGCCGCCAGAGCGCTTTGCGCAGCGCTTTCCGGCGACGGTGATGATAATATAAAGGCAGGCGGCTATCTGTTGCCGCTTGCCTGTTTAAGATATTCTACAAGTTTCTGCACGGCCCTGGCGCGGTGAGATATCTTGTTCTTTATCTCGTGGCCCAGTTCGGCAAATGTCTTGTCGTAGCCTTCGGGGCGGAATATTGGGTCATAGCCGAAGCCCTCTCCTCCCCTCTTCTCGCGTATTATGTCGCCTTCTGCCACGCCTTCAAACAGCTTCACGCCGTCGTCGCCGCTGCCCGTTATCAGGGCTATCACCGTGCGGAAGCGCGCCTTGCGGTTGTCGTTGTCGCCGAGCTTCTGCATCAGTTTTGCCATGTTGGCCTCGCTGTCGTGACCTTCGCCGCCGGCATATCGTGCCGAGTAGACTCCCGGCTCTCCGCCCAGCGCGTCCACCTCGAGTCCGGTGTCGTCGGCAAAGCAGCTCATGCCGTATTTGTCAAACACGTAGCGGGCTTTCTGCAGGGCGTTTCCCTCCAGCGTGTCTGCCGTCTCGGGTATGTCCTCGTGGCAGTTGATGTCGGCCAGCGACATCACTTCTATCTTGTCGCCGAGCATGTCTCTTATCTCGGCCAGCTTGTTCTTGTTGTTTGTTGCGAAAACTATTTTCATCTTTTCTTTATTGTTTCTCTGTGCGCCCGGCAGCGGCCTTTTGCCGTCACTTGCCGTTTAGCGTATTGTCTTTCATCTTCTTGGGCACTTTCACCTTTATCTGGTCGAAGCCCTCGCCGTATACGCCTATCACGGAGCTCTGGCTCACAAAGGCGTTGGGGTCGATTACTTTTATCAGTCGGAATATCGTCACGCTCTCGTTCTTCTTTGCCAGCAGACAGAGCACCTTGGTCTCCTTGCCCGTATACCATCCGTGACCGTCGAGTATGGTTATCGTGTGGTCGGTCGTGGTGGCTATGGCGTTGGCTATCTCCTGATATTTCTTTGAGAATATCATGAACTGCACCGACTGGCGCTGCCAGTTCATCACGTAGTCGAGCATGGTGCACTCGATGAACATGGTGCAGAAGCCGAACACCACCTTCTGGCAGCGTAACTGCACGGGACCGAACGTGTCGATGAACAGACAGCTGCCTATGATGCACACGTCGATTAGCAGGATTACGCGGCCGAGCGATATGTTGCGGTACTTGTTGACCGAGGCCGCTATGATGTCGGTGCCGCCCGTAGAGCCGTTGTTGAGGAACACTATGGCCAGGGCCGTGCCGGTCATCATACATCCGATGACGAGCGACATGAAGTCGTTGCCGTCGCCCAGCAGCTTGTAGAACGTGCCGTCAGGCTGGATGACAACTCTCTGGGCCACGTCGAGCAGGAACGTCAGCATGAACGTGGCGTAGATGGTCTTCATCAGGAAGCGCCAGCCCAGTATCTTCAGCGCGGCCACGATGAGCACGGCGTTGATTATGAAGAATGTGTACTGAACGGGGAACTTCGTGGCGTAGAACACCACGGCGCCGATTCCCGCTATACCTCCCGTAACTATCTCGTAAGGCAGGAGGAACACCGTGAAGGCGAACGTGTAGAGCATCAGCCCGAGGGTGATGTTGAAGTAGTCTTTGGCTTCACGAATTAATATTTGCTTCTGCATGGCTTGTGATTTTTTAAGGTGAAAGTGTGTTTCTTTTTAATTCTGTTGACATAACGGTTTTATCATGAGCGCGTCGGCTCCTGTGAGTGAGTCAGGCCGGCTCAGTGGCCGGGCTCTGCTGTGTTGCCCGGCCTTTGCCGCCTGTGTGTGTCCTGTTATTTTGCTGTTTGCCTTAGTGATATGGGTGCGGCTGTTATTTAACAACCACGTTGACCATTCTCTTCGGCACGATGATAACCTTTACTATCTGCTTGCCGTCGATGTATTTTGCCGTTCTCTGGTCGGCCATCACAGCCTGCTCTATGGCTGCGTTGTCGGCGTCGGCTGCAAACTGCATCTCGAAGCGGCGCTTGCCGTTGAAGGCTATACCCATCTGAACGGTGCTCTCAACGAGGTATTTCTCGTTGTATTCGGGCCAGCATGCGTCGAATATGCTGCCGCTGTTGCCCAGTGCGTGCCACAGCTCTTCGGCTATGTGCGGAGCAAACGGAGCTATCAGGCCTACCACATCGGTCAGCAATGCCTGGTTGTGGCATTTGAGCTGATGCAGCTCGTTGACGCAAATCATGAAGGCAGATATGCTGGTGTTGTAGCTGAACTGCTCGATGTCTTGCGTAACCTTCTTGATGAGCTTGTGGACAGACTTATACTGCTCCGGCGTAGGCTCGCTCTGGTCGGGCAGGAATTCGCCCGTGCGCTGATCGTAGAACAGTGCCCAGAACTTCTTCAGGAAGCGGTGGCAGCCGTCTATTCCGTTTGTGTCCCAAGGCTTGCTCTGCTCTACCGGACCGAGGAACATCTCGTAGAGACGCAGCGTGTCGGCTCCGTATTTGTCTACAATCATGTCGGGGTTGACAACGTTGAACATCGACTTTGACATCTTCTCTATAGCCCATCCGCACACATACTTGCCGTCTTCGAGGATGAATTCGGCGTCGTTGTATTCGGGGCGCCATGCCTTGAATGCCTCTGTGTCGAGCACGTCGCCGTGAACGATGTTTACGTCAACGTGTATAGGCGTTACGTCATACTGGTCTTTTAGTCCGAGACTAACGAAGAGCGGCTTCTTAGAGTGGTCGTCGCTGTTTACTCGGTAAACGAAGTTAGAGCGTCCCTGAATCATACCCTGGTTGACGAGCTTCTTGTAAGGCTCCTCCTGGCACGACACACCGAGGTCGAACAGGAACTTGTTCCAGAAGCGTGAGTATATCAGGTGGCCCGTGGCGTGCTCTGTTCCGCCCACATACAGATCAACGTTCTGCCAGTAGTGGTCGGCTTCCTCGCCCACGAGGGCGTTGTCGTTGTGCGGATCCATGTAGCGCAGATAGTAGGCTGATGAGCCTGCAAAGCCCGGCATGGTGTTGAGCTCGAGCGGGAATATTGTCTTGTTGTCAATCAGACTCTTGTCCACAACCTCGTTCTTCTCTGTGTCCCAAGCCCATTTCTTAGCGTGTCCGAGCGGCGGCTCGCCTGTCTCTGTAGGCTTATACTGGTCAATCTCGGGCAGCTCGAGCGGCAGCTTGTCTTCTGAAATCATGTAAGGCATGCCGTCCTTATAGTAAACCGGGAACGGTTCGCCCCAGTAGCGCTGGCGTGAGAAGATGGCGTCGCGCAGACGGTAGTTCACCTTCACGCGGCCCATGTTGTGAGAAGTTACAAACTCCTTGGTCTTCTTTATAGCCTCCTTTACGCTCAGGCCGTTGAGCGAGAATCCGTCGAGAGTCTCCACTCCGCTCTTAGGCGAGTTGCACACGGTGCCCTCCTTGGCGTCGAAGCTCTCCTCGCTCACGTCGCATCCCTCTATGAGCGGACGTATCTCCAGTCCGAAATGCTTGGCAAAGGCATAGTCGCGCGAGTCGTGCGCAGGCACAGCCATGATGGCTCCTGTGCCGTATCCAGCCAGCACATAGTCAGAAATCCAGATAGGAATGTTCTCGCCCGTGAACGGATTGATGGCGTAAGAGCCTGAGAACACGCCCGTAACAGAGCGGTCGCTGATGCGCTCGCGCTCGGTGCGCTTCTTTGTGCGCTCTATATATGCGTCCACCTCAGCCTTCTGCTCAGGTGTGGTAAGTTTCTCTACGAGTTCGCTTTCAGGTGCCAGCACCATGAACGTTACGCCGAATATTGTGTCGGCACGTGTGGTGAAGATGGTGAAGTCCCAGTCCTGTCCTGCCACCTTAAACTGCATCTCTGTTCCTTCAGAACGGCCGATCCAGTTGCGCTGAGTCTCCTTCAGCGACTCAGTCCAGTCTACAGTGTCGAGTCCGTCGAGCAGGCGCTGTGCATAGGCGCTTACGCGCAGACACCACTGCATCATCTTCTTCTGAACAACGGGATATCCGCCGCGCACGCTCACGCCGTCTACCACCTCGTCGTTGGCAAGCACGGTGCCCAGTCCGGCACACCAGTTAACCATCGTCTCGCCCAGATAGGCTATGCGGTAGTTCATCAGCACTTGCTGCTGCTCCTTCTCGCTCATGGCGTTCCATTCGGCTGCCGTAAAGTTCATCTCCTCGCTCTGTGCCACGTCGAGTCCCTCGGTGCCCTTCTGGCTGAAGTGCTCTATGAGCTTCTCTATGGGCTGTGCCTTCTGGCAAGTGTTGCAGTAGAACGAGTTGAACATCTTCTGGAATGCCCACTGTGTCCATTTGTAATATTTAGGCTCGCAGGTGCGCACCTCGCGGTTCCAGTCGAACGAGAATCCTATCTTGTCCAGCTGGCTGCGGTATCTGCTTATGTTTTCGGCCGTAGTTATGGCCGGATGCTGTCCTGTCTGTATGGCATACTGCTCGGCGGGCAGTCCGTAGGCGTCGTATCCCATGGGGTTGAGCACGTTATATCCCATCAGCCTCTTGTAGCGGGCATAGATGTCGCTGGCTATGTATCCCAGCGGATGTCCCACGTGCAGTCCTGCTCCCGATGGATAAGGAAACATGTTGAGCACATAGAATTTCTCTTTGCTCTTGTCTTCAGTAACCTGGTAGGTCTTCATCTCGGCCCACTGTTTCTGCCATTTCTTCTCAATCTCTCTGAAATTGTATTCCATTGTTCCGTATCGTTGTTTTTTATTCTTTGTGTTATTTATGCCGCTCTGTTGCAGCCCCGTCCCGTCCAGCCCTGTTAAAGGCTCAAGGCCGTCATTGTCAGGCCGGAGGTTTGCTTTTTCGTCAGGCATGACACATAATTATAATATGCAAAGATAATGCAAAAATTCGATTGTACGAAATAAAATTGTTTTTATTGTATTTTGTCCGTTATGTTACAGTTACGATTACCCCTAACAGGTTATCAGTCATATGGTTTAATTCTACAGATACATTGATGCTTATAGCCTAATAATGATGACTGATTTTGGTTTAACGGCAATGTTGTTTATCGCTGAAAACTCATGCCGACTGCATGCGCGCTCTGCTTATGTGGGCATAGGCGCGTGCAGCCGGCTTCTTTTTAGGATGTGTTTATGTGTTGCGTATGCCGCCTGTGTGCAGCCATACAATGGCGCTATACAGGTGTTACTTGTCTTTGATTTTCTGCGTTCCGCTGATATGGTCGAAGTAGTTGCCTAATTCGAGCGTTATTTTGAATGTCCTTTCTTTTCTGAAGTTATCGTCTGCTGATATGTACAGAGTCCAGTCGTCCACTCTTACGTTGAGCCAGTCGCACTTTTGGTTGAACTTGCCCGTGTTATACATATTTCTGTTTTCGGTTCTGTCGTAGCCGAAGTTGTAGAGCGTTTCGCCTTCAACTTCAATGCTTGTTATCCACCAGTGTTTTCCTTCAGTGTCAATCTTTACTTCGCTGCCCGTATAGTCGAGTGTAACTTCTTTGGTCGACAAGCCGATTTTGTCTGAGGCTCCTCCCGTCATCAGTTCTTCCTGCGTGCCTTCTATGCAGTCGTGGTAGTCGCCTGCCTGAACATAAATCTTGAAGGTTCTGCCTGCTCCGTAGTTCATGTCTGCCGATATGTTCAGCGTCCAGTCGTCCACGCTTACGTTGAGCCAGTCGCACTTTTGGTTGAACTTGCCCGTCTGATACATGTTTCTGTTCTCGGTGTTGTCGTAGTAGAAATTATACAGCGTCTCTCCGTCAACCTCTATTGATGTTATCAACCAGTGTTTTCCTTCGGTAGTTACAGTAGCAGGGTCTCCTGCCCCGTTGAGCGTTACGGTCTTGGTCGACAGGCCTATAATGTCGTCCCACTGGCCTGTAATCATTTCTTCCTGCACGCCCGTGATGGTGGCCGTGCTGTTGGCTGTGGCAAGGACAATCTTGAATGTGCGTTCTTTATATACGTTATCGTCTACAGCCACTTCGATGCTGCTGCCGTTGCGTTTCATGCTGACCCACTGGCATCGTGCTTCATACGCTCCGCCTCCTGCCATCAGCTGCTTCTCCTCGGCAGTAGGTTTCAGTGTGTCTTCCTCTGTCGTAATCTCTTCTATCCACCAGCCTTCGCTGCTGCCTATGTTTACAGTTGCAGTGTCTGCATTCAGTTCAAATGTCAGGGTGGTATCGTTCAGCTCCACGGTTCTGGTCTGTTCCGGATTAATAGGCTTTTGGGGGTCGTTGTCGTCGTTTGAGCATGCCGTGAAACAGATTACTGCCATGAGCATAAATATCAGTTTCTTCATAAGCGATAAGTTTAACAGGTTAATTTTGTGTAATGATTTTAATCTCTTAGATGTTGGTGTCTATTATTTTCTCATAGGCTTCAAGGTTTATGTGTTATATGTTTGAGTTTTATTTGCCAAATATAGCGATTTATTTTTACAATTATATTTTTTACATTAAAAAAATGCACATTTTTTGTATATATATTGAATAAACATAAAAATCCGGCAGACTGAAATGCCTGCCGGACCGGTTGGTTGATTTTGATTAACTGCATCCTTTTCAGATTGCCGCGTTCACTCCGAACACGCCTAGGATGGCTGTTGCCACTGCCACTATCACCTTCAGAATTATCGAAATGTTGTTCTTGTCCTTTGTTCCCATTGTCTGTTTTGTCTTTGTAAGTTTTTTAATCCAAATCGGTCATCAGACCGCATATTACCTTATCAATTTTGTGCATTGATGCTTTCAGTCTGTCTTTTTGTTTCTATTGGCGTCTTTTTGTCAGATTTTTCGCAGGCATAGCGGGCTATGTCAAGAAAAATCTAACGAAAATCTGCTCAATATAAAGCTAAATCCCGACCGAATCCTAATGACCGTTTTGGGTTTAATTTATGTGTGTTACGTTCATCGTCTGCATTCATTCATGCCCTGCTGCTACACGGCTTCCACGTCGTCGAGGGCGTCGCTGACAGCGTTCTTGGGCAGCTCCTGCACCTTGCAGCCCGTAAGCAGTGCGCGGGTGCGTGTCTTGTTCTTGTCAATCTTGGTCTCGGGCTGAAACAGCACGTGCACCGACTTGACGTTGCCGCTTGCCGTAAAGTCCTTCACGGTGTCGGCCGGACTGGTGTGCATGCCGATCTTGAATGTGCCGAGGCGGTCGAGCTTCACGCGGTGCGACATCTGCAGATGCTTCTGCATCGTCTCCACCAGCTCGCTCAGTACGGCCACGATGTCGGCTCTCTTCACCGTACAGTTGGCCTGCATCTCGTCTGCCAGGTCGTCTATTGTAACTGTGCCCGTGTGCACGGCGCGTGCATACCACTTGCCCTTGTTTGTCGAACCTTCTCTGTTTTCCTGATACAACTTATAAAAAACTGCCATAATCTTTTTTCCTTTCTTTTTTTAATGGTTAATAATCTGTGTGTTTCTCTCTGCATTCAGAAGCTTCTTTGTGTCAGTTGTGTCTTTCATGCTGCCCGGCGCCGCTTCGGCGGCTGATGGTTGCCGGCTGTCCATGCTGTCTTTTGAGGTGCCTGCGGCTTCATGTCGTTCACGTTTGCAAAGATACACTTTCTGATCAGCGATGTCAAGTTTTACCACGATAGACTGTATGCTCAACTGTTGTTAGTATGTTTTCATGATCAGTTCCGATGTCTCGTTTTATGCTGACTGTCAGGTGTTTACGCCCGCAAGGCTTTTTGCCGTGCTTATGATGGCTTCGGCTCGCCGGGCTGTTTGCGCCTTGGCTGACTGCCGTCGTAGGCCGTGCTTTGCGCTACAGCTTGTATTGATGCTTGCTGTTTGGTTAAAATAAGTTTTCGGGATATGCGTATATTAAAAAATACATTAAAAAAACAGTTTCCCGATAGGTGGTTTTCTGCATTTCCGTGTGATATCTTTGCCGGTTTATGCCATCGGCCATGACATTGCTTGACACACCGGAAAATTAACGAAATGATGAAAAGTAAAGAAACGTTCAACTTCAGGATCATCCTCATTATGCTGCTGCTCTGTGCTGCTTCAGGCGTCAGTGCTGCCGACAGCCTTAGCTGCGATGTGCAGCGGCGTTGCACCTTCGACGACGGCCACAGGCTCAGGGCTGTCGACATAGTGGTGCCTGCCGCCCTCGTTGGCGTGTCGGCGCTGTATATCGAGAACGGATGGATGGTCAGGCAGAAGCGCGCCGTGAGATACGCCCTCGTGCCGAAGGACAGGCGCAAGATGCATGCTGACGACTATGTGCAGTATTCGCCCGTGGTGGCTGTCTACGGGCTCAACCTTGCCGGCGTGCGCGGCCGCCACTCGTTCAAGGACCGCACCATCATGCTTGCCATGTCGTATGCCACGATGGGCATCATCGTCAACACCATGAAGCTGTCCATAAGCGAGCGCCGCCCCGACGTAAGCACGCGCAACTCTTTTCCGTCGGGACATACAGCCACGGCCTTCATGGGCGCGCAGTTTCTTTATGAAGAATACAAGTCGGTGTCGCCCCTTATAGCCTGGTCGGGCTTTGTGGTGGCTCCGCTCACGGCCTATCTGCGCGTCTACAACGACCGCCACTGGATAAACGACGTTGTGGCGGGTGCGTGCATAGGCATCGTAAGCACCAAACTGGCCTACAGGCTCTATCCCCTGCTGTTCCGCAAGTCGTCCTGCCGCCGCTCCACGGCTCTTGCCGCCCTGCCCTACTACGACGGCCGCAGCATTGGCGTGAGCATGAACATGACGTTTTAGTTTCATACCTATCCGGCCGCATTACGTTCATGGCATTTACGGTGTTTTTCCTTTCTGTTTCCCGTGTTTGCCATGTTCGTTTTGCGGCATATATTTGCCTCGTATGCGTATGTTGATTATAATAACATGGTCATGTATACAGGCAGATAGTTGATGCCGTTTTCCCGGCGGTAATCCTTGGTGTGTTTCACACATAGATGCCCATAATTCCGCCTTCCACCAAATATTTTCTGCGCGAAATGTCGATATCCACCAAATTTTTTCAGTGCAAAGTGTCGGTATCTACCAAATTTTTTCAGTGTAAAGTGTCGGTATCCACCAAATCTTTTATAAATATACGCTATGCCGTGCATAACAGAAAGGCCGCCTTTCGGAGTGCGGAAGACGGCCTTTTGCAGGGTGAAAGATAACTTTTTGCAGCACGAAAGGCTGCCTTTTGCAATGTGTTGGGTGTCAGCGCGTTGCGTGGCCTTATGCCGCCTTGTAGAAAGGTATGGCCTGGCGGCGGTTTTGGCCCTTGCCGGCCTTGTAGGATACGTGCAGCCAGCATGCCCCGTTGCTCATGGAGTGCTCAAAGAGCAGCTGGTCGAAGTCGAGGTTGGCGGTTATGTAGGCATACATCTTGCGCCCCGTCTCCATGCCCGATATGTGTATGTCGGCAGCCTCGCCCCTCATGTGCTGCGAGGTGTTAGCCCCGCCCACTATGGCGTTGAGCCGTTCGGAGCGGAATCCGCTCGTTATGCGTATCACGCCGAATCGCCTGCGCAGCGGTTCCAGCACGTTCAGGCAGAGCTGCCTGAGGCGTTCGGTCTGTTCTCTGTCGGGCGTGTTGTCTATGCGGTGTCTTACTGCCGCGCCCGAGCGGCACATCTCCTCCAGCGTGAAGTGTTCCGACAGTCTTGTCTGTGTGTTCTTGTCCATTGTCTTGTGTTTTATGGTCTGTTAATGTTTTTCATGGTTACCTTGCCGTTGCGTTGTCTGTTCAGCGCATGCATCTTATCATGGCGTAGAGCGGGTTGCGCGAGTGCCTGCAGTACATCAGCCAGCAGTAGCGGCTGAAGAACGACTTCTGCTTCACGCCCTTCCTCTCCCTTGCGTTATACACCATGGCGTAGGGATTCTTCGGCATGGGCACGTGCAGCACGGTGCATGCCCTGCGCGCCATCTCGCTGAAGCTGTAGGGGCGGCCCAGCCTGTCAACGGGGCTTTCGGCCATGTAGACGTCGTAGACCAGCTCCATCAGGTCGGTCTTGCTCTCCGTCCAGTACAGGTTTTCGGCCGGGTTGCGTGTCAGCAGCTGGCCCAGTTGCTGCGCCATTATGCGCCTTGCGCTGTCGCGCTGTTCCTTGCTCAGCATGTCGGCAAAGTCTTTCTGTCTCTCTTCGTTCAGGTTAATACTTACAATCATTTCTAAAATCAGTTTTAAAGGTCTGTTGTATATTTGCCCTCTGCCCTGCCCCGCGGTAGCTTGCGTGGCGGCGCCGGGCCCGTGTTATCTCATGAAACAATCTCTCCTTGTCGGGCTAAGGTCCTGTTCCGGGGGCAAAATTATGCCGCTTTTGTGCAATATATGTTCGCAATGCGATATAAAAACATTAAAAAAAGTTTTATTTCCTGCCCCCTCTGCCCTGCCCTTCACGCCCGGCAGTCGTGCCCGTCTGTGCCGTGTGCGGGGGCAAATCCCGCTCAATTGTAGGGAAAATCCGATGCTGTTGTAGGGTAAACAGCTTGCACTTTAGCCCAAATTTCACTATCTTTGCTCTCAGAACATTTGTTTGATACTGCTGATTGTCTAACATTTTAAAAATTGACGGTTATGAAACGATTACTTACATCCTTCATCATAATGATGATAACCACGGTTACGTTGCAGGCAATGACATATACGCAGGCCCGTGAGGAGGCCCTGTTTCTGACGGACAAGATGGCATACGAACTGGGACTCTATGAGAGCCAGTATGACGCCGTGTATGAAATAAACCTCGACTATCTAATGGCGCTCAACTATCAGGACGACCTTTACTCTACGTGCTGGACGCGCCGCAACCTCGACCTGAGCTATGTGCTCACCGCGGCACAGTATAACCTGTATATGTCAAGGACATATTTCTACCGTCCGGTCTACTGGAGTTCGGGCTTCAGATACAGCATCTACACGCGCTACACCGACCGCTCTTACTATTATTACAGCCGCCCCAGTGTCTACACCACCTACCGCGGAGGCCACAGCTGGCGCAGCAACGGCGGCAAGAGCTGGTATAAGGGCCGCACATACAGCAGCGCTCACAAGCTGACGCCGGTAAGGACGGGCACCACAAACCACTCGGGCCACAGCGTGACGACAACCCCGAAGCCCTCTAAACCGACAAATCAGGGCCACACGGTTACGGCTCCCAAGCCTTCTACGGGCACCGCGTCGCACGGCCGTCCCACTACTAACAAGAAGCCTACAACCTCAGCCGGCAAGCCCGCTACGAGCCGTCCGTCGAGAGGTACGGGCACATCGGGCAGCACAACTGTAAAGCCTTCAGGCTCGTTCAGCGGTACAAAGCCCGTAAGAAGCACAGGAAGCAAGCCATCGACAACAACGCAGAAAACCACTCCGACAAAGGGCTTCAGCGGAAAAAGATGACAACAAACTTATAAGAAATAGAAAATTGGGATTTGAAAACTGGGAATTGGAAGAGATTAAGAACAGCCGCTTAATTGTCTTTCAATTCTCAGTTTTCAGCTGTTTTTCCTTTTCTGTCAGTCAGAAATTGGAAAAAAATTAGTAAGTTTGCAGCTTGAAAATAACCCATAGTGCCTGACTTACAGACCAGAACAGGCAGGCTATCCACAACAGATCATGGCAAAGAAAGACAACGAACTAACCCCGATGATGAAGCAGTTTATGTCGCTGAAGGCAAAGCACCCCGACGCGCTGCTGCTGTTTCGTTGCGGAGACTTTTATGAGACATACCTTCAGGACGCCGTAGACGCCAGCAAGATACTGGGCATAACGCTCACCAGGCGCAACAACGGAGGCTCGAAAGACCCTACGGAGATGGCCGGATTTCCGCATCATGCGCTCGACACATATCTGCCAAAGCTCGTAAGGGCGGGCAGGAGAGTGGCCATCTGCGACCAGCTGGAGGACCCCAAGCTCACCAAGAAGCTCGTTAAGCGAGGCATAACCGAACTGGTTACGCCCGGAGTGGCCATGACCGACAACGTGCTTAACTACAAGGAAAACAACTTTCTGGCCGCCGTCAACTTCGGCAAGACGGCCTGCGGAGTGGCGTTTCTCGACATATCTACCGGCGAATTCCTCACGGGCGAAGGCTCCTACGACTATGTAGAGAAGCTGCTCGTAAACTTCTCGCCCAAGGAAGTGCTCTTTGAGCGCGGCCGCAGGGCAGAGTTTGAGCGCTGGTTCGGCAACAAGTTCTTCACCTTCGAGCTCGACGACTGGGTTTTCACCGAGCAGTCGGCCAACCAGAAGCTGCTGAGCCACTTCGACGTAAAGTCGCTCAAGGGCTTCGGTGTGGAGCATCTCAGGAGTGGAGTGGTGGCGAGCGGAGCCATACTTCAGTATCTCGAGATGACGCAGCACACGCACATTGGCCACATAACGTCGCTATCGCGCATTGAAGAAGAGCGCTACGTAAGGCTCGACAAGTTCACCATACGCTCGCTGGAGCTGCTGCACCCCATGCAGGACGACGGCTCGTCGCTGCTCGACGTGATAGACCGCACCGTGTCGCCCATGGGCGCCCGCATGCTGAAGCGCTGGGTGGTGTTCCCCCTGAGAGATGCCCGCGTGATAGAAGACAGGCTCGACGTGGTTGAATATTTCTTCCGCCATCCCGAATTTAAAGACCTTCTCGACAGTCAGCTCCACCGCATTGGCGACCTTGAGCGCATCATATCAAAGGTTGCCGTGGGCCGTGTGTCGCCGCGTGAGGTGGTGCAGCTCAAGACAGCCCTGCAGGCCCTGGTGCCCGTAAGGCGTGCATGTCTCGAGGCAGACAACGCCGTGCTGCGCCGCATAGGCGACCAGATGGCGCTGTGCGAGGGCCTGCGCGACCGCATTGAGCGCGAGGTAAACGAAGATTCGCCGCAGCTCGTGAGCAAGGGAGGCGTGATAAAGAACGGCGTAAGCAGCGAGCTCGACGAACTGCGCAACATTGCCTACAGCGGCAAAGACTATCTGCTGAAGATACAGGAGCGCGAAACCGAGCTTACGGGCATATCGTCGCTGAAGATAGGCTACAACAACGTGTTCGGCTATTACCTCGAGGTGCGCAACATCTACAAGGACAAGGTGCCGGAGGAGTGGGTGAGAAAGCAGACGCTTGCCAACGCCGAGCGATACATAACGCAGGAGCTGAAGGAATATGAGGAGAAGATTCTGGGCGCCGAAGACAAGATATTGCAGCTCGAGAGCAAGCTGTTCTCCGAGCTGGTGCTGTCGATGCAGGAGTATATCCCCGCCATACAGACCGACGCCTCGCTCATAGCCCGTATCGACTGTCTGCTGTCTTTCGCCAAGACTGCCGCCGAGCACGGCTACATCCGTCCTGCCATTGATGCCGACAACATTGTGCTCGACATACATCAGGGACGCCACCCGGTGATAGAGACGCAGCTGCCCGTGGGCGAGAGCTACGTGCCCAACGACATATATCTCGACGACAAGAAGCAGCAGATAATAATAATCACAGGTCCGAACATGGCCGGAAAGTCGGCTCTGCTGCGACAGACGGCACTGATAGTGCTGCTGGCCCAGATAGGATGCTTCGTGCCGGCAGAGAGCGCGAGGATAGGTCTGGTGGACAAGATATTCACACGTGTGGGGGCGTCGGACAACATATCGCTGGGCGAGTCGACCTTCATGGTGGAGATGACCGAGGCTGCCAACATCCTCAACAACGTTACTCCGCGCTCGCTTGTGCTCTTCGACGAGCTCGGCCGAGGCACGTCTACATACGACGGAATAAGCATAGCGTGGGCCATTGTGGAGTATCTCCACGAGCATCCCAAGGCTCAGGCGCGCACGCTCTTTGCCACTCACTATCACGAACTCAACGAGATGGAGAAAAACTTTGCCCGCATAAAGAACTTCAACGTAAGCGTAAGAGAGTCGGGCGGCAAGGTTATCTTCCTGAGAAAGCTCGAGCCGGGCGGCTCTGAGCACTCTTTCGGTATACACGTGGCGCAGATAGCCGGCATGCCAAAGAGCATCGTGAAGAGGGCAGAGACCATACTGAAGGAGCTTGAAGCCGACAACGCCCAGGTGGGCGGAGTGGGCAAGCCGTCGGCAGAGAAGATAAACATGAGCCGGCAGGGCATGCAGCTCAGCTTCTTCCAGCTCGACGACCCAGTGCTGTGCCAGGTGCGCGACGAGATACTGGGGCTTGACATCAACAACCTGACGCCCGTGGAGGCGCTCAACAAACTGAACGACATAAAGCGCATAGTTACAGGCAAATAGGGCAGGGCAGGGCTGCTGCCGTGGCGCGAGCTGTAGTGGCGGCAGAAAACCAACCCCCAACAGGTCATCATACAGCACATGGTTTTATCACTTTTGTGCATTAAGGCTTTCATACCGAATCATAATAGCCGATTTGGGTTAAGGTCAAGGCGCCGCATGGCAGCCCATCAGACATTTTAAGTCTGTGACTGTCGGCATGAATGAATGTCGTAAGTCATCAACATATACGCACACTGATAATAAGTTCTGCGCCGTGATTTAAATCAGAATACAATACAAAGGAGAACATTTCTCCGTGGAGAATAAAGACAAAAGAAAGGATAGCATAATCAGAAAGGAGAACAGAATAGTTGCAGGGGATATCACAACATCCGTAAAAGCCAAAATACACCGGCAGCACGCTCAACATCCGGCATCCCAATACCCCTCAAGTCAAATCATAATTATCCATTCTCCATTCTCAATTCTCCATTAGAACAGATTTGTTTTCAAGTCAAAATATTATGCAGAAAAAGACAATATTTCTAACAAGGCGTTACATCCTTTTTATCATTTCGGTGTTTATCAACGCCTACGGCATTGCCTTCATCACAAAGGCTCTGCTGGGCACGTCGCCCATAACGAGCGTCAACTACGTGCTTAGTATGTTCACGCCCCTTACCATGGGCCAGTGGACCATTATCGTAAACCTTCTTTTCGTGGCCACAGAGCCGCTCATGATGAGCCGCTCACAGCTGCGCGCCGACCTCCGCATGTATCTCATACAGATACCCGTTACGCTCTGTTTCGGCACGTTTATCGACATATCCATGTCGTCGCTGTCGTGGCTTCAGCCCGAGGCATATCCCATGCAGCTGCTAAGCATGCTCGCCGGATGCGTCATTCTGGCGTGCGGCATAACGCTCGAGGTTAAGGCCGACGTGGCAATGGTGGCGGGCGAGTTCTTCGTCAGGGTGCTGGCAAGGCGCATAGGCGGCGACTTCGGCTACGTTAAACTGGGCTTCGACGTGGGCAACGTCATCCTTGCCTGCGTGTTCTCGATGCTCTTCATAGGCGGCATACACGGCGTGCGCGAGGGCACGGTGGCTGCGGCGCTGCTCGTGGGGCCGATAGTTCACTTCCTCACACCGTTCTGCCGTGTGCTCAACGGCGTGCTGGGCTACTCTAAGCAGACCGAAGGCAAGGCTGCCGCAGCGCCTGCCGACGTGGTGGTAACCATAGCCCGCGAGTTTGGCAGCGGCGGCCACATGCTGGGCGAGATGCTTGCCTCGAGACTCGGCGTAAGGCTCTACGACCGCGAATTTATAAAGATGGCGGCAAAGAGCAGCGGCATCAACGAAGACTACATAAGGCGCAACGAGCAGACCATACCGTCGTTCTGGCTGAAGTGCATACTGTCGCAGGGCTACGGCACGCAGGCGGGCAGGGGACTGTCGGACGACGACGTGCTCTTCCTTGCAGAGAGCAAGATAGTGCAGCAGCTGGCCGACAAGGAGCCGTGCGTCATCGTGGGGCGCTGCGCCGACTTTGTGCTGAAGGGACGTCCGGGCGTGGTGCGCGTGTTCTGCTATTGCGACCGTGACACGGCCATCGACCGATGCACGTCTGAATACGGCCTGGACAAGGTTAAGGCGGAGGCCGAGATAAAGAGGCTCAACAAGGCCCGCGGCACTCACTATGAATATTACACAGGTCAGCGCTGGGACGATCCGCGCAACTACGACCTGATGATAAACACAGGCTCGATGACGTTAGACCAGGCGTGCGACATCATCGTGCGCATGTATGCCAACGCCAAGGCAAGCATGAAGGCTGCCGTGGCCGGCCGTACTGAGGCCTGACGCTGCCGTGGCTCATACCCTATGGCGTGCCCTACGGCGGCATGGTATGCATCAGTCTGCCGCCGACGCTGGCGTGCGTCGCCCTATATTGTATAACGTGTTGAATTTCAGCGTATTATAAAAGGCCGTCTTTCGGCCTCTGATATGTGCTCTTTTGCCGTGCAGAAGATATGCTTTTGCCGTGCGAAAGGGCACATATCGTTTTTGGGCGGTTCGTTGCAGGTGTCTTATTTCCGCAAAATATCCCCAAAACCTGCCGCCGGCATTAAGGGTGGGTTGATGCCATGCAAGGCGTTGGTCGACACAAAATGCTGTTTTTTCGGGCAGGGCCTTTCGGTTTGTTGTTTTTTTCTTATTTTTGCACGGAGAAACAATCGGCTATTTTTACAAATAAAACAAGTGAACACATACATTTCTTGAACATTAAAAAAACTATTTATGAAGAAAATTATCCTTACATGTCTGGCGGCGGCGATGACCCTGGCAGGCAGCGCACAGGAGACGGCTACAATCGATGGAATAACTTATCTGCTTGACGGCGACAAGGCGTCTGTTATGCAGCAGAAGGGACTTACGGGCGACATCGTGATACCTGAGACCGTGAGATACGGCGGAGATGACTATACGGTTACCACCGTGCAGAACAATGCCTTCAGCGGAAACGACATTACGGGAGTTGTTCTTCCCAACACTGTTACCGTGATGGGCTCGTCGTGCTTCTCGTCGTGTTCTAAGCTTGTATCGGCAGATCTGCCCGACAACATAACTTCGCTGGGTGGCAACAGCTTCTCTTTCTGTTACTCTCTTAAGTCGGTAGACCTGCCCGAAAATCTCGTATCGCTCGGCGATATGTGCTTTGAGAGCTGCAACATGCTTGAGGCGATTGAGCTGCCGGCAGGAGTTACATCGCTGGGCAGCGCATGCTTCTCAGGCTGCGACAGGCTTAAGGCAATCAGTCTGCCCAAGGGCATCACGGAGCTTGGCTATCAGTGCTTCTACGCCTGCAAGAGCCTCACGTCGGTAACTCTGCCGGCAAGTCTGACCACTATGGGCGAGAGCTGTTTCCACGGCTGTTCGTCGCTTGGATCGGTGAAGTTTGAGGGAAGCCTGACGGAGCTGAAGAAGAGATGCTTCTATCATTGCACTTCGCTCGAGTCGATAGACATCCCGCAGGGTGTGAGGGAGCTTGGCGAGGAGTGTTTCTCGGGCTGCACTTCGCTCACGTCGGTCAGTCTGCCCGACGGCATCACCGACTTAAGGAGCAGTTGCTTCTCAGGCTGCACCGCTCTTCAGGCCATAACATTGCCCAACAGCATAGACAACATAGAGAGCAGATGCTTCGAGAGCTGCTCAGCCTTAGAGTCGATAGTCGTGCCGAGCGGCGTAACGAGGCTCTACGAAGAATGTTTCAGCTACTGCTCAAAGCTGGCTTCGGTAACCCTGCCGGAGAGTATCGAGAAGCTGTATGATGACTGCTTCAGCAACTGCACCTCGCTCAGCGGAATAGCTCTGCCTGCCGGACTGAAGAACATTGGCGCCGGATGCTTCCACAATTGCAGCGGACTGACCTCGATACTGCTGCCAAGGAGCGTAGAGACGCTGGGCAGCGGCAGCTTCTCGGACTGCACTTATCTTGCCGACGTAACCTGCCAGTGGGACGACCCTGACGAGGTGAGCACGAGCAATTTCGTGTTCGGCGACATATACACAGAGTGCCGCCTGCACGTGCCTACAGGCACCACGGCGCTCTATAAGGTCAAGGAGCCGTGGAGCGGGTTTAAGTTTATCATAGAGGAAGACGGACAGGTGGTTGACCCCGTTAGGTGCGCCACGCCGACAATAGCCTATGCCGACAACTCGCTGACGTTCGGATGCGCCACCGAAGGGGCAGAATATCACTACACGATAAGCGCGTCTGACGCCGTTGAAGGAGCCTACTCGGCCGACGGCAAGGTGGCTCTCGGCGCGGCATACGACATAACCGTGTATGCATCGGCACACGGCTATCTTAACAGCGAGGAGGCAAAGGCCGTGCTGTGCTTCATCGACGCGACGCTGAACACTTCCGGAATAAACCTTGACGAGCGCCGCGGCGTAGTGGTAAGCTCGCATGACGGCAGCATCACCGTAAGCGGACTTGCCGACGGCGAGCAGGTTGCGCTCTACAGCGTGGGCGGCATGATGCTCTCGGCAGGCAAGGCGTCGGCAGGCAGCATAACGCTCAGCGCAGGCCGCACGGACGGCGTCGTGCTGGTGAAGATAGCCGACCGCAGCATTAAGATCAGCGTGAACAGACTGTAAAGCCACGCCGGGCCTGGCACGGCCGGGTCTCGGATTATTCATACTGCAATCGAGGTCAGGCGCATGTCAGGCGTCAGGCTTCGATTGTGTTGCATGTATGCAAGGGCGCCTGCGGCATCTGTCAGCGCATGGCAGGCCGCGGCACGTAGAGGAAAAATAGATAAAGCAAACATAAATTATACAGAAATGATACGTTACGTTGAGGAAAAAGACATTCAGGAGATAACCGCGCTCTACAACAGATACATCGTAGAGGGCGTTGAGACATTTGAGACCGAGACGCTCACCGAAGAGCAGATGGCTGAAAGGGTGGGGCACATATCGGCAAGCTGCCCTTATCTCGTGGCTGAGGAAGACGGCCGCGTGGCAGGAATATGCTATGCCCATCCGTGGAAGGAGCGCGCCGCCTACTGCAACACTTACGAGACGACGATATATCTCTCGCCCGACTTCACCCGCCGCGGCCTCGGCACCGCCCTGATGCACCGCCTGATAGACGAGTGCCGCCGGCGCGGATACAAGGTGCTGATAGCCTGCATAACGGGCTGCAACGAGGCGAGCATAGAGCTTCACCGCAAGCTGGGCTTCAGTCAGGCGTCGCATTTTCACGATGTAGGCTACAAGCTCGGGCGCTGGCTCGACGTGGTGGATTTTGAGTTGAAGCTTGACTAATCCTTGTCAGATTATATGCTCTATATGTCAGCATGGCATCATTGTTGCGCGTAAGCATCATGAAGTCATGCTGACATTCTTTTATAACGGCATTTTAAGCCCGTGTGAGCCGTTTTCTCATTCGTAGCCTTACATCTTCACGCCGAACACAAGAAAACGCGTCAGAACGGATTTTATGTCCGGCAGAAAATCCCTTTTGTTATGTTTCTTGGCTTGAACGTAATGGGCAATAAAAAGAAATTAGGGGAAATTTTCCGAAAATTTCCCCTAATTTCCCTTGTTTTCCTCTGTATTTCCCTATTCCGGCCGTTAAGCCGCAGGATACCGGTCTATTTCTCTATGCCCAGTTTCTGCATCCATTTTCCGCCCTTCATGCAGAGCAGTCCGACGATTACAAACGGTATGCTGAGCAGCTGTCCCATGTTGAGCAGCATTGAAGCCTCGAAGTCTTTCTGTATGCCCTTTGTGAACTCGATGAAGAATCGTGCCGTGAAGATGAGCGTTATGCATAGTCCGAAGAAGAATCCCGTGCCCACTCGCTGCGGTTTTTTGCGGTAGAAATACCATCCTACGAAGAAGAATATGGCGTAGGCTATGGCCTCGTAGAGCTGTCCCGGATGGCGTGGAGTCATGTCAACGCGCTCGAAGATGAATGCCCAGGGCACGTCGGTTGCCTTGCCTATGATTTCAGAGTTCATGAGGTTGCCCAGTCGGATAAAGCATGCCGTTACGGGAGTTGCTATCGCCACGTTGTCGAGCACGCGCCAGATATTTATCTTTGTTCGGCGGACATAGAGCCAGAGGGCGATGATAAGTCCGATGGTTCCGCCGTGGCTTGCCAGTCCTTTATATCCTATGAACTTCCACGATCCGTCCTCCATGAAGTGTATAGGTAAGATCATCTCCACTATATGCTTGCCGCTCGACAGGAAATAGTCAGGATCATATAACAGACAGTGGCCCAATCTCATGCCTATTAGTATACCCACGAAACAGTAGATGAACAGTGGGTCGAACAGCTCCGGCTTTATTTTCTGTTCCTTGTAGAGCCTCTTCACAATGAAATACGCTGACGCGAGTCCTATGAGCCAGCACAATGAGTACCAAAATACAGATATTGGTCCTATGTTAAAGGCCACCAGGTCAGGATTCCATAGTATGTAGAGTAGGTTGTTCATCTTGTAGGTAATAATGTCAATGCTTATTCTTTATTGGCTTATTCACCCTTATTCGCTCTTCTTGTCTTTGCTTATTTGTTTTTCAGTTCCGAGTCGTTCCATTAACTTTCGGTTGAATATGCAAAGTAAGCCGACTATAACGAACGGTATGCTGAGCAGCTGTCCCATGTTGAGCAGCATTGATGCCTCAAACTCTTCCTGTATGTCCTTTGTGAACTCGATGAAGAATCGTGCCGTGAAGATGAGCGTTATACAGAGTCCGAAGAAGAATCCTGTACCAACGCGCTGCGGCTTCTTGCGGTATAGATACCAGCCTATGACGAAGAATATGGCGTAGGCTATGGCCTCGTAGAGCTGTCCCGGATGGCGCGGAGTCATGTCGACGCGCTCGAAGATGAACGCCCAGGGCACGTCGGTTGCCTTGCCTATGATTTCAGAGTTCATGAGGTTGCCCAGTCGGATAAAGCATGCCGTTACGGGCGTTGCTATCGCCACGTTGTCGAGCACTCGCCAGATGTTGACCTTTGTGCGGCGGACGTAAAGCCATAGGGCGATGATAAGTCCGATGGTTCCGCCGTGGCTTGCCAGTCCTTCATATCCGGTGAACTTCCACGAGCCGTCGGCCATGAAGTGTATTGGCAGTATCATCTCCACTATATGCTTGCCGCTCGACAGAAAATAGTCGGGCTCATAGAACAGGCAGTGGCCCAGACGGGCGCCTATCAGTATGCCCACGAAGCAGTAGATGAACAGCGGATCGAACAGCTCCGGCTTTATCTTCTGCTCCTTGTAGAGCCTCTTCACGATGAAATATGCCGACGCAAGGCCCAGGAGCCAGCACAGCGAATACCAGCGTATGGACATCGGCCCGAGATGAAATGCCACCAGGTTGGGGTTCCACAGGATGTATAGTAATTCGGAAATCATGATAGGTAATATTTATGTAGTTAGAGTAGTTAAAGGAGTTATCGCAGGCTTGGGCCTGCTGGTAGTTAAAGTCATTAGCCTTGCCTGTTGAGCAGAGCCTGTGCAGTTAACGTTTTTATGGTACGCAGGTTTAAAGGCATTTGACTTTAACTCCTGAGCGACCATAGGGAGCGGTAACTGCTTTGACTCCTTTAACTACTCTTTCAAGCCTCTTTTGCTCTTAAAATTTATACATTAAACCTGAAGTGCATGATGTCGCCGTCCTGCACAACATAGTCTTTGCCCTCGATGCCCAGTTTGCCGGCTTCGCGCACTGCAGCCTCAGAGCCGTATTTGATGTAGTCGTCATACTTTATCACCTCGGCGCGGATAAAGCCCTTCTCGAAGTCGGTGTGGATTACACCGGCACACTGAGGAGCCTTCCAGCCCTTGTGATATGTCCATGCCTTAACCTCCATCTCGCCTGCGGTGATGAATGTCTCGAGGTTAAGCAGGGCATAGGCTTTCTTTATCAGACGGTTTACGCCGCTCTCTTCAAGGCCCAGCTCGTCGAGGAACATCTGCTTGTCTTCGTATGTCTCAAGGCTTGCTATGTCTTCCTCTGTCTTGCCTGCTATCACGAGCACCTCGGCGCCTTCGGCCTTTGCCACTTCCTCAACGCGGCGGCTGTAGTCGTTGCCGGTCTTGGCAGATGCCTCGTCGACGTTGCACACATACAGCACGGGCTTAGCCGTCAGCAGGAACAGGTTGCGTGCGGCGTCCTGCTCTTCCTTGCTGTCAAACTCAACCACGCGTGCGTTCTTGCCCTGTTCGAGCACTTCCTTGTATGCCTCGAGCACCCCTACTTCTATTTTTGCCTCCTTGTTTCCGGCGGCTGCCACCTTCTGCTGCCTGCTCAGGCGTCCCTCTATGGTCTCGAGGTCCTTCAGCTGCAGCTCGGTGTCGATGATTTCCTTGTCGCGTATAGGGTCTATGCTGCCGTCAACGTGAGTGATGTTGTCGTCGTCGAAGCAGCGCAGCACGTGTATGATGGCGTCGGTTTCGCGTATGTTTCCGAGGAACTTGTTGCCCAGACCTTCGCCCTTGCTGGCACCCTTTACGAGTCCGGCAATGTCCACAATCTCGCAGGTTGCGGGCACGATGCGTCCCGGATGAACAATCTCGGCGAGCTTTGTCAGGCGTTCGTCGGGCACGGTTATCACGCCGACGTTAGGTTCGATGGTGCAAAAAGGAAAGTTGGCTGCCTGTGCCTTCGCGCTCGACAGGCAGTTGAAAATCGTAGACTTGCCCACATTAGGCAGTCCTACTATACCACATTTTAATGACATGTCTTATAAACGTTTATATTCCGGGCGCAAAGTTATAACAAAAAAGTGATATAACTGTCATTGTGGCGGCATAATTAATGTTATGATTTGTTGCGTGGCTGTCTGTCTCCGGCTTAATGTCGTCGCCGTTCTGTCTGCATTATCTCAGTCATGGCCCGCCGCACAGGCTGAGAAAGCATACGCCGTACAGCGCAATGTCATACGTCGTTAAGGCCTTGTTAAGGCGGCAGGATAGGGCTTAATTTACGGCAAAAAGACAAAAATAGCGGATAAAGTGGCCAGTTTTGATTAATAATTCGTACCTTTGAGACCGGCCTTGTCTGATATTATGTTTTGAGTATTGCGGCTCTCTATGCATACAAGTCTTACGCCATGGCCTGCCGTCATGCAGCGTGATGCTGACATGGGCGGTATTTCTGAGTGATGTTTTGCCGCTGAAATTAATTTTATCTGTTATGCGCTTGATGTATACCCAATACGGCAGACCTGCCTTATGTCTGCCTTTCCTTTTAGCCTGTGTCATTGAATGTTGCTCTGCGGCATGCCGCGGTGTGCGTTGCGTGGCTCTACGCGCCGCCGTGGCAGCATTGCTGTTGTCGTGTGTGTGTCCTGCGGTGGCAGGCAGGGCAGAAAAGAATGCGCTGAAGGAGCGGTGGACGGCATATCTGAAAGAGTATGTGCAGAATACTCCATCCAGCAAATTTTATATGAACGAGATCAACAAGATTAACCGCAGCAATGCCGACTCGCTGAAGCCTGCGCAGCTGGCAGCAAGCTATTATCCCATGTGCAAGATGTTCACCGAGAAGGGCGACTTCCTGTCTGAGGTGCTCTTTGCCAGGATGGTGTTCAACGAACTGAAGAAGACAGCCGCTACGAAGACCGACTTCCTGATAATGGCAAAGTATGCCAACTCGGCCGGAATAGGCTACACTATGCTCGGATTTCATGAGGAAGGCCGCAAGATGTTCGACAGGGCAGCGGCCATAGCCCGCAAGCACGGCTTCAGGAAGGTGCTGTCGCAGATATACACCAATCAGGCACAGCTCTACTATGACACGCATGACTATGCCAAGGCGCTGAGAATGCTGATAAGTCTGAAGAGCCTGGCAGGGGCAAGCAGCATACTGTATAACAACATGGCGCTGGTCTACTGCGGACAGAAGGACATGCCCAAGGCCATTGCCTGCCTCGACAGTGCGATACAGTGTGCCGCCGGCAACAGGGATGTGCTGTCGCGCGTTTATATCAACAAGGGCGGACTGCTCACCGAGATGGGCAAATATAAAGAGGCAGAGAGTGCTCTTGTGATGGCCGAGAAGACGCTGCCGAGCGAAAAGTTTACGGTGTCAGAGCTGATGATAAGGCTCAACTTCGTGCAGCTTTACATAGCCATGGGGCAGAAGCATAAGGCTCTCAGCGAGATTGGGTATATCGAGGAGAAGGTGATACCGAAACAGTCGGACGCTATAAAGGGCAAGTATCTCAAGGAGATAGCCACTCTCTACATGAAGCTCAACTATTACGAAAGGGCGTCGAGATGCCTGCAGGAGAGCATGAAACTCAACGACTCGCTCAACTTTGACAACCAGAAGAGGCAGCTCTTTCAGATGATGACATGGTATGACATAGCACAGCTGCGCAACGACAATATGGAGCTGAAGATGAAGTATGATTTTGCCAACATCAAGCTGCGCAACAGTATGATAATAGTTGTGGCCACCATACTCGTGGCCGTGCTGCTGTCGGTGCTCGTGGTTGTCAGCATAAAGAAACGCAAGAACGAGCAGAGGCAGAGCGCTATAATACTCGAGCAGGAAAAGAAGCTGAGGATGCTTGAGCAGAAAGAGCACGAATGGGAGAAAAAGAGAATGGAGAGCGAAATAGGAAAGAAGAGCCGCGAGCTGACGACATTCTCGATAGACCTTTCGTCGATAGACAATCTGCACAAGAACATCTGCGAGGAGCTGGCCGAGCTGAGCAAGGACATAGCCGAGGAAGACACGCGCAAGCGCGTCAACGCCATTTCGCTTAAGCTGCGCCAGCAGACCGCCAATAGGCTCAACGAGGGTTTCAAGACATACTTCAACGAGGTGTCGCCACTCTTCGACGCCAAGCTCAAGGAGGCTCACCCTAACCTTACGCAGAACGACTGCCGCCTGTGTGCCTACATATACATGGGACTGACCTCGAAGGAGATATCGCAGATAACGTTCCGCGAGGTTGAGTCGGTAGAGAAGAGCCGCAACAGGCTCCGTAAGAAGATCAGCCTCGGCAGCGACGTGTCGATACGCGGATATCTGCAGTCGATAATTGACGACGGGCAGGACAGCGCGTCATGATATATATGGGCAATAGGCCGCCTGATATATATTTATCCTTATTCTTTACCCAACCCCGGCATCATCATATCAACAGCCGCCACGCGTCACTCCGATGCGCATGCTGCCGGCTGCCGGTGTCTTTATGTGTGACTGTAGGTATGGCAGAAGTGTCCGGCAAATATATTCCCGGTGTGGCGTATGGGGTTAAACATTCAGGGGTAAATGCCTTGCCGGGATAGCTGCCTGCAGGCTGTGCATCTTTGTGGCGGTGACGGCTGTTAAGATAATATTTTTTATGCTATGAAGCCGTGTCATAAAAAGACGGGGCGCCGGCCTTAATGTTTCACAACAGTTATGTCATGCCGGCACCCCATTCAATAATGCCGTGCCCATACGTGATTCAGATTAAGCACGGCACACTAATCAGCGAGTGATGTGCATTTTTCTTACTGTCTTGTTCTTTCCGTTATCCACCACGAGGATATACATGCCCTCGGGCACGTCGGTTACGTTCATTGTGGCTGTTGTGCCGCTCTCTGCAGCTGTCTTGACCACGTTGCCCGTCAGTCCGTAGAGGCTAATCTTCACGTTTTCTGCCGAGTTGAGGTCGATGTGTATCATGTCTGATACCGGGTTAGGATATATCCTCACGCTGTTGTCGGCTGCTGTCTCGCCGAGGCTGATGCCTGTGCCTTCAGCATTAAGGTCGATGACACAAGCGCCTGACTCGCTGCCCTTGCGGATTGAGCATACCAGATATTGTCCGTTGTCAGACACGTCAGATATTGTGTAAACCCTGTATCCGTCTAAATCGGCGTTGTATTTCTCTGCTATCCAGTCGTTGAGGTCGCGCATGCCGTCTTCCTTAGTCCAAATGAACGGCACACCCCATATCTCTATGCCGGGCATTGTGGTCTGGAATGTACCGAAGGCCAGTGAGCCGTCGTCAGACACTCCGTTTACAAGACCATAATAACCATCCTTGGCAGGTGCGTTCTCGAGCATGCCTAACTGTATCACGCCTGTTTCCTCGTTCCATATATAAGGCTCGTTCATCAAGTGTTCGTCGGCTGTGCCGTCTGCTGCATAGGCAAGCGGTCCTGTAGGTATGTATAATCCGAGTCCTCCAACCCATTTGCCGTTGGGAGAAACGCATGAGCACTCCTGCATTACGTTCTTGTAGTCAGCAAGGCCTACTTCATTGTCCTTGAACAGAATGACGCCGTCGCCCCATACACCGTTTTCCTTCTTCCATACAGATGACACCCACATGCCGTCAATGTCCTGATATCCCGCAGCTACTGTGCCGTCGGCGTTCAGTGCGTCAACGCGAGCTATAGTGTTTCTTTCCTGATACAGTCCGGGCAGTTCAGTCAGTTTTCCGTCTTCTTCGGTCCATATTGCAGCCACGGCCACGCTTTTCGAATTGAATGAGTCGCCGTTGCGCATTGCATAAGAGTTGCCGCCTACGGTCTTGCCGTCGCCCGACACACAGTAGCCTCCGCTGGCACTTGTACCCATGGTTGCGAAGTAGCCCAGAGGAGTCCATTCGTCAGCGCTTCTGTCATAGCGTGCCATCTGGCATATCTCGGTCTCGGCAGACTCAAACTGACGGAAATAGAATGTGCTTGAAGTTCCGCATGTGTAGAACTCGGCTCCGTTGTATACAATGCTGTTTACTGTTCCTTCTGTGTCGGCCAGGTCAGTGTTTATCTGCTCCCATGTCTTGCCGTTGTCGGCTGAATATATTATGGCCTCGCCCTTGCCTGCCACGTAAACATCGTCGCCGTTCCATACGGCAGAGAGCCATGTGCCGCTTGCATAGGCTTCAATTTCTGTCCATGTGGTTCCGCCGTCTGTGGTTACGGCTATGATGTTGTCGCCTACTACTATTCCTTTCTCCGTGTCAGCGAAGCTTACAGCCTTTAGCGCCTTGCCAAGGTCGCCGCACTGTGTCCATTCGCCTGCGCCTTCAGATGTGTATATGCGTCCTTCTTCTGTAACCATGTAGAACTTCTTGTCTGATGCATGGCATATAGCTGCGGGATGGCCTTCCCAGCCTGTAGCTGCGCTCCATGTCTCTGCACCGTTCTCCGAATAGTAAAGCGCGCCGCTGCCGTCAGCCAGAACTGCTGCTGCAGCACCGTAGAATTCGCCGCTGAAGTCTACATCCACAAACTTGTCTACATCGTCGTCCTTGCCCGGATGCTCATATTCATCAGTCCACCATGAGCCAGAGCTAGTGGTAACTTGATAAAAAGCATTGTCACCTGCAATTATTCCAACATAGTTGTTAAGGAAACATACAGTATTTATAGGTGAATCCATATTAGTAGGATTCCATCTTGTATTGAATCCTGTGTTTCTGATGACAATACCCTTATTGTCTTCGGTCTTGCCTACTGCTATGTATCCTTTGTTTACGTTAACGATATCATTGAATGTGTATTTCTCTATATAAGACTTGCGTTTCAGCTCGGTATCTGGCTTTAGTATCGTATGTGCAACACCCGAAATATATTTGCCGTCGGCTGATATCACTCCGTTGCCTGCCGACCCCGGACCGTTTGACGATCCGCCTATATCTGTCATGTTTCCGTCCTGCGACGACCATAAGAAATATGGTGTAGCCTGTCCATAGGTTCCGCAAACAGTTCCGTCGTTAGAGATGCTTAACGGAATAAAATTGTCTTTCTGCATTTTAATCTGAGCAGAAGACGGGGCAGAAGCTAATAATGTTGCAACTGCAGCGAAAAGTACTTGCTTTTTCATAGTTCGTAATTATTAAGGGGTTAATACTTAGGTCTGATAAGGCGAGTGATGTATTTAGATTTATCTTCTAAATATTTTTTATGTTTAATCCCAATCTTGCATTATGCACGGTTTGGGTTTAATATAGAGGTTAATATGCTTGTTTTTTATTTTTTCTTTCTTTTTTCGTCTCCTTTCTTTTTGTCTTTATTGCAGCTCTTTTTTATATGTCAAGATCGTTTTATTATTTGCCGGCACATGACAGGATGTGCCGGCTTTTAGAAAAACGTTACTTTTATTTTACCACAATTTTGCGGCCGTTGATAATATATATACCTCTTTTCAGATTATTTCTTACCTCGTTGTATTCGCCTTCAGCCACGATGCGTCCCTGCAGGTCGTATGCCTTAACGTGGCTGTTGCCGTCCTGCTCAATGTCTGTTATGCCTGTAGGCGTCTCGTCGAGCTTGATAATCCAGCTGGTGTAGTTTCCGGGTGCTCCATAGAATCCTGATATCACGCGTCCGTCACCGCTGCAGATAGCTGTTCCTGTTTCTCTGTCCGACAGCCACTCGGCTGCTTCTGTTTCGCCTTTAGACTTGAGCCAGTCGATAAGAGTTACCTTTTCTGTGCTGTTTGCAGGATATACATAAGCTGTGCTGAGGTTTGACACAAAGAAGTCACCGTCGTCGGTTACGCAGTAGCCGTAGAGTCCGTCTTGATAGTCGTGCGGTTTGAGTGTTTCGTCTATGGTGAATAATGCTGCATCGCCTACAGCATAATTCTTTTCACACGTTGTAGCATAATATTTTCCATTAGTAGACAGCCACACACCATTTTGTGCGTAGAAGTTAGGTGTTACATGCTCATAATAGAAGTTTCTGAAGTTCATTAGTTGTTTTGAGTATTCGTCACTTATTGCCACATACTCTTCCCATGTCTCATTATAGAGATTCAGATTTTCTTCTGTCATATAATTTTTCGGGTCGGGATAATATACTGGCCATTCGGTAGACTCACCAATGTTGTATGCCCAGCAAGAGTCTTCATATTCGGTAGAGTCTTGCCTGTACGCATCTATTTGTTCTGGTGTCATATAGTCGTAATAACTTGGCTCTACAGGTTCTTCTGTCGGGAACTCAGGAAATTCCAACCCTTCTTCGCATAGTCCTTTGTCATAAACCTCATAAGTCCATGTGCCGTCTTCTGCTTTTCTGTATACCATCGGCAGACATTCGTTGTCTTGTCTCATGAGCTGAGCTGCTATCACCGTACCGTCTTCTGATATACAGTTTGGGAGTATATAATTAGGAGCAACGCCAGTGAAGTCTTTTTCCGGATAAGGCAGGTCTTCATATTCTCCATAAGTTCCGTCGCTGTTCATTGTCCATATTACTGGCTTTATTTTTGTATTTCCGAATCCTTTGTCTGTGCCTATATATCCTGCTATGTATTTGCGCGAGTTAGTTATGGCGTTTGCTGCTGAATAAAATGTGTCTCCTTTTCTTACGGGGAGCTCCTGCCATTCCTGTTTTTCTATATTCAGTATCGCAGGTTTGCCATCTATACAGCCTACAAGGAATCCGTCGTTAGTAACCATGTTGCCCATGCCGAGGTCATATCCTATGTCGCCTCCGCCATATTGCTGAAAGTCGTCAGTCTCAGTGTTAAGTATTCCTATCCATCCCTGTTCAACGGTTAACATCCATTTTCCGTTTTCGCTCATGGCGTGGAAACGCAGTCCGGGGAGTTCCTTCATCGTCTGTGCTGACATTAAACTTGTGCTCAGCAACGTCACTACAAGTAATAATAACTTTTTCATAATCGTTCTTTTTTAAGGTTGTGTAGGATTTTTTTCTGCTATATGTACCCATATCCGGATTATGGGAACTTTATGCAATTTCTTTTATGTATCTTCATGTTTTTTGCTTGCGCAATCATGATTTACATCGCAAAATTATTAAAATCATATCTTAAAGTCAAGTTTTTCTACCCTGACAAAACCCTGACAACCTTCGAAATTCCCTTATTTTAGGCTGTTTTTATGCCTAAATGTGGCTTTTTAGCAGAAAAATATGTGTTTTTATAATTTTTGAGTATCTTTGCCGCTCTCTTGTCCTGAAATGTATTTTCTGCCTTGTTTAAGGCGCGATATTTTGGCTTTGCCGGTGTCGTGCCGTTCTTTTCCTGATATATGGCGTGTTATGGGCGCCTCCTGTAGCTGCTGAAGGCAGTCTGCGTGCTGTGGCAAGACTCATGATCTGATGCCTGCCTTATGCAGCCTGACGGCTCTGCTGACGCTATTATATGACAAAGCCCCTATGCGCCGCGTTGTGCGCATAGGGGGCTTTGCTTTGTTATGGCGGCAGCTGCCTGAGGCTTTTGTCCCGTCAGCTGCCTGATGTGCTTTTGAAGAAAATTACTTCACGATAACTTTTATTGTTCTGCCGTCAGACATCTTTACGATGTTCAGGCCCTTCACAGGCTTGCTTATCTTGCGGCCGTCTACTGTGTAGCGCTCAACCTCTACGCCAGTGCCCTTGTCTGTTATCGGGGCTTCGATGCCGGCTGTGATGCTTTCGCCAAGCTTACATGTCTCGGCGTTGTTTACATACACGTCGTCTATGCTTGTTTCATTGCCAACAGGTCTGTTGATGAATGCCACTACGTGCATGTTCTCGGGCTTCCATGAGCTGTCGAGAGTGATAGTATACTTGTTGCTGTATGTGTTGCCGTTCCAGTTGATGGCGCCTCCGAAGGCGTCGCTTAGTGCCTTGCGTGTAACGTGGTTGTGTATGGCGTCTCTGTCTCCTCCTGACTGTGCAGACTGTATGCCGTCTTCAGTAAGGAACACTGACAACACTGCGTCTTCACCCATAATTTCGTTAAAGCCATTTGCGCCGTTGCCGTAAACCTCAACGTTAAGCTCTCTTGTGCTTTCGTTGTATTCGCTCTTTATGTTGATGCTTGCAAATGAAGGCATAGTGTTAGAGTTTTCTATTACCTGATTAAGCATCTCGGCAGCCTGATTTACATATTGTGGGTAGTATCCGATTCCGAGTGTGATTGTCTGGGCGCTGTTCAGCTCGGTGTTTGTCTCATAATATCTGTTGAACATTGCACATGGATCACCGGTTTGATTGTATGTATTTGATAATGCCAGTGATTCGTCGCACACCATCGGGTCGCCAGAAGTAGGTATGTTGTCGTGGTGAGCCATTATTACGATATCGTTGCGCAGTTCTGTCAGAGCTTCGAGCACAGGCCATGCCAGCGGACAGTTCGGGCATTTTGTTGAAGTGAACTCCTCAACGAGGTTCTTCTGTCTCAGCATGCTTTCGGCATATACGCTGACGTCCATGCCGGCAATGTCGTCCTCGGTGTACTCTGTAGGAGCTTGTCCGTTTATCTTTGTCACCTTAACGGCCAGTGTGTGCTTGCCTGATGCAGCGTCTGCAGGTATGGTGGCGTTGCCGTTCACGGTCTGCGGGCTGTTGGTCAGCGCAATGGGTGTTTCGGCTGTAGCTATCACGTTGTTGTCAAGCATCACGTCGATGGTGTATGCAGACGGGATGTTGTTTCCGTTGTTCTTTATTGTGTAGCTGTAGGCTATGTTCTGTCCTGCCTGTACGAATTTAGCTGATGTGAATGAGCTTATGGTGATGTCTTCGTCGGGGAAGCTGCCGCCTTTAACAACGGCCTGTATGCAGAAGTTGCCGTACTGTGTGCCGAAGTTGTACCATCCTGTGCCGCTCTGTCCCAGGTTTCCGTACATGAGGCATCCGCCGTCAACGCCGCCGGTGGGGTTTGCGCCCAGGTCGGTTGCCAGAGGATATTTTCCAGGAACTGATGTGAAGTCGTAGCAGATGAGATAGTCAACGCCGTCTTCTATGGTTACGGGTGTTGCGAGCGTAACGTCGTTCCATCCCTTCTGTGTGTTGGCTACGGCCTCTTCCGACATGAGTGTCAGTTCACCGCTTTCGAGCGCAACCTTGTAGACGCTTACTTTAGATGCTCCGATGAGTTCGCCGAGGGCGAAGCGCACTTTGGTTATCTGTCCGCCTACGAAGTGGCCTATCTGTGCCTTGGTGAACTCTACACCGGCCTTAAACTGGCCGCTGGTGTTCAGTCCCAGAGGGTTTTCGCCTATTGCGTCAGAGTCGTAGAAGCCCATTATTCTCTCGTCTGCGTCCATCGCTATGCGGTTGGGACCCATTGCCGGAGCCATGTGCTTGTTAATTACGGCTGTGTGTTGTCTTGTTACTGTGATGCTTCCGTCTGGTGTGAGCATCTGTGCGTTGACTGTCGTGAGCGACAGCAGCAGTGCAATCAGTGTAAAAAATGTTTTTCTCATAACGTGATGATTATGGTTAATGATTTTGATAATTTGCCGTTTCAGACTTCCAAAGATAGCATTCTTTATTGATTTATGGTGCATAAAATAGGGGATAAAAAGGTGGACAATGGTGTTAAATAATGTTTATCCCCTGATAATCAGATGTTTACAGACATGCACCGCAGCTATGATTTTGCCGCGGTGCATGCTCTTCTACTCTCATTTTACTACAACCTTTCGGCCGTTGATAATATATATACCCCTTTTCAGATTGTTTCTTACCTCGTTGTATTCGCCTTCTGCCACGATGCGTCCCTGCAGGTCGTATGCCTTAACGTGGCTGTTGCCGCTTTGCTCAATGTCTGTTATGCCTGTAGGCGTCTCGTCGAGCTTGATAATCCAGCTGCGGTAGCTTCCCATACCTGAAAATCCTGATATAACGCGTCCGTTGCTGTTGCATATTGCTATTCGTGTGTCAACGGTGCCCAGCCATTCGGCAGCTTCGTTCTCGCCTTTAGATTTGAGCCAGTCTGCCAGGCTGATGCATTCAGAGCTGCCTGCTGGATAGACAAACGGACTGTTCTTGTCTGACACGAAGAGATCGCCGTCGTTGGTTACAGTGTAAGCCCAGTTGCCGTCTTCAAAGTCGTGTAGCTCGAATCCGTTGTCAACGGTGAACAGGGCGGCATCGCCCGATTTGTAGTTTTTGCTGCATGTCGTTGAATAATATTTTCCGTTGGCTGAGAGATTTACAGAGTTTTGGGCATAGAAATTAGGCGTAACGTGTTCATAATAGAAAGTCCTGAACACTTTAAGCTGGTCGGAGAAGGCATTGTTGTCTTCAAGATATTTGTCCCACGCCTCTTTGAACAGATTGTTCTCCTCGTCAGATGCATAATAGCTCTTTTCGGGCTTATATTCAGGCTTCTTGTCTATTTCATGGTTGTTATACTGGCGCAGCGAGTCGGCGTATGCCGTTGAGTCTTCTTTATATGCCGCAATCTCTTCTTCTGTCATAAACTCATAGAGGTCGGGGGCAATGGGCTCTACAGGAAACTCGGGGAACTCGAGTCCGGGCTCGCACAGGCCCTCGTCGTACACCTCGTAGGTCCATGTTCCGTCTTGAGATTTGTGATATATGATAGGCAGGCACTCGTTGTCCTGGCGCATCAGCTGTCCGGCTATCACGGTGCCGTCTTCAGATATGCAGTTTGCGAGGATATACATCGGCGTAACCCCTGAGAAGTCTTTTTCGGGGTAGGGCAGCTCTTCATATTCGCCATAGGTGCCGTCGTCATTGAGGGTCCATAACACAGGCTTGTATTTAAGTTTTCCGTAAGGTATTCCTTTCAAACCAACTATTCCTACTATATATTTGCGTGAAGGCGTTATGCCGTTTGCCATAGAATATTGCAGGTCGCCTTCCTTCAGTCCCAGCGGTATCCATTTCTTGTTTTCTATGTCTAATATTGATGGCATTCCGTCTACTGCTCCTACCAGGAAGCCATCGTTTGTGACTATATTGCCCATTCCAATTTGGTAGTTGGTTTTCATACCATCATAATATTCGTCAAATTCATCTGTTTCAGTATTGTATATTCCTACATAAGCTTGGTCGTTTGTAATCATATACTTACCGTTTTCGCTCATTGTATGAAATCTCTTTTGTACAGGAATTTCCTTCATTGTCTGGGCAGACATGAAACTCGCACTCAGCAGTGTCACTACAAGTAATAGTAATTTTTTCATAATCGTTGTTTTTTAAGGTTCATGTTGAGTTAGTTTAATAATGCTTATCCCATATCCGGATTATGGTAAGTTTTGTAAAGGCACGCTTTATTGTGTTTTCACTTCGGTTTTGTTAAGAAACAGATGTGGTTCACATCGCAAATTTATCTTAATCATGCATCGCCGCCAAACTTTTTTACCCGGACAAATCCCTGACAACCCCTTATTTTCCTTGATTTATGTCTGTTTTTATGTCTAAAATCATGTTCTTAGCCTGAATCATGCATGATGTGGGTGATAAAATTCATATTGTCGCGCTGATGTTTTAATTGGCAGCGCCAGCTGTTACGCGTGCGCTTTTTGCCGGTTGATGCCGGCATGGAAAAGCTGCGGGACGGATTAATGTCAAAAATCTGTAAGCAAAACGCCCTGCTTTGCTTAACGTGCAGTCTCGGTATGCCGTCGTGCGACATAAACCGTAAGCAAAACCATGTCTGCTGCTTTCAGACTGTTAACCTATCGTTTTCGAGTCGTAAACGGCCCACTTTTGCATCGAAAGTGGCCCGTTTTTTATCGGCAAACAGCAGGTTAATAGTTTGAATTAAGAAGGAATGTGTTGAGTAGCAAAGATAAAACATTAGTCTTGTTGTTCTCATTCAACTAACGATATAAATCTACAATGCAAATGTGCCGGCGGATCTGCGCTCCGCCGGAAATAAGTATCAGGATTTTCAATCCGCTGTCTTCCTTTTTATTATTCAACGATAGCATGATGCAGATTGATGTGTAGAAAACAAATCTGAATGTTTTTCGGATCTCGGTGCAGGCTGATTATGGAAAAAAATCGGAATGCTTTTCGGATCACAGATCCTGATATTTTATGCTGTCGGATAGCATATCCGACAGAACAATAGCCTTGTTGTTTCCGGTCACCTTGTTGGCTTTAACTCCTTTAGCTACTCGATATATGTCATCTTGTTTTTACTCTTTTTGATTTAAATTCTCAGCCATCCAATGTCTACACCTATAGCAACCAACGATATAAATCTACAATGCAAATGTGCCGGCGGATCTGCGCTCCGCCGGAAATAAATATCAGGATTTTCAATCCGCTGTCTTCCTTTTTCTATTCAACGATAGCATGATGTAGATTAATTTGTAGAAAAAAATATGAATGTATTTCGGATCTCGGTGTAGGCTGATTATGGAAAAAATCGGAATGCTTTTCGGATCACAAATTAGCTGCGCTGACCTTCGGTTCTTATATTCTATGCTGTCGGATAACATATCCGACAGAACAATACTCTTGTTGTTTCCGGTCAATTTGTTGGCTTTAACTCCTTTAATTTCTCGATATACGTTATCTTGTTTTTACTCTTTTTGATTTAAATTCTTTAACTTTAAAAAATAAAGTATGTTAATTGTATGTTACTTTTACACTTATTCTCCGTCTAATATCGGAAATACTTGAAAATTTAATTAGGTTTAAACACGTTATATATGAAAAAATCATTGGCAATTATGGCCGCTGTGACAGGACTGTGCGCACAGCAGGCTATGGCTCAGTATCCTCAGATTACGCCCGAAGCAAAGGCTAAGTTTGAGGCTCAGCGTGCCGAGTGGGAGGCTCATTCAGACTCTGCTTGGCAGGTAGCGTTCCCCATCGTAAAGAAAGAGGCCATGGAAGGTCGCCCCTATGTGCCATGGGCATGGCGTCCTTACGACCTGAAGCAGGCCAAGATACCTGCATTCCCCGGTGCTGAGGGTGGCGGTATGTACACTGCCGGCGGACGCGGCGGCAAGGTGCTCGTCGTAACCAACCTCAACGATGACGGTCCCGGCTCATTCCGCTGGGCTTGCGAGCAGGGCGGTGCGCGCATCATCGTGTTCAACGTGTGCGGTATCATCAACCTGAAGACTCCTATCATTCTGCGCGCTCCTTACGTTACCATAGCAGGACAGACAGCTCCCGGCGACGGTGTGTGCATTGCAGGCGAGTCGTTCCAGGTGAACACTCACGACGTTAT
Source organism: Xylanibacter sp. (assembly GCF_057607445.1). Classification (NCBI taxonomy): domain Bacteria; kingdom Pseudomonadati; phylum Bacteroidota; class Bacteroidia; order Bacteroidales; family Prevotellaceae; genus Xylanibacter; species Xylanibacter sp. The sequence continues at coordinate 23,776 of NZ_DBLZAX010000003.1, read as the reverse complement.
CGTGCGCCATATGCGCTTCCGCCGCGGCAACACACACGTGTGGAACCGTGAAGACTCTTTCGGCGGCAACCCCGTAGGAAACATCATGATAGACCACTGCTCTTGCGAGTGGGGACTTGACGAGAACATCTCTTTCTACCGTCACATGTTCGACATGGGCGACGGCAAGCCTTCGCGCAAGGAACCTACAGTGAACGTTACAATACAGAACACTATCTCGGCTAAGGCGCTCGACACATACAACCACGCCTTCGGCTCTACCATCGGCGGCGAGAACACCACATTCATGCGTAACCTCTGGGCCGATAACACGGGCCGTAACCCGTCAATAGGATGGGGCGGTGTGTTCAACTTCGTGAACAACATCGTCTACAACTGGGTTCACCGTACTGCCGACGGAGGCGAGTTCTCTACAATGAGCAACTTCATCAACAACTACTATAAGCCCGGACCTCTCACTCCGAAAGATTCGCCTATAGGCTACCGTATCGTCAAGGCAGAGAGCCGCAGCAAGAACCTCTTCCCGTATCAGCAGTTTGGCCGCGTGTATGCCATCGGCAACATCATGGAAGGCAACGAGGCTGTTACAAAAGACAACTGGGACGGCGGTATACAGATTGCCGACAAGGACCTGAAGGGCGAGGGCGGCGTGCCTGAGGACGTACTGGCCCTGATGAAGTCTAACGAGCCGTTCCCTATGGCTCACATGACCATCATTCCGTCTGAAAAGACATTCGACTACGTGCTCGAGAACGTAGGTGCAACGCTGCCTATACGCGACATCGTTGACCAGCGCATCATCGAGGAGGTTCGCACAGGCAAGGCTTACTATGTGAAGAAACTGCCGAAGGAGAATCCTTATGGCGACATGTGGGGACTGAGCGACAAGTCGAAGAACGAGGACGGCTTCTTCAAGTATCGCCGTCTGGACAAAGACTCTTACAAGTACGGCATCATTACAGACCCGGCTCAGATGGGCGGATATCCCGAATATAAGGGTGAGCCCCGCGTTGACACCGACGGCGACGGTATGCCCGACGAGTGGGAGATTGCCAACGGTCTTAACCCCAACGACCCGAGCGACGCCAACGGCGACTGCACAGGCGACGGATATACCAACATCGAGAAGTATATCAACGGCATCAGCACCAAGGTTAAGGTTGACTGGACTGACCTGAAGAACAACCACGACACTCTGGCCGGAAAGACAAAGCTGTTCTAATAAAAAGTAGTTAAAGAAGTTAGAGGAGTTAAAGTAGTTAAAGTCAAATGTCTTGCGGCTGTTTACGATGTCGTCAAGGCTTTATTTAAAGACTTTTAGCTACGTTAGCTCCTCTAATTTTTGTTTATGACAATGCTTCTTGCATAATCATAAGAACTAAGATAAATCTTTGTTGTATATCTTATTTTCTATTCAATTTATTTGATATTTTTAATCGGCGCTTTCCTTTTAGTGCATTTGGCTTTAATTCCTTTAACTCCTACGAAGAAAGGCATTTGGCTTTAACTACTTTAACTACTCTAACTCCTTTAACTCCTTACATAGTGCGGCATCTCCTCCGGTATCACCATCGAAATCTCTACCAGGCCGGCCACTTTGCCGTCGCGTTTCCACGTTGTCTGATATATCATTTTCTTCACTCCGTTCTTCTGTATCGTGTACGAGTTAGTGCCGTCTGTGGCCATCAGTTCGCGTATCTTGGCCTGCGACTGCGGGCTGTGACATTCGAACATGTTGTGCCCAATCAGGTCGCCGTGGCTGGCAAACGTGGCGCGCGATTTCTCGTTCATATACAGTATTTTTCCCTCTGTGTCGCACACTGTTACGGCACAGTGCATCTGCTCGGCCCATTCGTCGTCGTAGAACGGCTCAAAGAGGTCGAGGCTCTCGTCGTCAATTTCTTCTTCCATTATAAATTTCAGATTTTTAAGTTCTATGTTAATTACGTCAAGATCAAGTTTGTAGTCTTCAATGCGCTCACCCTTTTTCAGCCCCAGTTCAGCCCTTATGCGGCGCGCTTCCGCGCTATTAGGCTTCTTCTCGAGCGTTTCTTTCAGCATCTCATAGCCCATAGGTCCGCCGCAGTTTTCGGGCGGGCAGCAGCCCTTTCCGGCGGTGCATACAGGGTGAGGATAAATCACGGTCAGAATGTCCTCGAGCACTATCTCATGCACCCAGTCGTCGCCGAAGTCGTAGACATACAGCAGTTTTTGGCGGTCTGTGCCGAACACGTCGCAAAGCTTAGTTTCCTGCTCATCAAGGCTTTTTCTGTACATATTGCTGTCTACGTTGCTTAACATGTCGTCATCGTAGCATCTTGAGCTTATCTCAAAGCAGCCTCCGTAGGGCTTATCGCTGAATTTGTGCAGATGTTCGTTGTTCCATCCGAAGCTTATCTGTATTGTGTGGTGAAATTCTTCAAAAGTGCAGTTCTCTGGTATGATGACTCTTCGCCATACAGGCGGTTTCTTCACGTTCAGCAGTTTAATCTTAAATTGGTATGCCATAGGTTAGATGAAATTAGGTATTATTGTATGGCAAATATAGTGTTTTTTGGCGAATAATTAAGTGTTGAGGTGTTTAGTTTTAGCTAATTTTCTCTGCTTTTTTCTTGTTGCACGCTTATGTGCTTTTGATATAGTTTTGTCATGTCTGTTTATGTCTGCATAATGTTGCTGTATAATATTCTGATTGACAATATGTTGAGCGGTTCAGCCCATTGCGTTTCAGGTTGTCGTCAGGTTTTGGTCTTAGGGCAAGTTTTGATGTCTTTCTGATATAATTTAAAAGTGCAACAGTCGGAATTGACCGTTGCACTTGTCTTGTTTATTGGCATACCTGAATATTTCGTAATGTCATTTTCACTTAAATTTAGTGTGCTTCAAGCCAGTTGGAGCCCCAGCCGCAGTCGGCAACTAATGGTACGTTGAGCTTGTATGCGCCCTGCATCTCTTCCAAAACTATGCGTTCAACGGTCTCTTTCTCCTCAGGCACAACGCTGAAGTTGAGTTCGTCGTGCACCTGAAGAATCATCTTGGAGCGCAGATTTTCGTCCTTGAAGCGCTTGTAGATGCGCACCATGGCCACCTTAATTATGTCGGCTGCAGAGCCTTGTATAGGGGCGTTGATGGCGTTGCGCTCGGCAAAGCCGCGCACCGTGCCGTTGTGCGAATTGATGTCGGGCAGATAGCGGCGGCGACGGAAGAATGTCTCTACGTAGCCCTGTTCGCGCGCCGTCTGCTTGGCCTTCTCCATGTATTCGTGCACCTTCGGGAAGGTGATGAAGTAGCCGTCTATCAGCTGCGATGCCTCCTGCCGGCTGATGTCCAGACGCTCTGCCAGACCGAACACCGTGATGCCGTATATTATGCCGAAGTTGGCGCGCTTGGCCTTGGTGCGCTGGTCGCGCGTTACGTCGGCAATATCCTCTTTGTATATCTTTGCGGCCGTTGCGGCGTGTATGTCGTGGCCAGAACGGAAGGCCTCTATCATGTTCTCGTCGCCGCTCAGATGAGCCATCACGCGCAGCTCAATCTGACTGTAGTCGGCCGAGAAGAACAGGCAGCCCTCCTCGGGTATGAACGCCTTGCGTATCTCCTTGCCGTCCTCGCCGCGCACGGGTATGTTCTGCAGGTTAGGGTCAGACGAAGAGAGTCGGCCGGTGGCAGTGGCGGTCTGGTTGAACGATGTGTGTATGTGTCCGGTCCGCGGGTTTATCAGCTTCGGCAGCGCGTCGACGTATGTGCCTAACAGCTTCTTTAATCCTCTGTGTTCCAGTATCTTACCCACAATCTCGTGCTTTCCGCTGAGCTGTTGCAGCACCTCCTCCGATGTAACATATTGTCCCGTCTTTGTCTTCTTTGGCTTCTCCACAATCTTCAGCTTTCCGAACAATATTTCGCCAACCTGCTTGGGCGATGCTATGTTAAACTCTTCGCCCGCCAGCTCGTATATGCGCTTCTCTATGTCGCTGAGCCTCTTGGTCAGAATCTCCGACGTTTCGGCCAGCGCCGCCGTGTCTATCCTCACTCCGTTTAGCTCCATCTCGGCGAGCACTCGCACCAGCGGCATCTCTATTTCGTAGAAGAGTTGGGTTATGCCCACCTCCTCGAGTTTCGGTTCAAGATAGTTTTTCAGTCGCAGCGTGACGTCGGCGTCCTCGGCAGCATAGTCGACAATCTGCTCGGGCGGCAGGTCTCTCATCGACTTCTGCTTTTTGCCCTTCGGTCCGATAAGCTCCTCTATGTGTATGGTCTGATATCCGAGACACGTCTCTGCCATGTAGTCCATGTTGTGGCGAAGCTCGGGTTGGATGAGGTAGTGGGCTATCATCGTGTCGAACAGTTGACCTGCCACGCACACGCCGTAGCTTGCCAGCACCTCCATGTCGTACTTGATGTTTTGTCCTACTTTGACGATTTCGGGGTTTTCGTATAGCGGTTTAAATATGTTAACTATCTTTTGCGCTTCTTCACGATTGGCAGGAACGGGCACGTAGAAGGCCTCAAATTCCTTCACAGAGAAGCTCAAACCGACCAATTCGGCATCGATTGCGCTCGTTGAAGTGGTTTCTGTGTCTAGACTGAGAATTTTTTTTGTCATGAAAAAATCACAGATTTTCTTCATTTCTTCCTCATTATCAATGAGTTTGTATGTGTGAGGCAGTTCGTTTAACGCTCTCAGACTAGCGTTTTTTGAAAAAACTTGGCCGTCGGTCGGATTTTCTGCGAATAAATCGAGTTGAATTTGAACGCTTTTTTTATTATTTTCAGCTTTGTTAAGAAACTTGTCTGCGAGCGTCTTAAACTCCAGTTCGGTGAAGATTTTGCGCAGTTCGTCGGCGTCGGGCTCGCTCACCTTCAGTTCGTCGAGGTTGAGCTCAACCGGCACGTCGGTTTTTATCGTCGCGAGGAATTTCGAGAATTTTATCTGCTCGGCATTCTCTTCAACTTTTTTCTTCAGTGCACCCTTCAGCTTGTCGGTCTGCTCGAGCAGCTGCTCCACGCTGCCAAACTCGTTGATAAGTTTCACGGCAGTCTTCTCACCGACGCCCGGACATCCCGGAATGTTGTCGGCCGAGTCGCCCATCAGTCCAAGGAGGTCGATCACCTGACTTGTGTTTGCAATGCCATACTTGGCGCACACCTTCTCGGCGTCGAGCGTTTCGTAGCCTCCGCCGTGGCGCGGGCGGTACATCATGACGTTCTCTCTTACCAGCTGTCCGTAGTCCTTGTCGGGCGTAAGCATATATGTCATCACGCCTTCAGCCCCGGCCTTGAGCGCCAGCGTGCCTATCACGTCGTCGGCCTCGTATCCGTCGGCTTCGAGCACCGGTATGCGCATGGCCTTGAGCAGGCTTTTAATGATGGGCACAGCGCGGCGTATGTCCTCGGGCGTCTCCTCTCTCTGCGCCTTATATTCGGCGTAGGCCTCGGTGCGGAAGGTAGGGCCGTGGGGGTCGAAGGCCACTCCCAGATACGTGGGTTTTTCTTTCGTGAGCACTTCGTGCAGCGTGTTGCAGAAGCCCATCACGGCCGACGTGTTGAGCCCTTTAGAGTTGATACGGGGGTTCTTTATAAATGCGTAATACGAGCGGTATATCAGCGCGTAGGCGTCAAAAAGGAACAGCTTATCCATGTAATATGAGTTTTTTACGTGTAAAATTACTAATTTTTTAGCATTAATCCGATAAAATAATTACTTTTGTATTAAAATTGCAGCATGATGGATTATTTATCTCTTATTAAGGAGCCCATAAAAGCAGAACTCGATGACTTCATCAGTCTGTTCAACAAGTCGCTCACACATACGGACAACCTGCAGGAAGAAATCTTCAGGCGTATACGCCAGCGCGCCGGAAAGCGCATGCGCCCCATGCTAATACTGCTCATGGCCAAGAACTATGGTTCGGTGAGCAGCGCCACACTGCACGCCGCAGTGGGCCTGGAGTTGCTGCATACGGCCAGCTTGGTGCACGACGACGTGGTTGACGAGAGCACCGAGAGGCGCGGCCAGGCATCGGTCAACGCCCTGTATGACAACAAGGTGGCAGTGCTCATTGGCGACTATATCCTTTCTACGGCGCTGCTGCATGTGGCTGAGACGCACAACGAACTGATAATCAAGTATTTGGCTGAACTGGGTAGGACGCTGTCTAACGGCGAGATACTGCAGCTTACGAGCATATCCAACGAGCAGATTTCAGAAGAAATCTACTATAATGTGATACGCCAGAAGACCGCCGCGCTCTTTGAGGCATGCTGCGCAATGGGTGCGATATCTGCCGGAATGCCAGAAAGCGAGATTGGCAAGGCCATGAAATTCGGTCAGACGCTGGGCATAATCTTCCAGATAAGAGACGACATCTTCGACTATTACGACTCGTCGGAAATAGGCAAGCCTACGGGCAACGACATGGCTGAGGGCAAGCTGACGCTGCCTGCCATTTATGCCGTGAACAACTCGGCGCCAGACAGCATACGCAAGCTGGCTTACAAGGTGAAGGAGCGCACGATAACTCAGGACGAAATAGCCATCTTGGTGGACTATACCAAGGAGCACGGGGGCATTGAATATGCCGAGAAACGCATGGAGGAAATGCGCCGCGAGGCAATGGAGTTTATCGAAACTGAGGTTACTGACGACGCGCTTCGCCGCAGTCTCGAGGCCTATCTGAGCTTTGTCATTGAGAGGACAAAGTAAAGTAGGGTAGAGAGCGATAGAGAGATTTTTTGGGGATGATGTCCTATCATTGGGGTGATGATGCCTCTGACGGGAGTAATGGGACTTATGTGACTTGTAATTTGTTGAAAATCAGAGATATCAGATAGGGCGCAGAGCTTGCTGAAAGGGCAGGTTCTGCGTTTTTTTATGTGCTTATTATTGGTTCTGTCTGCGCCATTCTTTGCGTGCGGCATACATCTCTTCTTTTATTCCTCCGTGTGTGAAGAATTCGGTTTTAAGATGATCTATGAGCTTTCTCGGCGACGAGTCGGTCTGATGATTAAGGGTTATCGCTATGTTGGCTATTGTCTCGTCCGGCCTTACCGTTATTGCCTTGCGGAAATAGGTGCTGTCAGTATGCTTCTTGCATGCCATTCTTGTCTGCATGGCCTTAGTGCTGTTGACGCTCCATTGTTCAAGATTTCTTACTCTCAGATAGTCCTTATAATCAATTAAAAGTTCCTTCAGACTGGCTTTCGCAACGTTTGTAAGCTTCAGTTCGGTCTCTCTCCAGGTGCTGCTTGCTGCGCTTCCTTCGGCAATATTCTACTTGCCCGAGCGTGCAGCCAGAATCATCTGGTCAATTGTTCGGTCGGCCTTGTCGAGATATTTATGCGCAAAATAAAAAGTGATGTCATAAATGCATTCAGCCTTCTGATAAACAATAAGTTATCTTTAGTGTCCGTGCTGCTGAATACAGTTGTTTTCCATGTGTTTTTGTTGCAGGTTAAATGCCGCGTTTTGCGGCTTGTTGTTAAAGGTAAAAATGACTTATGAGGCTGTAAAACATGGCTAATCAGCTGTCAGTTAGCCTATTATGCTCATGTCGTATCAGCCCCATAAGTCTTATAGGTCCCATCATCTCCGGGCCCTCATAATCCTTCTTTTAGAAGAATTTTGTCTCTTCGCCGAGCAGTTCGCTTAGCAGCATGTTGGCCAGACGGCTTGTGCCGAGGCGGAACCACTTGTTGGTGAGCCATTTTTCGCCCAGAACCTCTTTAACGATGGTGTAGTAGATAAGTGCGTCCATCACCGAATTGATGCCTCCTGCGGGCTTAAAACCAATCTGTATGCCTGTCTCGTCGTAGTATTCCTTGATGGCCTGGCACATCACGTAAGCAGCCTCCGGCGTAGCGGCAGGCTCAAGCTTGCCCGTAGAAGTCTTGATATAGTCGGCACCGGCATACATTGCTATTATCGAAGCCTTCTTTATGTTAGAGGCTGTCTTGAGGCATCCTGTCTCGAGGATAACCTTCATCGGTGCTTCGCCGCATGCCTGTTTCAGTTCGTTGATGTCGTCGGCCACGCCCTCATAGTCGCCGCTGAGGAACTTGCCCACGGGCATAACGATGTCAATCTCCGTTGCACCGTCCTTAACGGCAAGCGCTGTCTCGGCAACCTTGACCTCGATAACGGCCTGTGAAGACGGGAAACTGCCTGACACACAGGCTATCTCAACGCCGTCGATTTCGAGCGACTCGCTCACCGTCTTGGCAAAGCATGGATATACGCAGATTGTTGCCACGTGGGGCAGGTCGGGGTAGGTGGCGTCAAACTCGTTAACCTTCTCCGTGAAAGCCAGTATGCTTTCCTCCGAGTCGGTGGTCTTGAGCGATGTCAGTTCGATGCTTCCGAAGAGGAATTTCTTTATCTCCGGCGTGTCGTTCTCGTGCACCTTCTCGGCTATAATCTTCTTTACTGCCTCGCGCACTTCTGCATCGTCGATCTCGGTGTTATATTTGCTCAGAGCCTCGTCGTATTTGCTCATTTTCGGAAACTCTGTCTCGTGCTTGTGCTCGTGTGAGCATTCGTGCTTCTTGTTGTCGTTTTCTGTTGCCATAATGATATAATTTTTAATTTTTACTTTTTAATTTTTCATTGTTTATATGCCTCGTCTTGTCGCGGCTGGTCTTCTTTTCGAGGTTCTTTCTGAGTGCCTCCGTGAGGTCAACTCCCGTCTGGTTTGCCAGGCACATCAGCACCCACAGCACGTCGGCCATCTCGTCTGCCGGGTCTTGTTCTTCGCCCTGCTTGAAGCTCTGGTCGCCATACTTGCGTGCCATGATGCGCGCCAGCTCGCCCACCTCCTCGGTGAGGCATGCCATGTTGGTCAGTTCGCTGAAGTAGCGCACGCCGTACTGCCTTATCCATTGGTCTACGAGCTGCTGTGCCTCGCGTATTGTTATGTCGTTGTCCATATATTTATGCGTTTATTTTGCCTGTAAGGCGTTTTCTCTCCTTTTGCCTATAACTATGCCGTCGGTGCTGTTTTATAGCCTCAGAGGGCCTTAAATGCGGTTTGTTGTGCTTTCTGCTGCCGTCTTGGTCTGCCTGATGCATGGGGCGTGGCTGCTATTCCTTATGTCTGGTGTCCATGCAGATGGTTACGGGACCATCGTTCACCAGCTCAACCTTCATGTCGGCTCCAAACTCTCCCGTGCCTACCTGGCGGCCTATTTCGCGGCTCAGCTTGTCGCAGAACTCGTTGTATAGCGGAATAGAAACTTCATGCTTGGCGGCATGAATCCATGATGGGCGGTTGCCTTTCTTGTAGGATGCCAGCAGGGTGAACTGGCTGATGACGAGTATCTCGCCGTTGATGGCTGTTATAGGTATGTTCATCACGCCCTGCTCGTCGTCGAAGACGCGCAGCGATGCCACCTTCTTTACCAGCCAGTCGACGTCTTCCGACGTGTCTCCTTCTGCCACTCCGAGCAGTATCATGTAGCCCTTGCCGATGGCCGACTTTACCTGTCCGTCAATCGTTACCGACGCGCGGCTTACGCGCTGTATTACTATCTTCATATCTCTTCTTTCTTTTTTTTGTTCCAGGTTATTCCCAGTTATATTTGTATATTTCGTGTGAACCGAGATTGTCGCCTAATTTGTGAAGGATGCTGTACATGCATTCTTTTGTCGATGAGTCAAGACCGATATATCCGATATAGTTCTTGTTTATGTCGCTTAAAGTTATAAAGCTGATATTCTTTTTTGTAAGACGTGAGTTGACATATTTCAGCTTACTCCAGATATTCCATGTGCCATCGTTTATCTCGTCGATTCGGTTGCTTTCTTGTGTTTGACTTAAGATGAGGTAGATGGCGTGGTAAGGAATTTTTGCATCTTCCTTGTAAGCGTACATCATAAGGCATGTAAACTCTTCTTCATCATCGAACATTATAGTAGCATAGCCTATCATGTCGTATTTGGATTCATGCTTTTGTGATAAGCTCTTCATCTTTTGCAGTACGTCGTTGTTTGATTCGCTTCCGTCGTTGCTTGAGAGGTTCAGTGTCAACACTGTGTGCATTGTTTTTTCGTCGTAGCTGTACTGCGGTAATATGATTAGTTGGCTGTCATAGCTGCCGGTGCTGTCTGTTGATGCATTGAGAAATTTTTTGTACATTATTGATGTCTTTTTGATGTCCAGGACATCGCTTTCGTCATCGTAGGCTGTATTGTGTTCTTTACTGTTTGCACCTTTTTCAGGGCTTTGTATTGTCGTGCTTTTTGATGATGAAATGTTGTTGGCTGTTATGCCGTTTGACGCGGACGGCAATGGTTGGATTAGTGACAGTAGGACAGCGCAGATTGTTATTATTTTGTTCTTTATCATAAGGCTTTGTTTTGTTGCATTCTAAATCACAAATATACTTTTTTGAGTGCGAATATCATCGTATTATATAGTTAAAGAATGTCAATGTGTATAGGCTTTTATACGCATTATGTTGTTCTTTGTATGATATTCGGTCCTTATTTTTATGTGTTTTCAAAGTGTTCAGCAATTATTTTTGCCTTAGAAGGCCCTATAATCGCTGCTATTTCTTCAATGCTTGCCTCCTTTATGCGCTTCACGGTCTTCAGTTCCTTCAGCAGCAGGTCTTTTGTCTTGGGTCCGATGCCCTTAATGTCGTCCAGTTCCGAGTGCAGCGCATGCTTGCTGCGCTTGTCGCGGTGGAAGGTTATGGCAAAGCGGTGCACCTCGTCCTGCATGTGCGTAAGCAGGTGGAAAAGCTCGCTGTCGGTCTTCATTCCGACCACTACGGGCGGCCATCCGTAGAGCAGTTCGTTGGTGCGGTGGCGGTCGTCTTTGGCCAGTCCGGCTATAGGAATGTCGAGGTGAAGTTCGCCCTCTACAACCTCTCTCACGACGCTCATCTGTCCTTGTCCGCCGTCGGTTATTATGAGGTCGGGCAGGGGCTGTCCTTCGTCGCGCAGACGGGTGTAGCGGCGCCTTACAACCTCCTGCATCGAGGCATAGTCGTCGGGGCCTGTAACCGTCTTTATTATGTATTTCCGGTAGTCTTTCTTGCTCGGTTTCATCTTCTTGAACACCACGCAGGCCGCCACGGCGTCGGTTCCGCTGATGTTAGAGTTGTCGAACATCTCTATCTGATAAGGCATCTTGGGCAGCTTCAGGGCGTTCTGAATTTCCTTCATAAGGCGCACTGATTTCTGCTCCGGATTGAGCTTTTCGGCCTGTTTGAGGCGGTCGAAACGATACTGTTTTCCGTTCATCACCGACAGGTCGAGCAGCGTCTTCTTGTCGCCTCGCTGCGGCACGGTGAACGTAACGCCTTCGAGCGTCATGTCGGGGATAAAGGGCACTATTATTTCGCGCGACGTACTGCCCACTTTCTCGCGTATTTGCAGTATTCCGAGCTGCAGAATCTCGTCTTCGCTCTCGTTCAGCTTCTTCTTCATCTCGAACGTGAAGGCCTGGTTTATGCTGCCGTTCATCACGTGGATATAGTTCACATAGGCCGTTTTTTCGTCGTCTGTTACCGAGAAAACGTCTACATTATTGATCGTGTGGCTCACCACTTCGCTCTTTGAACAGAAGTTTTCGAGCAGCAGATACTTCTGTTTTATGGCTTCTGCCTCCTCAAAACGCAGTTCTTCGGCCAGTTTCTGCATCTGCGCGAAGAGCATTTTCGACAGCTCGCGCGTGTTTCCTTTCAGTATTTCGCGCGCCTGGGCGATGCTCTCCTGATACTCCTCGTAGCTCTGCTTGCCTATGCACGGCGCGCCGCAGTTCTTGATGTGATACTCCAGGCAGGGCTTATATTTTCCCTGTTCGATGCCTTCGCGCGTTATCGGAAAGCGGCAGGTGCGCGGCTTATACAGCTTTTTTATCAGGTCGAGCACGGCATACATAGAAGGCAGATGGCTGTAAGGACCGTAATAAGAGCCCCATTTCTTGTTTATTGTACGCGTCTTGAATATGCGCGGCAGATATTCTTTAGTTACGCAGATAGAGGGGTAAGTCTTGCCGTCTTTGAGCAAAATGTTGTATTTGGGCTGATATTTCTTTATCAGACTGTTCTCGAGCAGCAGCGCGTCTTCTTCGCTGTTCACCACGGTATATGTTATGTCGTGAATCTTGCTTACAAGCACCTTGGTCTTGTATCTGTCCACTTCCTTATGAAAGTAGGACGACACGCGGTTCTTCAGGTTCTTGGCCTTGCCAACATATATTATGGTGCCGCTTTCGTCATAGTATTGATAGCTGCCCGGCTTGTCGGGCAGGTTGCTCACAATGGCCTTCAGCCGTGCCAGCCTCTTCTCGTTTTCTTCTTTAGTCATGCCGCGTAAGTGCCTTATTTAAAATGGTTTTGAAAAATTTTGTTTCACGTGAAACTTTAAATAGAGGAGTTAAAGGAGTTATGGTAGTTAGAGTAGTTAAAGCCATTTGCCTTGCCGGTTGAATACGCCTTGCCTATGTGTCCTTATTCTGTATGTAGTGAGCTTTGGCTTGATGAACATTATAGCATTATGTCTGTAGCGTTTCGGAATGATATAATGTGTCGGCATACGTAATGGTAGCTTCTATAAGGTATCAGTCTTATATCTCTGAATACTCTTTTAAAGATATAAATAATGCCCGTTATTTTGCTCTTGCAACATAAGAAGTTTTGTAATAAAGCGCGGGCTAATGGCTTTAACTCCTTAGCCCGCGCAGTGGGCGATAACTACTCTAACTTCTTTAACTCCTAAAAATTTATACCTGCAGCAGGCTTGTTATGTCTGTGTCTTCTTCGAAGTTGCTGCGGCCGTTGAGGTCTTCGTGTATAAGTTCGATGAGGAAGTTTACGTATACTTTCTTCGGGTTAAACTTCTTCACAAGGTCGTACGCAGCCTTCATGGTGCCGCCTGTAGCCAGCAGGTCGTCGTGCAGCAGCACGATGTCGTCCTCGGTGATGGCGTCCTTATGAATCTCGATAGTGTCGGTGCCATACTCCTTCGAGTAGCTCTCCTGTACGGTTTCGCCGGGCAGCTTGCCGGGCTTACGGCACAAAACAACGCCGGCGTTGAGCTTTATGGCCAGTGCAGAGGCCATGACGAAGCCGCGGCTCTCTATGCCCACAATCTTGGTTACGCCCTTGTCTTTGTACATCTCGTAAAGCTCGTCTTCCATTATCTGGAGACATTTCGGATTCTTAAACAGTGTTGTTACGTCTCTGAAATTTACTCCTTTCTGCGGAAAATCAGGAATACATCTCAGATTCTCCAATAGTGTTTTGTTGTTCATCTTTTCTTTTTAGTTACGTACTTTATACTAATATTATCTCTTGTTCGCTGTTTTCGGCGCATTGTGCGCTATATATATATTATGTGTGCGGCATGGCGTTGCGGATGTCTTGTTTTCCGGCTGCGCTGCCGCATGGTTTTTCCGCTTGCGGCGTTTTGCGGCCTTTTCGGCGCATATTCTTGCCGTGGGGCTTTTTCGTCCGTGCTTCCGCCTTTTTCGCCCGCTGTGTTGTGTTTTGTCGCTGCGGGCAGATGCTGCCGCGGCTTGTGCTGTTTCTGCTTTTTTGTCGTCAGATATTTCTGCCGAAATCGTGGCCGCATTCTTCGACGGCAGACTGCTGCCGTTGCAAAGGGCTGTTTTTCGTGGCTTTCCAAAAGGTCGTCTTTTGGCTCGCAAAAGGTGGTCTTTTGCAGCCCGAAAGGATACCTTTTGCACGCTGAAAGGCCACCTTTTAGAAAGTGGCTTTTCGGCGCCTCGGGCATCGCCTCACGGCAGCCGTCGGGGCAGGGCAGAGCCGTGCCTCGGCAGGGGCACCCTAAGGGCATAATAAGAGGAGTCAGACGTTCTGAAATATTGCTCCTTTTTATCGTGAGGAACATCAAATTTTGCCTTAAAGTAAATTTGTGTCCCGATTTTGTATCTTACTATCTTTCAGTCGGTTCCAACGTTTTCGCTTAACAAAAAATGCTCATTTTGTTTCACGTGAAACATACGGCTGTTTTACCTTTTCATCAGCACCAGCATGATGTTGATGTCGCTCGGCGAGACACCCGGAATTCGGCTTGCCTGAGCCAGCGTGTCGGGGTTGATTTTTGCAAGCTTTTGACGGGCCTCGGTCGAGAGCTGTTCCATCTCGAGATAGTTGAAATGGCCCTTTATTTTGATGTTCTCCAGGCGGTGCATTTTGTCGGCCACAATTCGCTCGCGTTCGATGTAACCCTTGTATTTCATTTTTATCTCAGCAGCCTCTGCCGTTTCATCGTTGCGGTTGGGCAGCGAGGCTATGAGCTGCTTCAGTTCGGGTACAAGTTCGGAAAGATTCTGCAGGTTAATCTGCGGACGGGCCACGAGGTCGATCAGCTTGCATCCTTCGCGCAGCGGGGTGGTGCCGAGCGACTCGAGCGCCGCGTTGATGTCCTTCGGCTTGACGTGAGTGGTGGCGCAGAAGTTTATGATGCTTTCCATCGCTTCCTTCTTCTGCATCCACCAGTCGTATCTGTCGCGCTTTGCCAATCCGAGGTTGTAGGCCTTCTCGGTCAGTCGGGCGTCGGCGTCGTCCTGTCGGAGCAGTATTCTGTATTCGGCGCGGCTTGTGAACATTCGGTAAGGTTCGTCGACGCCTTTCGTCACGAGGTCGTCAATGAGCACACCGATGTATGCCTCGTCGCGGTGAAGGATGAACGGTTCGCCGCCGCCGCATCTTATCGCCGCATTTATTCCGGCAATGGTTCCCTGGCCGCCTGCCTCCTCGTATCCTGTGGTTCCGTTCACCTGTCCGGCAAGGAACAGACCTTTTATTATCTTAGACTCGAGCGAGTGGTCGAGCTGGGTAGGGTCGAAGAAGTCATACTCGATGGCGTAGCCCGGACGGTAGACCTTGGCGTCGCGCAGCGCCGGAATTTTTCTCAGTGCTGCAATCTGCACCTCCATCGGCATGCTCGACGAGAATCCGTTGAGATACATCTCGTTGGTGGTTTCGCCTTCAGGCTCAAGGAAGAGCGGGTGTTGCTCCTTGTCGGGGAAGGTTACCAGCTTTGTTTCTATCGAGGGGCAGTAGCGCGGCCCTATGCTCTGTATCTGTCCGTTGTAGAGCGGCGAGTCGGCCAGTCCGCTTCTCAGCGTGTCGTGCACCTCCTTGTTTGTGTAGCATGTCCAGCACGGCAGCTGCCTGAGCTGTCGGTGGGGAGCCATGAAGCTGAACTGGTGGAAGTCGTTTTCGCCCTCCTGTATCTCCATGTCCTCAAAGTGCACCGACCTCATGTCTATGCGCACCGGCGTGCCGGTCTTCATCCTTGCGCTTCTTATTCCGTGGCGTGTTATGCTTTCGGTCAGGTCTTTCACGGCCGGCTCGGCTATGCGTCCGCCGGGCAGCTGCTTGCGTCCTATGTGCAGCAGTCCGTTCAGGAAGGTTCCCGCCGTTATCACCACGCTCTTGGCTCTCAGCTCAACTCCCCACACGGTCTTCACTCCCGCGGCCTCGCCGTTCTCTATTATGAGCTCGCAGGCCTCGTCCTGCCAGATGTCGAGGTTGGGCGTCGTGTCGAGCACCTCGCGCCATTTCCATATAAACTTGCCTCTGTCGCATTGTGCCCTCGGGCTCCACACGGCCGGGCCTTTTGAGCGGTTGAGCATCCTGAACTGTATGGCTGTGGCGTCGGTCACTATTGCCGTCTGTCCGCCCAGCGCGTCGATTTCCCTGACAATCTGTCCCTTTGCTATTCCGCCGATGGCCGGGTTGCAGCTCATCTGCGCAATTTTGTTCATGTCCATCGTCACAAGGCAGGTGCTTGCGCCCATGTTGGCCGAGGCCGTGGCAGCCTCGCAGCCGGCGTGTCCGCCGCCTATCACGATGACGTCATATTTAAGAAGCATATTATCCTTATAATTTTTAGAGCAATATCAATTTGGCGCAAAAGTAAGAAATTAAATTGAATTTTTGATGAAATAGTTTGATTTATCGCTAAAATAGAGTATATTTGCATCCTCATAATAAACGCTAAAATACCTAAAAGAAGGTATTGCGGCGGGGCTGACCTTGGGTTATGCAGTACACTTAAATGTAGAGAAACATTATTAATTAATACAGTTAAATACTTAAATTTCAATCATTTATGTGGTTATGTAATTCATCTATTGGAAGGAAAGTCGTGATGTCCGTAACAGGTATTGCGCTTATCCTGTTCTTGACGTTCCACATGTCAATGAACGTAGTAGCTCTTTTCTCAGGAGATGCTTACAACATGGTTTGTGAGT
Organism: Xylanibacter sp.; assembly: GCF_057607445.1. Taxonomy (NCBI): domain Bacteria; kingdom Pseudomonadati; phylum Bacteroidota; class Bacteroidia; order Bacteroidales; family Prevotellaceae; genus Xylanibacter; species Xylanibacter sp. The sequence continues at coordinate 7,547 of NZ_DBLZAX010000003.1, read as the reverse complement.
TCCTCGGAGCCAACTGGTATGCACTTGTTGCAACTCTGGCTCTTGCGGCTCTTGCGGTGATTCACATCGTATATGCGTTCCTGCTGACAATGCAGAACCGCCGTGCACGCGGAAACGAGCGCTACGCTGTGACAACACGTCCCTCTAAGGTGGAGTGGGCTTCTCAGAACATGCTGGTGCTCGGCATCATCGTTCTGCTCGGTCTTCTGCTTCACTTGTTCAACTTCTGGTACAACATGATGTTTGCCGAACTGACAGGCATCAGCGTTCCTCATCATCCGGCTGACGGATTTGCCTACATCGTAGACACATTCTCTTGCCCGGTTTACGTTGTGCTTTACATCATCTGGCTTGCTGCTATCTGGTTCCACCTCTCACACGGATTCTGGAGCGCAATGCAGACTTTCGGATGGAGCGGCAAGGTTTGGTTCCAGCGCTGGAAGGTCATCGGCCTGGTTTACACAACTCTCCTCATGCTGGGCTTCCTCGTTGTAGTGCTTGCTTTCGCTTTCGGATGCGCACCGAGCCTGTTGTAATTGTAGTTCAAAATGCGTAACTCAAAATTCATAATTATTTAGAAAGAATATTATGGCAAAACAAATAGATTCCAGAATACCTGAAGGTCCGATAGCTGAAAAATGGACCAACTATAAGGCACATCAGCGCCTGGTTAACCCTAAGAACAAGCTGAAGCTCGACGTTATCGTCGTAGGTACGGGTCTGGCAGGTGCCAGTGCAGCAGCCAGCCTGGGCGAGATGGGCTTCAACGTGTTGAACTTCTGCATACAGGACTCTCCGCGCCGCGCTCACTCTATCGCTGCTCAGGGCGGTATCAACGCTGCCAAGAACTATCAGAACGACGGCGACTCTGTTTACCGTCTGTTCTACGACACAGTGAAGGGTGGTGACTACCGTGCACGCGAGGCTAACGTTTACCGTCTGGCTGAGGTGTCTAACAACATCATCGACCAGTGTGTTGCACAGGGTGTTCCTTTCGCACGCGAATACGGCGGCATGCTTGCCAACCGTTCGTTCGGCGGTGCTCAGGTGTCACGTACATTCTACGCTAAGGGTCAGACAGGCCAGCAGCTGCTGCTCGGTGCCTACTCTGCACTCAGCTGCCAGATACACGCAGGCCGCGTTAAGCTCTACACACGCTACGAAATGGAAGACGTTGTGCTCGTTGACGGCCGTGCACGTGGTATCATTGCCAAGAATCTCGTAACCGGAAAGCTGGAGCGCTTCTCTGCCAACGCAGTGGTTATAGCTACCGGCGGATACGGTAACACATACTTCCTTTCAACCAACGCCATGGGCTGTAACTGTACAGCTGCCATGTCTTGCTACCGCAAGGGCGCTTACTTCGCCAATCCTTCTTACGTTCAGATCCACCCGACATGTATCCCTGTACACGGAGACAACCAGTCGAAGCTTACGCTTATGTCTGAGTCTCTGCGTAACGACGGACGTATCTGGGTGCCCAAGAAGCTTGAGGACGCCAAGGCTCTGCAGGCCGGAACAAAGAAGGGAAGCGACATTCCTGAGGAAGACCGCGACTACTATCTGGAGCGCCGCTATCCGGCATTCGGTAACCTCGTTCCCCGCGACGTTGCTTCGCGTGCTGCCAAGGAGCGCTGCGACAAGGGCTTCGGTGTTAACAACACAGGTCTGGCCGTGTTCCTCGACTTCTCTGAGAGCATCGAGCGCCTCGGCATCGACGTTGTACGCCAGCGCTACGGCAACCTCTTCGACATGTATGAGGAAATCACAGACGTCAATCCGGGCGAGCTTGCTAACGAGATTAACGGCGTGAAGTATTACAACCCGATGATGATCTATCCTGCCATCCACTATACAATGGGCGGTATCTGGGTTGACTATGAGCTCATGACAAGCATCACAGGTCTGTTCGCCATCGGCGAGTGCAACTTCTCTGACCACGGTGCCAACCGTCTGGGTGCGTCAGCTCTTATGCAGGGTCTGGCCGACGGCTACTTCGTTCTGCCTTACACCATACAGAACTATCTGGCCGACCAGTCTATCTGGCCTCGCATCTCTACCGACCTGCCCGAGTTTGAGGAGGCTGAAAAGGCCGTTCAGGCTGAAATCGACCGCCTGATGAACATCAAGGGCAAGCGCTCTGTCGACTCTATCCACAAGGAACTTGGCCACGTAATGTGGGAGTATGTGGGCATGGGCCGTACAGCCGAGGGCCTGAAGACAGGTCTCGAGAAGATCAAGAAAATACGCAAGGAGTTTGAGACCAACCTGTTTATCCCGGGCTCAAAAGAGGGTCTTAACACCGAGCTTGACAAGGCTATACACCTGCGCGACTTCATCACAATGGGCGAGCTCGTGGCTTACGACGCTCTCTCTCGTAACGAGTCATGCGGCGGTCACTTCCGTGAGGAGTACCAGACTGAGGAAGGCGAGGCTAAGCGCGACGACGAAAACTTCTTCTATGTAGGCTGCTGGGAGTACCAGGGCAGCGACGAGAAGGCGCCCGAGCTTATCAAGGAGCCTCTGCACTATGAAGCAATAAAAGTACAAACCAGAAATTATAAGAACTAAAAATATGGCAAACATTTCATTCACACTGAAATTCTGGCGTCAGAACGGACCGAAAGCCGAGGGCCATTTTGACACACGCGAGATGAAGGACATCCCCGATGATACATCTTTCCTCGAGATGCTCGACATTCTGAACGAGCAGCTCATTGAGGAAGGCAAGGAGCCGTTCGTGTTCGACCACGACTGCCGCGAGGGCATCTGCGGCATGTGCTCGCTCTACATCAACGGACATCCTCACGGCCCTAACACCGGAGCTACAACATGCCAGCTGTATATGCGTAAGTTCAAGGACGGCGACGTCATCACCGTTGAGCCGTGGCGTTCGGCTGCATTCCCTGTTATCAAGGACTGCATGGTTGACCGCGGAGCATTCGACAAGATCATACAGGCAGGCGGATATATCACCGTACGCACCGGACAGCCCCAGGACGCTAACGCCATTCTTATACCTAAAGAGGCTGCCGACGAGGCTATGGACTGCGCTACTTGTATCGGCTGCGGCGCTTGTGTTGCTGCCTGCAAGAACGGTTCTGCCATGCTTTTCGTAAGCTCTAAGGTAAGCCAGCTGGCTCTTCTGCCCCAGGGTCGTCCCGAGGCTGCCAAGCGTGCCAAGGCAATGATAATGAAGATGGAAGAGCTCGGATTCGGTAACTGCACCAACACCCGCGCCTGCGAGGCTGAGTGCCCGAAGAACGAGACCATCGCCAACATAGCCCGTCTGAACCGCGAGTTCATCAAGGCTAAGTTGAACGACTAATGGAAAGAACGCTATAAATTTATTTTTTCATAGTCTCCATGGGCGGGGCGCCGTTGTGCGCCCTGCCTTTTTTTGTGCCCCTGCCTTTCGTTTGTGCCATTAGCGGCTTTTGTCTGTTTCATTCCCGTGGGTTCTCCATGCTTGCGTTTAACGCCATCCAGCCTGCCATGCCGGCATTTTTAGTAAAATTCATGCGGTTGTCTCCGTTATAATATTTGCATGTTGTGTAATATATTGATAATCAGATGGTTATTCGTTTTATGGGCGTTCGGTTGCAAAATGCCGTGTTTCAGCCTGCGAAAGTTGCCCTTTTGGCGTGTAAAAGATATTCTTTTATGATGCAAAAGGCATCCTCTTAGAAATTGGGAGCTTGCGCGGCTTTTGCCTGCATGATGCCAAGTCTGTGCCGTAATTTAGGGCTACGGCATAACGATAGTGCATGTTTTGGTGCTGCGAAGGGTGGGGCAGGCTATCATATTCTGACAAAATGCTAGTGTTTTCGGCTCGAAAGTTTAAAAAAATTAATCTTTTCTGACATATTGTCAATGAATAATGCCAATTTGTCTAAATCTGTAAGTGGCACGCATGTTGCACTTATGTAAGCGAAAGCCTTTGGCTCAGGAGCCTCAGGCAGCCGCAAGGCGCGACCGGGATACCGGCGGGCAGGGCGGCAGAAAAATGAAAGGATTAAAAAAATTATAAGGAGGATTTATTATGTTACCAGTAATTAGCAGAAACAATTGGATGCCCGAAGTTTTCAACGACTTCTTTGACACAGACTTCATGACAAGAACTAAGGCTACGGCACCGGCCATCAACGTCAAGGAAACCGAGAAAGATTACACCGTGGAAGTGGCTGCCCCGGGAATGACCAAGGACGACTTCAACGTGAACATCGACAAGGACGGCAACCTGCACATACACATGGAGGCTCACACCGAGAAGAAAGAGGAGGACAAGAAGAGCCACTATCTGCGCCGCGAGTTTGCCTACAGCAAGTTTGAACAGACGCTGCTGCTGCCCGACGACGTTGAGAAGGAGGCTATCGCAGCCAGAGTAAACGACGGCGTGCTCACCGTAACGCTGCCTAAGATGGCTAAGCCCGAATGTCCTGCAGCACGTCAGATAGAGGTGAAATAACATCCCGTTTAGCGCCGCTTGCGGCAACTTTAAGATGAATATATCATAGCCCAAGGGCGCGGTCCGTAAGAGCCGCGCCCTTTTTTTGTGCCTTATTTAGCTTGTTTGCCTTAGTCATGGTATTCAATAGTTCACAGTCTAAGCACCCATCTGCATCCGCATCCTGCGTTGCCGCCCACGGCTTATTTCCCTGTTGTAGTGGCGCCAAGGTGACGGACGGCAGTCTTGTGAGCATTAAATATTGCGTGTCTGCCGTGCATGGAAGAGTATTGGTGAGCACCATGCTGTAAACTCGTACAGGCTAAGTTTATCCATATTTTTTTGAATAAGATAGTCGTCGGTTCGGCAATAAAAATAAAAAAAAGTATTTTTTCATTTTGTATTGCTCTCACCTTTCACTATCTTTGCTGATATTTTGGCTTTCTCTACAGGCCTTGAATATAAACGTAGAAATCATTACGGATAATGAAAATCATCATAAGCATTATAAATTCATCCTATAATCCGGCATCACAGATATCTCGGTGCCTTGGTTCGCAGCTCTCTACGGCAGAACCTGCACACGATAAGGCCGGTGCCCTTCGTACAGTTTTAAATTCTTGCTTCATGGCGTTGCGCACGCTTCTGCTTGTGCTGCTGATGCTCCTGCCCTCATGCGCCGGTGCCCGCGTGCTGGCCAAAGACTATATGACATTGGTCAAAAAGACGTCAAAGTCGTCGATAAAGAGTGTGATGAGGCAGGCCGACCGCTATCTTGAGGCAGGTCATCAGGACACGGCGCTGGTGTATTACATGGTTGTATGTAACCGTATGGACGACAAGCTGTCCGACGAAGACAAATATCATTGCGCCATGGCGTTCCTGAAGAAAGGCAACATTTATTACATGAAAGGAGGATTTGCAGATGCCCTTAAGGCCTATTTCAGCGGCTTGCGGATAATAAAGACTTGTGAAGACCAGAAAGGAATAGGACGGTTTTATAATAATATAGCAAATGTTTACTGTGCGTTCAATGAGTTGGAGAAGGCTTATACGTATTATGAGACGGGATACAAGTGCTGTAGTAAATACCGTGACCATCAAAATGAGTATAAAATATTAACGAACCTTACCATATTGAATGTACAGTTAGGAAAGACACGCGAGGCCCGTAAATGTTTTAATTTGTCTGAAAAGTTGAAGGACAAGAACAGCAAGGCTGACAATTTTATGGGGCGCTTTAATTATGGCTTGATACTTATAGCAGAGAAGAATTTCGCCCAGGCCGTCAGTAATTTCAAGAGTTTGTTGTCATATAGCTTTGATGTCGGCATGGAGCCGAGATTTATTTGTTCAGCTTATAAAAAGCTATATAAAAGCTATATGGAGCTTGGCGAGCGCGACTCTACGCTTAAATATCTCAAGCTGTGTGAAAACACTGCTGTGAAGCACGGCATTCATTATTTCTATCTTGATGTTCTTTTGGACCATGCCGACTATTTTGATGCCCAAGGCGACTACAAGTCGGCAAGCAGATACCGTGCCCGTTATCAGAAAGACAGAGACTCGGTTTACAATATACATGATTTCGATAGAGTCAAAAACGAGCAGACGCTTTATGAGATGGACAAGTATGACAAATACATAGCCTCGCTCAACGAGCGCGAGAAGGAGCGTGTGCTCACAATCTCGGCGCAAAGATACACCATAGCCGCCGTGTCTGTGGTAACGCTTGTCGTAGGGCTGCTCTTGCTTGTTGTATATAGACAGAAAAAGCGTATAGACAAGAGCTACAACAATCTGTTTGTCGTCAACCGCAACTTTGTCAATAATCAGGAGATAATGAGGCAGCGCCTGAACGATGCGGTAAGCCGTCTTAAAGAGTCGGAGGCCGAGGCCGAACAGCTTCGGGGTAGGCTGGCAGCCTATGATGCCGATGATGTAGTCAAGGATGCCGGTGTCTCAGAGCAGTCTGACGATATGGCACATAAAGCCAAGTCGGGTGGCATCAATGATGACATGCGCAGAAAGCTGCTCGATTCAGTGATTGATATAATGGAGAACACAACGGAATTTTGCCGTCCCGATTTTTCTCTTGCTCGCCTTGCCGTTTTAGTGGGCTCTAACAACAAGTATGTTTCGCTTGTAATACACGACACGTTCCATAAAAGTTTCAAGAATTATGTTAACGATTACCGCATCCATCTTGCTTGTCTGCGTATGTCCGACACAGCAGGCTATGGTTCTTATACGTTGAACGCCATAGCGGAGAGTGTAGGGTTTAAGTCGTACACAACATTTGTTGAACTTTTTCGCAAGATTGTTGGAATAACACCTTCCATGTATAGAGACAAACTGAAAGAGTCTGTTTGATACTTGCGTGTAAGGTTTTTATGCCATTTAAGATTATTTCCTGAAAATTGAAGTCTGATTGTAAATATAATCAGACTTTTTATTATTTATTATCACCGATTTTCAGAAAGTTGGATATCTTCGGTTTGCATTTGTTTAAAGCAATGCATACATTTGCAAGTGAGAAAAGTCTGCCGGACATAATGCTTTCTTGAAGATATTTGTTCTGTTTTCTGGCAGACGTAAATCGGACGATGAATATTTGTGTGAAATAATTGTTTTAAAAACTTTAAACCTTTTTGCTTATGAAAAAGATCTTCATTTTTCTAATGGCTGCTTTTACGGCATTACCGAATAATGCCAACGCAGAGAAAGGATTCAAGATCCTTGGCGAAAACATCAGCGGATGTGGAATATCACCCAACGGCCAGTACTTTGTCGGAACGTCATTAGCCACTGAGCATTCCATAAACGGAATGGACATGGAAAGCTTCATTTATAACACAAAAGACGGAACGCTTTCATGGATCACAGAGGCTGACCCGAGCGACTTCACAAAGTGTGGCAGATTTAAAGCCGTAAGCAACAATGGTATTATTTGCGGAGACGCCATCAACACAGACATTAAGCTGGCTTCTGAGGAGAACCCGATTTCTGCCGCTATATGGGAAAACGGAAAACGCACTTTATTAGAATATGGCGACTTTGACATTTCCACCATTTCAAGTTCTGCCGAAGGCGCCTTCAG